>JASFER010000262.1:0-8679 GCA_050124755.1 Desulfobacteraceae bacterium
AGGCTATGGAATAGAAGGTAGCTGTAGCTCTGGGCAAAAAAAAGCCCAATTAGGACCAACGCGCCAACGGTGCCGGTGTAAACAAATTGCCTGTTCATGGGGTCCTCCACGGCATGTATGCGATGATGCCGGTTTGCGCCGGATTTCTTCGTTGTTCAGCCGATTAAAGATTCGGGCAGGGCGGGGTGGGAATTGCTTCAATTGAAAGGTAAGCGGCCAATCGTCTTCATAACAGATAGATAACTTCAGCTGAGCTCAGACAAAAATTACGCCCAAAAGCCAACTAATAGTGTTTCCGGCGGCCTTAAAAATATTCACAGCAGACCGATCATGAACACATATGTTCATGGTATGGTCTTCACTGCAGATAAAGATTTTTTGGTTTCAATACTACCCTCGGGACCGGGCAGCCTTAGCATAAATACTCAGAAATTCTTCAGGTTTTCAATTGAATGGCATTCGATATATGGCGTCTGATTACTAAATCAAGCGAGAGGCGACATTTGAATATTTCTGTAATATTATGTAGATAAATTGATTAGTTGTCAACAATTATCCCTGGACACATATGGTGAAAAATCAGGGGGAGTTATGCTGCTTTATCACTTTTTATATGGGGTGTTTTAAATTGATTTTTTAACCAGTTTGCCGGGCTTTAACAGGATCTTGTCGGGTATTCCGATCTTGCCGATATCGTGCATGGGGGCGGCATAAAGAATGGTTTCCACCGTCTTGCTTTTCAATGTATAGCCAATCAAATTGGCAGTGACAACCGCTTATGGCGTTCATGAAACATTACCTGTTATAAATCTTCGCAGGCTCTGAATAAGCACACCGGGAAGCAGATCATACCAATGCTTGCATCGTGCACACATGTAAAAAGAGTGATGCATTTGAATCTGTTCGAATGAACCCTTTTTACGACAGATGTCGCAATAATGGTTTTTGGATATTTGCATTGAATCAAACATTGACTCATCATCAACAAAAAAGATGTCATGTTTCATTGCTTCTCCAAAGTTAGGGGTTGTTGTTGATAAAAAACGTCCCTTTCCGCTTTCTGTGACCCTTTCCGCTTTCTGTGAATAGATGCTTACATCATGGCCGGAAAGGCAGAATCGGGTGGGCAGTCCCATTTGCCTGAGGACTTCTCTGGTCTGAGCAGAGGTGGTATATTCCCTTTCAAGCAGTATTTGGCCGATCAGGCGGTGCTCCATACCGTGCAGATCCTCATTTAATTGGACCGTCATCGCTTCATGGAGCTGAGTTGCCGTTATCAAACCCATTTGTACGGCAGTAATGCCGAAACATTTCTCAAGCTGGTGGTATGACACTATCGCTCCTTTCTGAATTATTATTTTTCTATACAATTAATAGGGAACCATCGCCCTGAAAGTGGTACCCTCTTCATTGGATTATGAGTCAGGAGAAGCAGTTTGCATGCCAATGCGGAAAGGGGGCAACATTCTGAATATATAATCAAATTAAAGGCTTGGCGCGGGTGTGTCTATCAATCTTTGTATCTTCACTGCTTTTGTTATCAGAATGATAGTTTTTAGTAGGAAACAGTGCCTATCTCGAAACAGGCCTCATTGCCCATTTTGTTCAATAGTGTTTCATCATGATCATGATACCCAAGAGGCACAATCAGGCACCCAGCAATTTGCGGGGATTTATAACGGCCGATATACCGGCAGATGGATGGGTTTCTATGATGCTGGTGATGTTCGATTCATAAGTGACACAACGGGTAATATTAATGTCAAGTCTCAGGGGCATATTGGATTCGGAACCGCTATTGATACGCCAATTGATCCCCCTGAAGGCGTTTTCGACACCTTAATTGTCGGCTGGGGATCGGTTGATGACAATGGTGATATTGCAGTTGGGCTAAGGGCCGGCGAAATGGCCACAATTTCTATAACAGCGGGGATTGTTGATGGCTCATGGAGTTCACCAGACGGAGATTATTGCATCGTAAACGCAATTAACTTAAAGCTGAAGGATGCCGAACAAACTTGGTGATATCTTTAATAAAAAGGGTCATCTTTTCTGCGCAGTTTTTCACGGCGGTCAATCCATCCCACTGAGCTGATGTAGGTAAAGCCCTGGCTCGGCTCACGGCGCCGGTCATCCTCCAACCGGTTTTTAAAGTAATGGTCCCGCCCCATATTGAGCTGGGCATCTTTGACAATGTCGGTTTCTTTGTATTCGTTCATGGCTTAGCCTTGATCTGTGGCTGATCCATCATTCATGCAGATCAGCTGATAAAATGAAACAAAAAGCTGAGGGCTTATAAAAAATATCATAAGCAGGCAAAACCAACCATTCACTTTAACTGATTTGGAAAGGAACCGGCAAGGGGCACAACGCACTGCGGGAAAATCACAAACATAACGCCATACAGCTTTATAATCTCTGAATATAGTCATCATTCTAAGATTTGGCAAGCCATGGAACGAAATCGCTATAATCGTTTCAGATATGGTAAAAAGCCCTCGACCAATTAGCGACTGAACGAAAACGCCCCTCTCCTGGCGAGCGGGGTTGGGGGTGAAAGTTAAGGTTTTCGTTCAGTCATTCATTACGGCGGTCCGACTTTGAATGCCCATAGCGGGCCAAATTCGGAGGCCGATCGGCATTAGATAACGAAGAGCTTCTCAGCCTGTTCAAAACCGCTGTCCATTTGCGCCTTGAAGTTCTTGCGGCCCTTTTTAAAGGCCTTTGCCCAACTCTCAATGGCCTTGCGTCCTTCAGCCGGCAGACCGGGGATTTGATCCAATGCCGTATTGGCTATTTTCTCGAACTGATCCTGAAGCAGGACCGCTGCCTCAAAGACGTTGTTGAATGTGGCTTGATTGAAATCCATCATTTGTTTGATCACTTGTTTTTGTTCCATGGCCATCTCTCCTTATTTGGAAAAGGGTTATTATGCAGCTTACTTTGTTTCTTTGGCTGATACGGCCTTTTTTTCTTCGGCGGCAGGTTTTTCGGTTTTGGCAGATGCGGCCTTTTTAGTTTCAACGACGGGCTTTTTGGATTTGACCGGTGCGGCCTTTATCTCCTGGGCAAGATACTTCTCAAGGCCGGAAAAGCTTTCTTCCATATAAGCCTTATAGCGTTCGCCTTCATTCTTGCAGGCGCTTACCCAACTTAACATCGCCCGGCGCCCTTCATCGGGAATCCAACCTGCCTGGTTCAACAGGGTGTCCACTGTCAGGGCGGCTTGTTCTTGTAAGATAGACATGGCACTGTACCAGCTGGAAAAAGCGCCTTTTTGAAAATCAAGCACCTGTTTTGTAATTGGGTTGGTTTCCATTATCATTTTCCTCCTTTAGAAGTGTATGGTGAAATTATTGGGCCCTACCATAGAGTGGATCAGTTCCTTGATATTCATATACAGCTTCCCTTCCCAAAAAATGGGCGGATCCGTTCATATAGGATTGATACCATGATTCATGGGGCTCAATATGTTGACTCAAATGCCGATGGATTTTCCAAAAATGTGATGATTTCCCGAAGGCTGGTTTCGTCCGCCAGTAACTCCAGGGGGACTTCCACCTCATACTCTTGAAGCAGAAAGGTCTGCAAATTCACGGCAGCCATGGAATCCCACTCCGGCATATCGGCTAAAAGCGTTTCCAATGACAATTGAGTTCCCTGGCATTCCGGAAAAAGCTCTTCCAAACCTTGAATAACCCTTGCGACAGATACTTCCATGATGATTTCCTTCTTTTTTAGGTATTAAAAAATAATATTGTGAATTTTCACCGTAGGATTCATCTTTTGTTCACACAGTTCGCATTTTTGGAGGGCATCAATTGATCGTTTATCTAAATTCATAACCTTTATATCCTTTAAATTGTTCCGGAACACATTATCGCCACGGCATTCAATGATCAGAATTGCCGTTCAAGCAAAATTTAACAAATTTTCTTTCAGCCTCTTTGTAATCGTCCTCTGTGTAGTAATCCGTATTTTCAGGACGCCGGAACTCGTTGCGGCATTTTTCCACCAACAATTCAATGCCGTGGGTGGCACTTGTGGTGTTATTCATGAAGCCTCCATTATGTATGCGGGGGACTTGCTATTTGTAGACCTAATATTCTTTCCTGTGATCGTTTTTGCCTCTTGCTTTAGCAGGTGTGATGCGCCACCGGCAGACCGATATCGGCAAGTGTATCTTTGAAATCATTTGTTTTGAATGGCTTGAAAAGCCATCCATCGATGATGCCGTCAACCATAAGGTCAGCAACTTCAGCCTGACAGCAACACGTCATGGCCACAGCCTTGGCTTGGGGGCTGTGTTTTTTTATCAGCCGTGCCAGATGGTATCCATTGAGCACAGGCATATCCAAATCGGTGAACAGCAGATCACAGGGAATGCGGTAAAAATATAGAAGCGCTTTGGTGCTGTCGAAGGCGGTGGCGACACGGTATCCGAGTTTGCGAAACATTGCCGCCATCATATGCAGGGTGCCCGGGTGGTGGTGAACAACAAGTACATGATAATCACCTGATGTCCCGTCCATCTTGATGGTGGGTTTCGGGTTCCCTTTTTCCCGAAATTGTGTACTCGATTCAGGATAAACAAATGAGTATAACATGTGGATCTCCTTTTTATGGTACAAGGTAACTCATACCTGAATCCTTGCAGCATGTGTCCCAATTCCATAGCCTGGGGGGATCAACAAGCTTATTTATCCGGGCCAGTGCTTCTTGCACGGCTTTGACAATCCAAACCGTGCCGGTCAAACTGTAATCCCGCATAACGTAGAGCATGGCGGGGATATCTTGATGGGTGATTTTGAATTGATTGAAAGCCGTCCATTCGGAATCTTCCTGATGGATCAATACCAGATCAATGCCCGGATCCTTAATGTTTGCCGATAATCCTTGCCAATTTGCAACCAGGCAAACCTGGTGATCTTCACACTCCAACGCCCTTTTGAGCAAGACGTTGGTCGATCTGTTATCGTCCATTATGACAATCTTGGCCATATTTCCTCCCCGTCCTGTAAGGCCTAATTATGATGGACCCTTTCAACAATGATGGCATCGGCCAGCAGCAAAATCTTCCTGGAACAAGGCTGAGAATTGAAAACCTGATTAAGGATACAGTGTCCCTGCTACGGTATTTTCGGCAATTAAACGCCGATGCGCATCATCGGCGAAATCCGCATGTCATCTCCTATGATTGCCCTGACTGGCGAATTTTAATTGCAACCCTGCGGCTTGCAATGCAAATCGACACTCAAGACATGGTCCCAATTTTAAAAGATGCAATATGCGAAGGTGTGGTGTGCGGGGTGTAACACGGAGGAGCAACTAAGTGATCAAAACTGAAAACCGCCCTGATTTTCAAACTGACAATCACGGCGATATCGTTTTTTGAGATTTATATCTACAGGTCAAGTAGTACTAAACCCAACTTTTTCGCATGATGAAATGTATAGGCTCTTATTAATGAAAGTGCAATCCCCACTAGTGGCTATTTATATCCTGATTGATCAGCCCCAATACACAATTGTTGTTGTCAAATAGGTTAAAAACTGGTGTCTAAGCAAATGTGGGTAAATCCTTTTGTCGATACCCGCTTCTATAGCATAGTTTTTAATGATTTTTCTTATCCATCGCGTTGTGAACTTATCCTGGCGATTAGTTTCAAACAAATACTTTGCCCGCCGTGCTCTCTGGTTTTCTATGTATTGAGCAATCTCGCCCTGGAAAAAAACAGGAAAAGGAATGTAACGGTCCTGTTTTCCCTTTCCCTCATCAATTCTTATTGTCAGTTCGTTTATATTTACGTCCTGCAATGTCAAATTGGCAAGCTCTGAGTTGCGTATGCCGCTATACAAAAGAAGCTTGATCATCACAACATGGGTCCTGTTGGATGCGTTCCACACTGCCTTGTACAGGTTCATTAGCTCCTGATCCGTTAGCAGCTCCGGAAGCTTTTTGGGAGACGAGACTTTTCCTTTTAATCCAAGGTCGATACGAATATGTTCAAATTTCATAATCATGACAGGATAATTGGTTTATCGTCGGCGTTACCGACGATTTTCCGCTCCTATGCTTGTCAAACCCCAAGTCCGCCGCATTGCCAAACTGCTGTCTTTGGACTATACGGTTAAGAATGCCGACTATACCGATTTGATATCATACCTCAAGAAAAAGAATCTTTTTGAGCTATGAAAAAAAACAAGAAGGCAAAAAAGAAAAGACGCCCATACCGGACACCGCCCCCTGCCAAGAACAAAAAAGTCAACTGGCTCAATATCCTGCCGGACGATATCTGGGTCCGTGTCAAACATGGAAGAACCATTTTCGAGGCCTTGCAGAAGACCAATCTCGACCTGAGTTCGGAATGCGGCGGATTGGGCACCTGCGGAAAATGCAAGGTTCGGATCGTCACTCCCATCGGCCCTGCCGGTAAACAAGAGCGAAAACTGCTGCCGCCAGCTGAACTGGAAGGCGGTATCCGGCTGGCCTGCCAAACCCGCATCAAAAAAACCCTTGTCGTGCACAGCAGCGTGCAGCACGATGCCGGCGACATGTTCCAGATTTTAAAGCATGGTTTTGAGCAAGAGATCGAAATCGACCCCTTGCTGGACATTGTACCGTTGTCCTTAAAGCCGCCGGATCTGCACGATGCCGCTTCCGATTTCAACCGAGTGCGCAACGCGCTGGGACCATTATATACGGATTTGAAAATCACCCATAGCTGTTTGTCGTCCCTGTATCACGGGCTGCGCAGCACAGGGTTTTGCGGAGAGGCCTTGCTGCACCGCAGATGCATGCTGGCCTGGTCGCCCCAAGGCAGTCCCAACGGCCGCTTCGGCCTTATCTTCGACATCGGCACAACCACCCTGGTAGGCAAACTGATCGATCTGGAGCAGGGCCGTGAAAGGGGGGTGATCTCCCGTTTGAATTCCCAAACACAGTACGGAAGCAATGTCATTCGCCGTATTCAGTATATCCGCGAATCAAAAAAAGGACTCCAGCGACTGCGCCGGCTGCTGATCAGAGATCTCAATGCCATCACCCGCCGACTGGCCGAGGCCGGCGGCATTGAGACCCAAAATATCTTTGTAGCCGTAGCGGCCGGCAACACCACCATGCAGCATATCCTGCTGGGGCTGGATCCCAGCGGCATCGCCGAAGCCCCCTTTGTCCCGGTGGTCACCGAAGGCGTGACCTTCCCCACCCGCCTGCTTGAGCTGGATCTGAACCCGGACGCCATGTTGTATGTGGTGCCGTCCAAATCCGGATATATCGGCGGCGACCTGATGGCGTTTATTCTCTCGTCCGGTGTTGCCGAACAAGACGACAAGATCATCCTGGGGATCGATCTGGGTACCAATGGCGAAATCTTTCTGGGCAACCGAAACCGGCTGCTGACCTGTTCGGCGGCTGCCGGTCCGGCATTTGAAGGCGCGCGCATCACCCACGGCATGATCGCCAAATCCGGCGCCATCGAAAGCGTTTACGTTGATCATCAGCAGCTCAGGTACCGAGTGATCGGCAACCTCAACCCCAAGGGGCTTTGCGGCAGCGGACTGGTGGACCTGGTGGCCGTACTGCTGCATTTTGGTGTGATCGACCCGGAAGGATTAATCGGGCCCAAGCAGATTGATGAAGCTGGTAATCTCTTCGCCTCCCGCCTGGTTCGCTCTAATGAGAGCGATATTCATCACTTTCTGGTCGCTTCGCCGGAGGCGAGTTTTAACGGCCGCACCATTTTGCTGCACCAGCTGGATGTGCGTGAACTGCAGCTCGCCAAGGGTGCCGTGGCCGCCGGCATTGAGATATTGATGCAACAGTTGGGCATCACGGCCGGTAACATCGATCAGGTCTGCCTGGCCGGCGCCCTGGGAAACTATGTACACCCTTTGAGCGCCATGCGCATCGGCCTGATACCCATCGTGGATCCCGGGAAAGTGGTCACCATGGGCAATGCCGCTGCCGCCGGGGCTGCCATGGCCTTGTTGTCCAAAAAAAATTGGCAACAGCTCAAAGCCATTGCCGACCAGGTGGAACACGTGGAGCTGTCGCTGCACCACGGTTTTGACGAAATCTTTGTTGCCGCTATGGATTTTCCTGACAACAACTTGTGGTGACATTATTTAAAGCCTGATATGAGGTGCGGAACCGATTCCTGCAATATCACGCAATAGGCTAGTTCAAAGCCGCGTCAGATAGGCATCTACAGCGAAAGAATTTCACCACTCCCAGCCCTTAGTTTCTTCTTTCGCAGTTGTTCTAATTCGGTTGCTATGGATTGCAGCCGTTTCATGCGATCAGCTATGCGTTTTTTTTCAAAGCGATCGGAGTTGAAGAAAGCTGGACCACCACTGAAGCGTATGACTCTGTCCAACCCCCGCTGGTCAATCACATTGATCAAGACCATCGTAGCGTTGAAAAATTTTGCCAGGATGGCGGCATAGGAGACGGCTGCCTTGGAAAATGGGCTGAAATCAATCGGCACGGCGATTTTCTGGACCGGCTTTATCATGGCGGCATACTCCTTCATTTCCCCGGATTAATATCCACGATTTGCGGTTTTGCCATGTTTTGCGCTTACCGTTTGGGCATATCATCTCAACAGCCTCAATAGTTCACTGCAGGCAGGATATCATTTTACCTGCCTGCTTTTTTCTAATTAGGGTATTTTTGCCC
>JASFER010000263.1:0-8654 GCA_050124755.1 Desulfobacteraceae bacterium
TTGATAGATTTGTCCGAAATTTGGCCGCCGAACGTTTAAATCGATAGTCCCTTTAATCCATCTGGGGCCTCATCCTCCCATGATCAGCGGATGCATGGCAATTTGACTGTTCAGTTAGAATTGCTGCGTTGACACCGCTGCGCTTGACCCAGGCTGGTGGCCGGAGTAGCATAGAACATCAATTCTTCGATTCAAACTGAAAGCCATCCCGTATGAGGGTTGCCAAAGGCAGATGGACAACCATTCCCAGGACAATCTGGGCGCTTGGTTTCGTCAGCATGTTTATGGATATCTCTTCCGAGATGATCCATAGTTTGCTGCCGCTGTTTTTGGTTTCGGTACTGGGAGCCAGCGTTACATCCGTCGGCTTGATAGAAGGGGTTGCCGAAGCCGCCGCTTTGATGACCCGCTTTTTCTCCGGTGCCTTAAGCGACCGGCTGGGCAAACGAAAAGCCTTGACGCTTGCCGGTTATGCCCTGGGCACGTTGACCAAACCGTTGTTTGCGCTGGCGACCGGTGTGGGGCTTGTTTTTGCGGCAAGGTTTCTGGACCGCATTGGCAAAGGCGTGCGCGGTGCTCCGCGCGACGCCCTTATCGCCGACGCTGCATCACCGCATCAGCGCGGCGCGGCATATGGCCTGCGGCAGTCGCTCGATACTGCAGGGGCCATTTTAGGGCCGCTGTCGGCTTTGGCGTTAATGATGGCCACCGACGGCAGCTTCCGGGCCGTGTTCTGGATTGCCGTTATTCCAGGTGGCTGCGCTGTTGCCTTGCTTGCCCTTGCCGTTCGGGAGCCGTCAGCGCCTGCGGAAAAAACATCGCCTCGAATGATGCGTTTTCGCCATATCGCCAATCTTGGATCCGCCTATTGGATGGTGGTGGCTTTTGGCGCCCTATTCACCCTGGCACGTTTCAGTGAGGCTTTCTTGCTGTTGCGCGCGAAAGATGTGGGCATGACCACCCGTGCGGTTCCGGTCATCATGATCATTATGAATGTGTTCTACAGCCTGACAGCTTTTCCCGTGGGGCACCTTTCCGACCGCTTGGGCCGCGGGGCACTCATGGCGGCTGGACTGGGGTTTTTAATCCTGTCTGATCTGACCCTTGCCGTCGCCAAAGCCGGCTGGCACGTTTGGGCCGGAGCTGCAATCTGGGGCCTGCACATGGGGATGACACAGGGATTGCTGTCCGCCATGGTGGCGGATACATCGCACCACGATTTTAGAGGCACAGCCTTTGGATTTTTCAGTTTAGCCATTGGCATGGCTATGCTATTCTCTAGTTTGATAGCCGGCTGGCTGTGGGACCGATACGGAGCACCGGCCACCTTCTATGTCGGGGCAAGCCTGGCCGGATGTGCCCTGATCGGCTTTCTATCTTTTCGACGACGTCTTGCAGCCTCCAGCGGGCTGGGATAAACTTCATAAGCGCTATTCAAGAATAATAAGATAATCTCCATGCAGGATGTGGGATTTTCTACCCGGCCGGCACGGAGGCCGGCCCTACGCGAATCACTCCGGTCCCTTGTTTTGAGGGTTTTTCGAAGGGTCGGGCTCTGTCCCGACCGGTTCAGAAGGTAGTATTGGCGAAACCTGAAAAAATGGAACATAAGCCACTCATACTCCAGGTGTTTTTATTCATCGTCGGTCTGATTGCTTTCAACTGGCCGATGATCGCCATCGCCGCCGTCAAGGGCTGCGCCCCCTTATTTGTTTACCTTTATGTGACTTGGATTTTGTTTATCGCCGTTTTGTGGGTGATTATCCATTTGGTGGCTCGGATGACGAATTCAAAGCCGTCCGACAGGTCCGAAGATGTTTAGCGCTGTTTCGGTCATATGCGTGTTCTGTGCCTATATGGCGGTCTTGTTTTTCCTGGCACGTTGGGTTGAACGCCAATCCGATGCCGGCGTCAACCGGGCGGATCATCCCGTGGTCTACGCCCTCTCTCTGGCCGTATATTGTACCTCCTGGACCTTTTACGGCAGCATCGGCGCCGCCGCCAACTCGGAGATGCTTTTTCTTGCGATCTATATCGGACCTACACTGGCATTTGCCCTGGGGTGGACCTTGCTGCGCAAGTTGGTCCGGATTAAAAACACCCAGCGCATTACCAGTATCGCCGATTTTATTTCAGCGCGTTACGGCAAATCCCAGCACCTGGCCGGGCTGGTCACCGTGCTCTGTCTTTTGGGCATCGCACCCTATATCGCGCTTCAGCTCAAGGCCGTTATTTCCACTTTTGACATGATCTCCGATGCGCACGGGGCGTTCTCATCATGGGTCGGTGCCCACGTGGGTCCCATTGTAGTTTTTCTGATGGTGGTCTTCACCAGCCTGTTCGGAGTGCGGCGCCTGGATCCTACCGAACGCCATCCCGGCATGATCGTGGCCGTAGCCGTGGAATCGCTGGTCAAGCTGTTTGCCCTGATTTGCGCCGGCATTTTCATCACCTATGTCCTGCACACCGGGATCGGTGACATCCTGCACCGGGCGGCCGATACCGCTTTCAGGGAATCGGCGGGGTTGGCAGGAGCTGATGAATTTCCCTACGTGACCTGGTGCACCTACTTGATCTTGTCCATGTCGGCCGTGCTGTTTTTACCCCGGCAGTTCCATGTGACGGTGGTGGAAAATGTCCGGCAGGATCACATCCGCACGGCCGTGTGGCTCTTTCCCCTTTACCTGGTGTTGATCAACCTTTTTATCCTGCCGGTGGCCATGGGCGGGTTGCTGATGGGGTTCTCAGGTCAGCAGGCCGATACCTTTCTCCTGTTTTTACCGGTTCACAGCGGTGCAAAATGGCTCTCTTTGCTGGTGTTCATCGGTGGCTTCTCAGCCGCCACCAGCATGATCATGATCAGTGCCATGACCCTTGCCACCATGATCACCAACCACCTCCTGCTGCCGTTTATCGCCCGCAGCCGGAGGCTCGGATTTTTGCGGCAACACCTGCTGATGTGCCGCTGGGCGGCCGTGGCTTTGGTGATCATCATGGGGTACGGGTTTGAAAGAACGCTGGGGGAATCTTACATGCTGGTGGCCATGGGAATCATCTCCTTTGCCGCCGTGCTGCAATTTGCCCCGGCCATAATAGGCGGTCTTGTGTGGCGTCAGGCCAACAAAGCCGGTGCCCTGGCCGGTTTGTACGCCGGATTTGCCGTGTGGTTTTACACCATGCTGCTGCCGGCTTTTGCCAGAAGCGGATGGATTTCCTCCGCCTGGGTAGAGCAGGGGCCGTGGCAGGTGGGATTTTTGCGCTGCGAGCAGCTTTTCGGGCTGACAGAGCTGCCGCCCTTGACCCACACGGTCTTCTGGTCCTTGCTGTTCAATGCGGGCGGCTATGTGCTGGGTTCGCTGCTGTTTGAGCAAAAAGACGAAGAAAAGGCCCTTGCCCAACAATTTGTCCTGGCCGCGGCCAAGCCGCTGGCCGCCGCCCCCGGTTTGCCGGCAGAGGCCTCCATCGAATTCTCCGCAAAAAAGAGAATTTTCCTCAGCGTGCTGCACCAGTACTATCCCCGGCCGCGGGCGGCCGCACTGCTGGATCGGGCGGTAAAAAGCGTATACCTGGAAGGCAAAGCACAAATCTCCATCCTGGAGTTGGCCGATCTTTACCAGGAGGTGGAAAGAAGTCTCTCCGGCGCAGTGGGCGCGGCCACCGCCCACATGGCCCTGAAACGGGCGGCCCTGTTTACCGCCGGGGAGACGGCGGCGCTCTCCGGCGCTTACGGCGAAATACTTGCCCAACTCAAGATTACACCCGATATCCTCAAGGAAAGCGTCCAATATTACCAGGAGCGGGAGCTTTTGCTCACCCAACATGCCGGGCAGTTGGAAGCCACCATCAAAGCGCTGGACGATGAAATTGTTCAGCGCCGCCAAGCGGAAGGCGATTTGAGAAAATCGGAGCAAAAATACCGGGGCCTGTTCGAATCCGCGCCGGACGGCATCAGCATCACCACTCCGGAGGGTCGGATCCTTTCGGCCAATGACGCATTTTTGCGTATTTTGAAGTATCCCTCCCGGCCGGCGCTCTTCCGCCGCAACGCCAACGACTTTTATGCCGACAGGAACCGGCCTCAGGTGCTGAAAAAGCTGCAGGCAAAAGGCGGTCTGGAAGGTTATCGCGTGAATTTCAAGGACAGCAGCGGCAAGTTGTTTCCCGCCAGCGTCTCCATGCGCATGGTGGAGTTCGGCGGCCAGAGGTGCATTCAAACCACCGTGCGCGACATTTCACAGATGATGGAGATGGAGGCCGAGCTCCAACGCTATACCGAAAACCTGGAACAAATGGTGGCGGAAAAAACCCGGGAATTGCAGATCGCCAATACAGAACTCTCGGAAACCAATCTGCGTCTTGAGCAGACCCGCGAACAACTGGCCTTGAGCGCCCATCAAGCCGGAATGGCCGAAGTGGCCGTTTCGGTGCTCCACAATATCGGCAATGCCGTCAACTCGGTCAACGTCCGGCTGGAGAATCTGGAAAAAGCGGCCGTGGATAATGAGATCGCGGCCCTGAACAAGATTCGCGACCTGCTGACAGCCGATGAAAAGGTGGATCGGCGGCCGGCGGAGGCCGGGGATCGCCACCGCAAGCTGACCGATTATTTTGCCACCACCATCGAGCTGATCAAAAAGAAAAATGCGATCCTGGGCGAACATCTGGTTTTTTTGCAAAAGGGGTTGGCCCATATCATGGAGATTATCACCCTTCAGCAGCGCTATGCCGGTCTGCGGGGGTTTGAAACCCGGGTGAACGTGAACGAACTGATCAAGGATGCCGAGGAGATGCTCACCGATTCCATCAAAAAGCGCGGCATTCGCATGGAATACGAGCTTTCCAACATACCGCACATGATGTTAGATAAGAATAAGATGATTCAAAATTTCATCAACCTGATCAAAAACGCATACGAAGCCATTGACATGGCCCCGGCTGATAACGAAAAACGGATCAAGGTGACCACCGGCGTGGTGGGCATCAAAGGCCGGGACCATCTGGAGGTGGTCATCAGCGACACCGGCGTCGGCCTGGCCGCGGAACTCAAGGAAAAGGTGTTTCAATTCAATTTTTCCACCAAGGGCCGCCAGACCGGTTTCGGGCTTCACGATACCGCCAACTATATCAAGGCCCAGGGCGGAGATATTGACCTGATCAGCCCGGGCCCCGGCAAGGGAGCTCAAGTGGTGATTCATATTCCGGTAACAGGGAGATCGGCAGAATGAACAAGCGTATTATCGTCATCGATGATGAGCCCGCGGTACTGCAAGACTACACCCTGATTCTTTCGCCCGTACACGCAGAGATGGACGACTTGGCCCGGAAGGCGGCCCTGCAGGCGGCCGAGCTGTTCGGCGAACCCGAACAGGGAGAAAAAACAGAACTCGCTGAGGAGTATTTCGACGTCACCACGGCCCTGCAGGGCAGAGAGGGATTTGAGAAGGTCAAAAGCGCCAGAGCAGACGGCCGGCCCTTTGCGCTGGCGTTCATCGATATTCGCATGCCGCCGGGATGGGACGGCCTTGAAACGGCCCGGCGGATTCGGCGGGTGGACCCGCAGATTGAAATCGTCATTGTGACCGCGTACTCCGACAAGCAGCGCCGGGAGATCGTTGCCCGGGTGGGCGCACCCGACAAGCTGCTCTATCTGAAAAAGCCCTTTGATCCCGACGAAATCCGCCAGCTGGCGCTGGCGTTGACCCAAAAATGGGCTCTGGAGCGTCAGGCCGTACGGCACCGCAAGTACCTGGAACGGCTCTTGGATTCGGTGCGGCGCCTGAAAACCCCGAGCGTCACATCGGTAAAGGAGATCATCGAAGTGATGCTCCATGAATTGCTTTTTCTCACCGATGCGCACAAGGGCCTGATTGCCAGGTTGGCGGACCAAAAAATCGAAATCGAAGTGGTCTCCGACACGCTTTCAGCCGCATCCATCCAAAAACTGATGGACCGGATCGGCCGGCGTCTGGCACAAGCCGACACCATCTGCTGGATCGATAACATCATGGTGTTTCCCCTGGCGGACAAATCGGGCAGTCTGTTCTTCCTGGTGCTCGATTGCCGCCCGCCGCTTTCCGAGTCCCGTATTGATCTTTTAAAACTGTTTCTGGAGGCTTCTTCGGAAGTTCTGGAGAGTGTACGCAAGCATGAACAGTACATCAAAAATGAAAAAATCGCCACCATCGGCCAGATTTCGGCCGGATTGATCCATGAGATCAACAATCCTTTAATGGCCATGAGCGGGGCCGCCGAGATCATCCGGATGGTGGCCGGCGACCTGATGCAAATTCAAGATGCATTTGACACCGTCTTGGCCGATCCCGAACTTGCCGACAGCCTCCGGCAGCGCATGGAGAGACTTCGCAAAAAAGTTGCGCCGGAAAAAATGCGCGACGAAATCGATACCCACTATGCCATCATCGAAAACGGCCAAAAGCGCATCAAGCGCCTCATGAAAAATATCCGCGGATTTTCATCGGCCCACGAAGCGTTTCATCCCGAAATCGGCAACGTTGTCGAGGCTTTTGAGGATACCCTGATGTTGGCCCACAATGCCCTGAAATATGGCGTCAAGGTAAACCAACAGTGGGAAAGTCCGCTGATGGCCAATTTCGACCTGGGAGGGCTCAAACAGGTTTTTCTCAACCTGATTCTCAATGCCGTGCATGCCATGGATGGCAGGGGAGAACTCACCGTCACCGGGAAACGAGTCAACGGGTGTGTGCGCATCAGCGTGAAAGATACCGGCAGCGGTATCTCCGCAGCCGACCAAAAACGCATCTTCGAAGCGTTCTTCACCACCAAGGATACCGGCACCGGACTGGGACTTTCCATTGCCAGGCGCATCGTGGAAAAACATCACGGCAGCATCTGGGTGGCGTCCGAACCGGGCCGGGGAAGCGAATTTTTCGTCGAAATCCCGGAAGATTTTTCCGTCTCCAACACCCGCCAAGGATGATATGGTCCGTTTTATCTCTCCTAAGTGTTTTGAAACCACTTCTAATCAGAAGCCATCTTAAAAAAAGGATTTTGAGATGGCTTCTAGATGCATTCGTACTTATATTTATAAATAGCGATACAAGGTCATATGCCTGTTCCGCTCCGCATAGTAGGCAATCATAAGGGGGGTGATGTTTGTGGAAAACAAGAAGCTTGAAAAAAACCTGATTTTTTATGTCCCCGGCCAAAGTGGCGCCATTTTCACTTACCAGGCCGGCTATCTTATCAACGATGAAATTCTTAATGATACTATGGAAACCCTTGCGTTAGAGGTGGACGATCCGATCCAGCATGTTGAGGAACGCCGTCTCAAACCGCGAGAAATCGTTTAATCCCACACGGCATAATCGCGGAACAGGCAATCGCCAATGGGTCAAAAGACCTTCTTTCCTTCACCGAGAACGGCCGGCGCTGTGATCGGTTGATTGACACACCCGCCATTTCATATTAGACCACCTGCAACAGAAGATCAGCGCTTGGAAGTGGTTCCAAATTTTTCTTGTATCGGCATATTGATGGACAAACCCTATGAAGAAAAAATTCTGCCTCATCATTGCGGTCGGCATTTTTGGTTGCTTGCTTTTGCCGCTGCATTTAAGCGCCCATCCGCACACGTACATCGCCAACCGCTTTACGGTTCTTTTTGATGACCAGGGAATGGCGGGAATACGCGTCAACTGGGTGTTCGATAAGTTTTTCAGCACCATGATCCTTGAAGATTACGATGGCAATCACAACGGCGCCCTGGAACCGTCCGAAGTTCAATCCATTAAAAAAGGCGCCTTCAGTTTTCTGGCCAACCACGGCTATTTTGTGCATATCAAGATCGACGGACAGCCGTTTGAGGTAAAATTCGTCACTGATTTTAATGCCAGAATGCGCCGCGGTGCCCTGATATACGAGTTCACCGTTCCCTGTCATGTAAGTGCTGCCGGAAAGCCCAGGCAAATCCGCGTTGCACCCTATGATCCCACCTTCTATACCTTGATTCTATTTGCCGAAACAGGGGCGGTGCAGATCAAAGGCGGCACAAAATTCAAAGTGGCCCATAAAATCGAGAAGAATCCCGAGGAAGCCTATTACAACGGAATGGTTCAACCTTATGAGATGATATTGGAGTTCCAGTTGAAAAATGGGTAAGACATGGCATGCAAAAATATCCGCCCTTTGGCCCCGGCGATCCGGATCCGGCAGGCGTCCGTTGTGGGTGTTCTGGATTGCTCTGGCCCTGCTTTTGGGCGGTCTGAACACCACCTTCGCCCAGGCCCAAAATCCGTTCACCGGCAAACCATCCCCTGGTGAAGTCGCCGAGCCGCGTGCTGTATCAAATGGTATGCTGGAGAAGATCGCGCTGTGGCAGCAAAAAATCCGCACGCACATGGCCGAGCAGATGACCATTGTCAGGACTGAGCACACCTTGCGGCCGCTGTTTTTGTTGATCGGCCTGGCTTTCGGGTACGGTGCTCTGCATGCGGCCGGGCCGGGGCACGGCAAAGCCGTGGCGCTCTCTTATATGCTGACCCGACGGCGCAAAGCCGTTGATGCCGTCTTGTTCGGCAACGCGGTGGCGCTTTGCCACGGATTGTCCGGCATCCTCTTTGTCCTGTTGGTCAAGCTGGTGCTTCAGAAGAGCGTCAATGCCACTCTGGTCGAAA
>JASFER010000264.1:0-8589 GCA_050124755.1 Desulfobacteraceae bacterium
ACCTGATTCCCGTGCTGACGGCCCTGGAAAACGTCATGCTGCCCCTTCAGATTCAGGGCGCATCGATGGCCGAGGCCCGCAAAAAAGCCCTTGAACATCTCGACGCGGTGGGGCTTGCCGCGGTGGCGAGCCACCGGCCGGACCAGATGTCCGGCGGTCAGCAACAGCGGGTGGCCGTGGCCCGGGCCCTTGTCAACGACCCGGCCCTGGTGATCGCCGACGAGCCCACGGCGAACCTCGATTCGCAAACGGCCCGGCAGATCATCGATCTGATGGGCGAGATCCATCGCCGTCAGGGGACAACTTTCATCTTCTCCACCCATGACCAGCGGTTGCTGGATCGGGTGGATCGCCGGATCCAACTCAGGGACGGACGCATAGCTGCGTCCCGGGAGGGCCAGTCATGAACCAATGGATCAAAATCGCCTTTCGCAACATCCGTAAAAACCGCCGCCGCTCAGTGGTGACAATCCTTGCGGTGGCCGTGGGCTTTGCCGCCGTAGGACTCTTCCGGGGCTACACCGCCAACACCTATGACGGGCTCCGTCAGTCGGCCATCCGGGGAGAAGGCCTGGGCCATCTCACCATCTACAAGACGGGCTGGCTGGAAAACGGCCAGAACGACCCGGAACATACGCTGCTGACGGCCGAGGAGATCCGCAAGATCATCGCCGTGGCTAAGACCGACCCCGACGTGCGCCTGGCTACCCCCCAGCTCAGCATCTCCGGTCTGGTCTCCAACGGCCGCACCTCCCATATCTTTCTTGCCATGGGAGTGGTGCCCGTCGATTACCGGACCATCGCCGGCCCCATGGCCGCGCGCCGGCCCGTCACCGGAAAGCCTCTGGACGGCGGGATACCCTATGGTATTTTGATGGCCGACAAACTGGCCCGGCTCCTGCAGCTTAAGCCGGACAGCGACGCCGTGCTCATGGCCAATACCCTGGACGGGCAGATGAACGCCCTGGATATCCGGGTGAACGGCACCTACGACACCGGCACCGAAGCCACCAGCGACAAGTACCTGCTGCTGCCTTACGCCTACGCCCAAAAACTCTATGATACCGATCGGGCCGACCGCATTGTGGTGCTCCTGGACGACTGGCAGCATACCCGGGCAGCCCGTGCGCGCATATCCCGGAACCTCGCCGCGGCCGGTCTTCACTGCGAAATCAAAACCTGGAACGAACTCTCCGTTTTTTACGGCAAGGTCCGGGGCATGTTCGATATGATCTTTTTGTTCATCTTTCTCATCGTGCTGGTCATCGTGGTCATGAGCACGGTGAATACGATGAGCATGTCGGTGGTGGAGCGCACCCGGGAGATCGGCACCCTGCGGGTCCTGGGGGTCAAGCGGCGGGGAATCGGCCAGCTCTTCGCCATCGAGGGGGCCCTGCTCGGCGTTTTCGGATGCCTGTGCGGAGCGGCCCTCAATATCCTCGTCTGGGCCGTTATCCACGCCGCAGGCCCCTCCTACGTCCCGCCGGGGCTCTCCACACCGGTGCCACTGATCGTCTCGCTTTTGCCCGGCGCCATGGTGCGGCTTACCCTCTTTTTGACCATCCTTTCCGTGGCCGCCGCGGTGCTGCCGGCCAGGCGGGCGGCACGGATGGAAATCGCCGAGGCCCTCGGCCATGTGTAGTGTCCATCCGGAAACGGCATCCTGCACCCGATTTCCGGAAGAACAGTTAAAAGGCAAAAAAGAAAGGAGTTTTTCATGAAACGTCTATTTTTAGTCTTCACGCTCCTGTGCTTGTCGTCCGGCGCCGTCTCCGCGAGCGCGACTGGCGCCACCGGCGCCGCCGTAGATGTCAAGGCGATCGTTGCCCGGGCCGACCTGGCCCGCGGAAACATCGACGGTATTCTTTGGACCATAGACATTCAATCCACGGAAAACGGCCGTCACCAGAAGCGTAAAATCCGCATCAAGAACCGCGGTGTCAACACCCTGGCGGTCTTTCTCGCGCCGGCCAAGGTCCGCAATCGCATGCTCCTCATGCTGGACCGCAACATGTGGTTCATCAAACCGGGGTTACGCAAACCGGTCCCCATCTCCCCGCGCCAGAAGCTCATGGGCGGGGCCGCCAACGGCGATATCGCCTCGACCAACTACGCCCGGGACTACCGGGCCGTCCTGACCGGGGAGGAAGCAGTGGCGGGCGAGATGTGTTATCTCCTGGACCTCACCGCGGTGAACCCCAAGGCCACCTACGACCGGATCCGCTACTGGGTCAGCAAATCCCGCTCGCTGGGAATGAAGGCCGAGTTCTACACGGTCTCGGGGAAGCTTTTGAAGACCGCCCGCTTCAAATACGAAAATCGGGTCGAGACCGACGGCGCGGTCCATGCTTTCATGTCGCGGATGACCATTACCGACGCGGTGATCAAGGACAACGTGACCGTCATGGCCTACAGGGACATTCAGCCCCGGGCCATCCCGGACGCGACCTTCAACCTGAACCTTTTGGTTCATTGAGCCGGGGACATCCATGAAGCGACTGCTCGCCATCATGGCCGCAGGGTGGCTGCTGTGCCCCCTGCCGGCGGCTGCCGGGAGCACGGCATGGGGCCACGGGCTGATCGACCAGGTTGTCGACGGCGTCTCCTGCAACATGAGGGCTCTCGGGTTCGGGACCCTCACTGAAGCGGCCGACGCACCGGGAAATCCGGATAACCGCATCCTGGACATCAAAGGCAGGGCCGCCGAAATCGACCTGCGGCCCGATTTTTCCCTGGACTTGAACCGGCTCCGACTCTCCCTCCAGCCCCGGCTCGATACCCGATGGGAGGCTTGGACCACGGGCATCCATGACGGCTCCTCCCAAACCGACGCCCATATCTATATCTACCAGTGGCTGGCCCGCTGGCAGGCCACCGACAGCCTCTTCGTCTCCTACGGCCGGGAAAACCTCCAATGGGGGCCGGCCTATCTGACCTCCCTCTCCAACCCGTTTTTTACGGACAACGGCAAGGAAAACCCCAAGCTTGACGTGGACACCACCGATTTTGCCCGCGCCGTCTGGGTGCCGAACCTCACCTGGAGCGTTTCTCTCATCAGCAACACCGACGCCGGCCGCCAGTCGATGCCGGGCCGGGACTTTTCGCGGCGCTACGCGATCAAGATCGACTACACCGGCACCCAGGACTACGGCAGCCTGATTCTCGGCGGCGACGAGGACGGCGGCCGGAGCCTCGGCGGATTCTACGGGAGGACCCTGTCGGATGCCCTTCTGGTCTATGCCGAAGGCGCCTTATGGCAGCATCCTTTCGGCCGCTATGCCGAGCCGGCGGACAATCCCCTGGGCCTTGCCATGAGCTCCGGTGCAAACCCGGGACAGGCCTGGATCGGCGCCTTTCTGATCGGCGGATCCTACACCCTTGCCGCCGGACCGACCCTGACGGCGGAATACCTCTATTACGGTCCGGGTTACGATGATGCCGAGGCCGAACGGTATGCCGACCTGCAGGAACGGGCCGCCCAAGCCGTGGACGCCGGCGGAGCGCTTTCGGCCTTGGGCATTGGCGAGCTTTTTGCCGCGGCGGAACCGGGTCTTAGATTTCTCAGGCGGAATTACCTCATGCTGCAATTGGTTCACAATGATATGGTCGAGGTTTTCGATCTCACCCTGCGCTGGACGCGCAACCTCGACGACGGTTCCAGCCGGCTCACCACCATCGGCGAATGGCACGGGGGCGATCACCTGCGGATCTTCGCCATCGCCACGGTCGACCGCGGCGACCACCGCAGCGAATTCAGGCGCATTTTCGACTACCAGTTTATGGCCGGAATAGAGTATGATTTCTAAGATGACCCCTACAGACGAAACGATACTCGGAAAGGCCTTTCTCATCGATATGGGCTACACGGCGATCTTCGACACCCTGATCGCCGGGATCCTGACCTATATCCTCAAGGACTACTCCTTTTGGGCCTATTTTGTCATCTCGCAAGCCATCGGGCTTTCCATCTGTTCCATGTGCCACACGGCCCTCTTTGTATTCCGGCCTCAACACCCTTTATCCGTCGTCGCCGTCCTGGGGATCGCCATCGTACTGGGCGGGCTCCTGGGCGGCTGGATCGGTGGCTGGATCGTCGGCGTACCGGTCGTCGCTTTCTTCCATCAGCCTGCGATCACCGTGCGCACCGTCGTCCTGAGCCTGATCTTCGGCGGCGTCATCGCCTTTTTCTTTTTCTCCCGCAGGGAAATAGTGCAGATCCGGGAACTGGCCGACCAGGAACGCATCCAGCGGCTGACCAGCGAGAAACAAACGGTTCAGACCCAGCTCAAGCTTCTTCAAGCCCAGATCGAACCCCATTTTCTCTTCAATACCCTCTCAACCATCGCCAGCCTGCTGGACACGGACCTGGCCGCGGGCAAAGCCATGCTGACCGACCTGACCCGGTATCTGCGGGCTTCGCTGACCACGACCCGCGCGGACCAGACCACCCTGGGCGCGGAGTTGGAACTCGTCGCCGCCTATTTGAACATTCTGAAGGGCCGCATGGGCCGGCGGCTGCGGGTCACCATCGATATTCCCGAGGAGTTGAAGCCCCTGCCCCTGGCTCCCATGCTCATCCAGCCCCTGGTGGAAAACGCCGTGATCCACGGCATCGATCCGCAAATCGAGGGCGGCGTTTTAGCCATTCACGCGCACCGAAACGAAGGCGCGGTCGAGATCGTCGTGACCGACACCGGGCGGGGGTTTACAACGGATTCGCAAGCCGGTGGCATGGGGATCACCAACGTGCGGGAACGGCTCGCCGCCCTTTACGGCGACAAGGGCCGTCTGCGCTTCACCGAAAACCGGCCCAACGGCGTCCGGGCCATCATCGAGGTACCTTATGCCGACAACCATTCGCGCCATCATCGCCGATGACGAAGCCCCGCTGCGCCGCTCCCTCAAGAGCCAACTCGGCCATGTCTGGCCGGAGCTTTCCATCTGCGCGGAAGCGGAAAACGGGATCGAAGCCCTGGAGCAAATTACGACCCTGCGGCCCGACATCGCCTTCCTCGATATCCGCATGCCGGGAATGAGCGGCATGGAAGTGGCCCGCAAAGCGGCCACCTATTGCCGCATCGTCTTCATCACCGCCTATGACCGGTTCGCGGTGGAGGCCTTTGAGAACGAGGCCGTGGACTATCTTCTGAAACCGGTGGAACCGGAGCGGTTGGCCCAGACGGTCCGGCGCCTGAAGGAGCGGCTTGCCCGTCCCGCCCCTCTGCCCGAAGAAATCAGCGCCGCCCTGCACGCCCTGGAATCCCGCCTCGCAAATTCCTCCCCCGCCTACCTCAAATGGATCAAGACCTTGGACCGGGACATCATCCGCCTGGTGCCGGTGGATGAAATCTGCTGCTTCGAGGCCCAGGACAAGTATACGGTGGTGCGCACCCGCAGCGAGGAATTTCTCATCCGCAAGCCGATCCGTGAACTGGCTAATGAACTCGACCCGCAAGCCTTCTGGCAGATCCACCGCGGCACCATCGTCAATGCCGCCTGCATCGACAAGGTCAGCAGCCAGCTCACCGGCCGGTATGTACTGACCTTGAAGGGCGTTGACGGGACCTTCAAGGTGAGCCGGCGGTTTCGGCATAGATTCCGGGCGATGTAGGATCTAAGAGGCTGTTTGACGACCCTGCCGCTTTTCAGGTATAAGCTCGACCGCCTGAGAGGCCGAATATCGAACGATATGGAGCAATCAAATAGGATGGCCTGGTATTTTCCCAAGAAATAATGAATCCAAATTTTAATCTTGAAATACCTTGTTGAATGATATACATTTGCACTGTGTATATCTTTTGGAGGGGCAAAGCATGCAAGTCGCAAAATGGGGAAATAGCCTGGCTATTCGGTTGCCTGTCGCAGTGGTTAAGGCGCTTGAACTGCGCGAAGGCGACGATATTGAAGTGCTCATTGCTGATGACCGGGTCTTTAAGGTCAGAAAAAAACCTGACAATGAGACCATTTTAAAGCGGTTGCGACGATTCCGGGGAAAGTTGCCTGCCGATTTCAAATTCGACAGGGATGACGCCAATGCCAGAGCCTAAAGCGTTTATCGATTCCAATGTCCTGATTTATCTTTTATCGGCTGATGCCGGCAAAGCCGATCGAGCCGAGATCGTATTACGCAAGGGCGGTTTGATTAGCGTACAAGTGCTCAATGAAATCGCCAATGTTGCATTGCACAAGCTGGGTATGTCATGGGAAGAGATCCATGAGGTATTGTCTCTGATTCGAATGTTGTGTCCAAACGAGCCGTTAGCGGTAGAGACACATGACAAAGGCTTGTTTTTAGCAGAACGTTATGGACTCAGCGTTTATGATGCGATGATCGTCGCAGCTGCGCTTATTGGAAAGTGCGAAACCCTTTACTCAGAGGATATGCAAGACGGATTGTTGATCGACAATCAATTACGGATCTGCAATCCGTTTAAATGAGGATAAAGTTTTCATAATGAATCTTATCAAACGCTGTTGGATTTTTTCCATAAACAGACTTCGATTTACAAGGCCTTAATTCGTTTCCCAATCCAGCCGGTTTATAACCCATTGCTCATTTTCTCTGAGCATGGAAACGTAATGCCTCAATCTCCATCCCCACTTCTTGTATAGCGGGTGCATTAAGAGCGACCCCTATCGTTCCCAAGTTCTTCATTTTCCCCCTGGAGGATGAAGGCGGTTCAGGAATGCTACTGTTCTTGCCCATGAATCAGCGGCGTCTTCAGGACGGTAAGTGAAAGGCAGGGATTTGATATTGAAACCGTGGTGGGCTTTTGAATACTCAACCAACTCGAATGGGACCGTTTTCGGAGCCTCGGCCAGCTCCCGCATGGATTCGATCAAACAGCAGTTATGGTATAAG
The DNA here is from genome assembly GCA_050124755.1 of Desulfobacteraceae bacterium. GTDB lineage: Bacteria > Desulfobacterota > Desulfobacteria > Desulfobacterales > Desulfosarcinaceae > JARRKU01. The sequence continues at coordinate 6,863 of JASFER010000264.1, forward strand.
TCTTTCTCTCCGGCGAACAAAAGGACAGGCGTCTGAAGCCCCGCCGCGAAGGTCTTCATGTCCCGTCCCATCGTGGTAATAGCTGGATAATAGGCCACGACTGCAGAGACCTGATCCTTCAACTTCGTACCGTAAGACAGCACTCCAGCGCCACCGACTGAAAAACCGACCAGAGACACTTTCCCGGGAATGGCTTGTAGAGAAGATTTCGATTCAGCGATAACGGTCTGCAAGTTTTCCATGCCAGGTACAATAAGACCTATACTGCCGGGGTCGAATAAATCTTTCCCATCCATTAGCACCGTAAAGTAGCCAAGCTCTGCGAGTTTTGAACAGAAATCACGGTATAGGCCCGGACCTGAATAGCCAGAAGCGACAACAACAATGGCGCCTTTACCTTTTGCAGGAGGAAAGATCTCGTATTTCGGTCCCTTTGATTCAGATGAGCACCCTCCGAAGACCGCTATGATAAAAAAAACCGGAAGTACACAAATCCTAAGACCGCGTGAAGAAATCCTTGGGTTTGAATAATTCAACTGCTTATTACCTCCATTTGTGTAACGCATAGCGTTTTTTCTATCATGGGACAATGGGTCGATGTGCGGAACCGATTCCCGCAATATCCAGCAATGTAGAAATTTAGAGGAGACTTATTGCCTGTCTATTCAATTAGATAAGGACGTCAATTGAGTGTCGGACCAAGTTAAGTATCTGATAATTTATAGAAATAGAAATTAAAACAACGGTTTTTTGATCTTCGACACACATTTTTGGGTGCATCATAGCAGGTTTAAGGAATTATTTGAAATATGATTTACCTTGGAAATACCTTTTTGGAATCAAAAAGAGTCGTTTAAGGCGAATTTAGGACCAACATTTTAGAACCTATCTCAAAAAAGTCTTTTGGCCCAATCTGGGTGTTGGTGCCAGCTTTCAAATCCTCAACATACTACAGTATGCCTGCGGTTTGAAACCCGGCCCCGCCTACACCTTGGACCAAAATCCGTTTTTTGAGATAGGTTCTAGTTCTTTTACTGATGTAAGCCCGATTAATTATGAAAACTTAGATTGACGTTCTTAACTTGATTTAATGGAAAACATGTATGCATAGAGTACTTCAGTTTATAAGTTGCTGCATGAATTACTATGTGTTATGAAGGTGTTACGCTACAAAAAGCCCGCAAAAAAGTGGTTGCTGATAATCAAGGATGAGACTTTTTTATCGAACGGCTTGGCTTGATCATCAGGAAAACCCAAACACAATGTTTTGCCTGGGCTATGATACGCAATCCTTTCCATAGGAGATGGTTATGTCATCCATATGATCGAAGAGGAAAAGAAAGCTGAATCAAGCGCATTTGCACTGACTGCTGAAGCTCCGCTGGTTAACTTAAAGCTGGAACGCAATGGGCCACAAAGGGAATATGAGTATGAACCGACAACGATCTCTTTTGAAAATCATTATTGTTATTATTTTGAGTCTCTTTAGCAATCAGGTGATAGCGGCTGACCGACCGGAATATCTCGCGCAAAGAGAACTGCGGCCTACTCCCCAGTCTTCATCGAATCTGCAAAAAAGCCAAAATTCGTCAAAAACAGGAGCACTGAAGGGGTATTGCTGCAAGGAAGGCAAATTTTCCGTCTCAACAAAAGCCGAGTGTCAGACATCTCGTGGTATTTATTTTGCGACCAAAAGAGAAGTGATGTTAAAGTGTGCTGGATTTTGC
>JASFER010000265.1:0-8570 GCA_050124755.1 Desulfobacteraceae bacterium
AGGATGGCTTAAACGTCATCCAGCACGGCGTCACCGCTTTCACCGGTACGCACGCGTATGGCGTTTAAGCAGGGCATGACAAAAATTTTACCGTCCCCGGATTTTCCGGTCTGATTGACTTGAATCAGGGTTTTGACGGTTTTATCCACCAGTTCGTCCGGCACCACGATCAAAAGGGCCCGCTTGGGAATCATCCGCTGGGTCTGTCCAAGCTGGGAGATGGCCTCTTCATATCCTTTTTCCGCACCCTCCAGCAGTTGCATATCCACCAATCCCTTCCCGCGTCCCAACGCATCACGGGCAGTGATGGAAGAAATGCCGACCTCAGCAAGCGCCCGTTTGGTCTGGTTCATTTTGTTCATGCGCACGATGGCGAATATCTCTTTCATAATGCCACCTCTTCGGTTTCTCCATCGACAGTCTCCTTTATGCCGGAGCTGATGGTGTATACCTCTTCCACTGGAACGACGAATATTTTCCCATCTCCAAAAGCACCTTTCTCACCTGTACGTGCAGATTTGATAATGGTGCGAATGGCAAAATCCTTATCCTGGTCCTTTACGACGGTCAGAAGCAACTCTTTGGGAATTTCATCATAGGTGATCTCGCCGATCTTTATACCCCGCTGCTTACCGCGGCCGACCACGGACATCTTTGTGACGCCAGGAAAGCCCGCTTCCATCAATGCGGCCAAAACGTCGTCTACTTTTTCAGGTCTGACTATGGATCGAATTAATATCATGATTTTTACTCTCCTATTTAATGGCGAAGAACCTTTACCCCCTCCTCTTTGAGGGTGATGGTGAATTGAAGCCAATCCTAAGCCGCGATACCGTAGTCAATTAATAGTTTTTCCAGCGCATCTATGGCTAAAGGCGTCGGAATGACCTTCATTTCATTGGCATCGATCTTTTTGGCCAAGGTACGATACTCTTCAGCCTGGGAATGTTCGGGTTCAAAATCGATAACCGTTTTTCTGTTGATCTCGGCCCGTTGTACCATGTTGTCGCGGGGTACGAAGTGAATCATCTGGGTGCCGAGTTTATCGGCCAGCGCCTCTATCATCTCCATCTCATTGTCGACCTTGCGGCTGTTGCAAATCAGGCCCCCCAGGCGTACACCGCCGGCCTCGGCAAATTTCACGATTCCTTTGCAAATATTGTTGGCCGCATACATGGCCATCATCTCACCGGAAACCACGATGTAGATCTCCTGGGCCTTGCCTTCACGAATCGGCATGGCAAATCCGCCGCAAACCACGTCCCCCAGAACGTCGTAAAACACATAGTCCAATGCTTCGCTCTCGGCATAAGCACCCAGTTGCTCCAACAAGTTGATCGAAGTGATAATACCGCGACCGGCACACCCGACACCCGGCTCAGGACCGCCTGATTCCGTACACAAAGATCCGCCGAAGCCCGATTTGCGGACATCTTCCAGTTCCACATCTTCGCCTTCCTCGCGCAGCGTATCCAATACCGTCTTCTGGGCTAAACCGCCCAACAGAAGTCTTGTGGAATCCGCCTTGGGATCGCATCCGACCACCATCACCTTTTTACCCATTTCGGCCAATCCAGCGACAGTATTCTGCGTGGTGGTGGACTTTCCGATCCCTCCTTTTCCGTAAATGGCTACTTTTCGCATTGGTTTCTCTCCTTTAAAATATACTTTTAAGCTTTTCTTTTTGACTTGTAGTATTCCAAAACCCGTGCCAGATCAGTAACCATTTTTCAACACAATATGTAACCCACTGAAACTAAAGGAAGAAAAATAAATTTAAGCCGGCTTGGCAGTTAAAATACAATTTTAATAGTGATGGGTTTACGGACAGTATTGTAGATGTCTTCATTATTGTAGATATTTATCTCTTCAAAAATGTAGAACGCGGTTATCTTAACAGCCTAAGAGGGTGGGGTTTATCCCCATAAGCACTCAAATAGGGATATTTAGCTGATTTTTTAGGTTTCGCAAACACCACCTTCTGAACCGGTCGGGGCAGAGCCCGACCCTGCCCGGGAACCCATAAAACGCCAGGGACCGGAGTGATTCGCGTAGGGCCGGCCTCTGTGCCGGCCGGGTAAAAAATCCGATATCCTGCATACAGGTTGTCTTATAGTATTTTTGTCGGAATAGTGATGAAAAAGAGGTTACATCGTTCCGGGACGCAACACTAGAGGCTTTTAAGATCAATATTATATTTCTTTATTCGATAACCCAGTTGCCGGGGAGTGATTCCCAGGACCTTTGACGCTCTTTGTTGGATGCCTTTGTTTTGCTTCAGCGCCTGGATGATATGCAGGCGTTCCAAACGTTCAACTTCCGTACCCAGATCCTCGTATACGCAGGCGGCATCATTAGGATGGACCTCCGTTATCCCTGCGGAGTTCGCTTTCAGCGGAAGATCTTTTTCAGTAATGACCTCTTCTTCGGCCATGATGATCAAGCGCTCCACCATATTGGCCAACTCACGCACATTGCCCGGCCAGGAATAGGCGGCCAATCTTGTTACCGCTTCTTCAGACAGCCTGACATTGCGATCATAGAGCCGGTTGAATTTATCAAAATAGAACCGAAGCAATAAAGGTACATCATCTGAACGATCACGCAAAGGCGGTAAGACGATCGGCACCACATTCAAACGCCAATATAAATCTTCCCGAAAGCAGCCGTTGGCAATCTCTTGCAGTAAATTTCGGTTCGTCGCGGTTACCACACGAACTTTCACGGAAACGCTGTTGGAGGAGCCAATGCGTTCAAAGGTTCTCTCTTGGAGCACTCGCAGCAACTTCACCTGAAGAGTCAAGGGCAATTCACCTATCTCATCCAGAAAGATGGTGCCTCCATCGGCCATTTCAAACCGCCCGACTCTCCGCGCGGTCGCACCGGTGTATGCGCCTTTTTCTACTCCGAACAGTTCCGCTTCGATGAGATTTTCCGGCAGGGCCGCCAGGTTCACGGCTATAAATGGTTCACTGGATCTTTTGCTCTGGTAGTGCAGGGTCTGGGCGATCAACTCCTTGCCGGTCCCGCTTTCGCCCAGCAGCAACACGGTTGTGTCTGTGGCGGCCACCTTGCACACAGCCTTTAAGACCTGTTGAAATGCCGGCGATTGTCCGATAATGTTGGAAAGGCTGAACTTCTCTTTTAGTTGGGAGCGCAGGTCTCCGCACTCTTTTTCCGTCTTGCGAAAGTTCTCCCATAGCTTTACGAATTGGCCGATAAAGGAGGCAACGATGGAGAGCACCCGCAGGTCATCATCCACATTCCCGCGCGCTTCGGTGTAGATACGGTCAACACTGATGACACCCAGCATATTGCCGTCCAACTCAATTGGAATACAAAGAAACGAGACGCCGCTCTTTTGCGGACGCGAGGCTGTTCGGTTCAGAAATTTGGGCTCCTCGCCGATGTTGGGCACGAACATGGGCTGACCGCTCTCGATCACGCGTCCCACAATACCCTCCCCAATGCGATATTTCCCCCGCTGGATCTCCTCGAGGCTCAATCCGTAAGCAGCCACGATTTGTATCTCTTTAGATAGTTGATCAAGCAAAAATACGCACCCGCGCTGCATTTCCAATCGGCCGGCCAATGATTTCATTACGGCATTGAGGTTTTTTTCCAGGTCAAAGGAACTGGTGAGCAATTGACTGATATGGAGTATGGCACTGAGTTCCTGGTTTTTGCGAACTAACATGTTCATGGCGAATTTTGTATCATTCCAGGTTGTGGTTAACGTCAAAGGCTGATTTTGTTTACGGACCGGTATATATGCCTACCCATGTCGAGCAAGGTATGTGCCAACCTGCGAACCCGCCACCAAATATGTAACTGATTGAAATAAGGCGACATATGCAAAGCATATGGCGACACCGCAAATCCATCAAAAATACAATAATGTATAAAAATGGTTTTTGTAAAACATTTATGTAAAAAATTTATTATATTTTAATATTTTGCAATATTTAAAATCAATACCATTAACTTAAGGGGATTCTATGCTGGAAAAAACCATCGGGATCGCTATCGAAATCGAAAACAACGATAATACGAAATGTTCGATACCGATCCCGATAGCGATTTCGATCCCGAAAATACATTTGAAAAGCATCAAAGCCTTAAGTGAATGACATTGATTTTAAAATGACAAGAGGTTGATTGGTGTATTTCTTAAAAGCGGATTCAGACAGATAGATTCTGAAAAACATCCTTGGCGTGGTAGGAGCTGCGTACAAACGGGCCGCTCGATACCTCAGCAAAACCGATTTCCAAGGCAATTTGACGCCATTGATCAAATTCTTCAGGAGGAACGAAACGCCGAACGGGATGATGATCGGCGGAAGGCTGCAGATATTGCCCCAGGGTCAAGATCCGGCAGCCGGAGGTGTGCAGATCCGCCAGGGTCTGCCGAAGCTCCTGGCGATCTTCACCCAAGCCTAACATCAACCCTGATTTGGTCGGAATATCAGGCGCATAGTTCAAAGCGCGCTGCAACAATTCCAGGGATTGTGGATAGTCGGCCTGGGGACGAACCTCCGGGTAGAGGCTGGGCACGGTCTCAATATTATGGTTTATTACATCGGGTTTGGCATCGAGAACGGTATGAAGGGCCTTTTCACTCCCTTGAAAGTCGGGAATGAGCACCTCAATGCACACCTGATCGATGGATTCCCGCAATGCCCGAATGGTATGAGCAAAATGTCCTGCCCCGCCATCTTCAAGATCATCCCGGGTCACTGAGGTGACCACCACGTATCGCAATCCCATCTCCATCGCAGCCGTTGCCACACGCCGGGGTTCATCTTCATCCGGCGGCCCTTCGGGACCATTTTGAACCGCACAGAAAGTGCAATCCCGTGTGCAACGATCTCCCAAGATGAGGAAAGTGGCGGTGTGCTGGGAAAAACACTCAAATATATTAGGGCAATGCGCCTCTTGACAAACGGTGTGTAATTTTCCCGCACGGAGGCGCTTGCGCGTCCGCTCAAATTCAGGACCAACAGGCAAACGCCGTTTGAGCCAAGGTGGCTTAGGAGTGATCTTCATTAGAAAAAGTTCCGCTCTGGTTTTAACAAGTCATTGATCATATAGACCGTCGCAGTACGAAATACCTTATTGCAATCGATAAAATACAACCCCTTTAAACTTGACATCTAACACTTAAAACGCTGACGCGCAAATGCAAATATGGCCGCTCAAGCATAGCTAAAAAATCCATTCACAATCTAGCTTCTATATCATCCAAACTTATGCGCGTCAGCTCCATATCCAACAGCTCACTCAAATGCAGCGCCATCTGTCGGCGCACCGTCGCCATTTCTATTGCCCCCCCGGCCTCACGCACCAAGGTCGTCATGGAACACGTTTTGATTCCGCAGGGATTGATCCATTGAAAGGGTTCCAAATCCGTAGTGACATTCAAAGCCAGCCCGTGAAAAGTAATCCCCCGGCGAACGGTGATACCGACACTGCCCAGTTTGCGACCGTCGACCCAAGCGCCCCGGTTGGCGGTATCGCCTGTGGCGGCCACTCCCCAATGGGCCGCCGTTCTCACCATGGCGTTTTCCAAACGGGTGACAAAATCGGCGACGCCCATTGGACGGCCTTTGATATCCATCAGCACATAAACCACCAGCTGACCGGGGCCATGATAGGTGATGTCGCCGCCGCGCTCGACAGGTACCAACTGGATGGAACGTGCTTCCAGATAGGCTGTGGAAACAAGCAGATTTTCCATCCCGCCCCGGCGCCCCAAAGTAAACACCGGCGCATGCTCGAGCATGACCACCACGTCGGAATCTATCCGTCCGGCATGACGCGCCTTGACCACCGACAATTGTAAATCGTGGGCCCGGCGATAGTTGGTGATCGGCAAATCCAGCAGATATCCGGTTTGTTCCATTATAGCTATCCGCACAAGCAGGGCTTCCGCGCCGCCAAAGCTTCGTCCAAACGCTTCATTTTTGGATAATGCGGCGCCTGGCGCAAACGCCCGGGTGTTTCTCGGGCCTCTTTGGCAATCTGCCGCATGGCTGCGATAAAGCCGTCCAGTGTATCTTTGGATTCACTTTCGGTGGGCTCTATCATGATGGCCCCGCTGGCCACCAGGGGAAAATAAATCGTTGGTGGATGAAAACCATAGTCCATCAACCGTTTGGCCATATCTAAAGTGGAAACCTTGTGCGGCAGCTGAAACTTGTCGGTGAAAACGCATTCATGCATGCATGGTCTGTCATAGGGCAAGTGGAAGAGATCTTTAAGCCCCTCCTTTATATAATTGGCGTTGAGCACCGCATGCTGACTCACCTGCTCAAGCACGCCTCCCATACTTAGAATATAGCTGTAAGCCCGGACCAAAATTCCAAAATTACCATAGAAGGCATGCAGCCTGCCCACGGATTGGGGAAAATCTTCACGCCACTCATAGCGATTGTTCTCTTTGACCACCCGGGGAATGGGCAGAAAAGGTTTCAGCGCCTTGGTGACGCATACCGGGCCGGCGCCCGGCCCGCCCCCGCCGTGAGGCGTCGAAAAAGTCTTGTGAAGATTGAGATGCAGCACATCCACGCCACACGCCGCCATATCCACCACGCCCATCACGGCATTGAAGTTGGCCCCGTCGCAATAAACCAGGCCGCCTTTGGCATGCACAGCGTCAGCCACAGCATTGATATTGTCCTCAAACAATCCCAGGGTGTTGGGATTGGTCACCATGATACCGGCGGCCTCTGCGTCCATCAGATCGGCAACCGTTTGGGCATCCAGCACGCCTTGATCGTTGGAAGGCACCGGAACGGATTTGAAGCCGCAAAGGGTGGCGCTGGCAGGATTGGTCCCATGGGCAGTGTCGGGAATCAGGACTTTGGAGCGGGGTCGACCTTGGCCGGCATGGTAGGCGTGGAAAACCATCATGCCGGTCAACTCTCCCTGGGAACCGGCAGCCGGCTGAAGGGTGACGGCGTCAAGGCCAGTAATGTCAGCCAAAAACCGCTCCAGCTTATAGATCAAACCCAATAATCCCTGGCAATGACCCGCGGGCAGCAGCGGGTGGGCAGCGGCAATACCCGGCAATGCAGATTGACGTTCATTGGTCCTGGGATTGTATTTCATGGTACATGATCCGAGGGGATACATCCCATTGTCCACACCGATATTCCATTGACTCAAGCGGGTGTAATGGCGCACGATATCCGGTTCGCACAGATCAGGAAAGTCAGGCCCCTCGCCGGTCAACCGCTCATCCACCGGCACACCGGGAACGTCTTGAGAGGGCATTGAGAATCCCATGCGCCCCTTGGCGCCCATTTCCCATAACAGCGGTTCATTAAAAATCAGCCCGGTGGTGCCCATCGCAGTTGTCATGAGGTCACCTCTTTTACCAATATGTCCATATCCGCTTTATCATAGGCTCCTCCTTCAAAATGACGGCAGGAATTTCAAACGGTGAGGGCAATGGAGACTGCCAAACAACATGGCGAAATAATTGAATAACCAGGGTATTCCGAAAGATGGTTCGGCAGGCCCATTAAAATTCATTGTGGACTCAATCCGCCGAAAATGCAACTCTCGATTTCCGTGAAAGGGCCAATAAGGACGAGCACCGGCTCCCGTCCCTCCCGGTTGGCGCCCATTTCACAAAAGACTTGAAAGCAAAAGGCCTTTATGGTACTCGGATCTCTTGGCTTTTTTTTTGCCTTCGTGTGATTTGTATCCAACCATTTAAGAACAGTAAGGAACCTGTGCAGATGACTTCGAAGAAGCACCGCATGATCGTTATCGGCGTGGCGGCTCACCTGTTGCTGATCGCAATTGTCTGTTACGCCGCTTTCCCGGTGGAAAAACCGGAAACCCCCATCCGCCTGATGTATCAAACCAAAGCCGGCAAGGTGCTTTTTGACCACAAGACCCACACCGGCGCAACGGGCTACGGACTGGACTGCTACGATTGCCACCACCATACGCCGGATGATGAAGCCGGCCTGATCGGCTGCGGCGAGTGCCATGTTCCCAAACCGGAAGAAGGGGTCATCCCCCAAGGCTGCCTGGATTGCCACGATGAGTCCGAGGTGGAAGATGCCGAATACCCCAAGCGCTCCGATGCCTTCCATCAGCAATGTACGCAGTGCCACGAGCAATTCGGAAAAGGCCCCCAACCGGGGTCGGAACATTGCAAAAAATGCCATGTTTAGCGGACCAGGAGGCCGTTTTTTGAAGTTGATCGTCAACCAACCATTTTCTTTGCAGCCCAGTAAAGGTTAAGCCATGCCATCGAAATCGTTTTTCGGATACGCCAAACCCACGTTTCACTACGAGCTGTTGAGCACATCCCTCCGCCAACCCGTTACGGTCCCCCAGACCGAGAGCGTAACCCTGCTTCTGCCGCAGGAGATGGGTATGGCGCCATCGGAAACCATCAAAGTCGGCGCCAACGTCAAAACCGGGCAGCGCCTGTCGTGGAACGATTCATCAGGACCGTCCGTCGTCGCCTCCGTTACCGGCACCATTAAAAAGGTCACGGGCTACATCGGCGACTACGGCCGGAAGTATACCGCCATCACCATTGCCCGGGA
>JASFER010000266.1:0-8568 GCA_050124755.1 Desulfobacteraceae bacterium
TGGGACACAACACTAGCAATGTCGGCCATGCCCCCCGTTGACTCTCAATAGATAGATATTAAGTTGATCTTATTCATCACCATCAACGAATGCCGCAACGCTTTAATTGTATTCAGGGAACACCCGATGGATCAGACGAAAGACAGCGTCATCGAACAAACCGTCAACGCGGTGGAAGACCAGATCGACGAACCTTCCATGTATAAAGTGGTCTTTTACAACGATGATTTTACGCCCAAGGCGTTTGTCGTGGAAATCCTGGTCCGCCTGTTTCACAAGGGATTGGCTGAGGCCACCGAGCTGATGTGGCGCGTGCACAAAGGCCGTCGCGGCGTTGCCGGCATCTACCCGCGGGAAATTGCCGAGACCAAAGTCGCCACCGTAACGGCCTTGGCCCGTGAAAACGGGTATCCTCTCATGATGACGCTGGAACCGGATAACTAATCCTTTTTGACAATCCGGTTCTCCACAAACCTCAAGCTCCCAAGTTAGAGAATAAAGCCAAGGCTGAAGGTTGTTAGGATAAAGTTTTTAGTGGCGGATCGGGTCTGATTTTATATAAAAATCGATAGAATACATTTGCTTAACACATAAAATACAACTTTTGGGTTTCACCTATTGCCACCAAAAGACCCGGTGCGGATAGCCAAATGGGCAGTCGGGCCTATGCCCCAAGTCGATGCTTAAAACCGGCCGGCATGGAGGCCGGCCCTACGTTTTTATAGCCATTTCAGCAATGCAGATGGTTTTCGTAGGGTGGGGCTCCCAAGCCCGCCCTTAGTCGGCAAACTACTGCTGCCAGCGTTATGTTCCAGAGCAGGACCGGCCTCCGTGCCGGCCTGACATCCATCGTTTCCCGTTACAGTTGTTTAATGGCCGCCTTTAAAATATATGCCAGCGACAGAAATTTCAAAATTCCAAAACCGAAAGTTGAGTTCTAATCATTTTTGGCTAACGGCAGCTGACGGTTTAATGCCTCGATATTGGACTTTTCCACACGGTTCACTTCACCGATGAGGTGCTGGAACAGGAGCTCGAGGCGCAAATCGTAAAACCGGTGCAGGCTCGTATTGGCCACGGCTCTAAATCCGCGATAGATTTTATGGGCTGAACCGGCCCCCGGATCAAAGGTTTGAATGCCGTTTTCAATGGCCCATTGGATGGGCGCATAAAAGCACATATTGAAATGCAAATCCTTGATGGGATGGTCGCATCCCCAGTACCGCCCGATGAGGTGCTTGCCTTTGACCAACAGCATGGAAAGCGCCACGGGACGGCTGGATGGTTGCTGGTAGGCGGCAATGATCAACAGGCGGTGGCGGTACTCTTTAAAAATTCGCTGGAAAAAATCGCCGTTGAGATAGCGCGCCGCCCACGGTCCGTAACGGGCATTGGTCTTTAAATAGTAGGTATACATGGTTTCGGCCATGTCCGGATTGATCTGATGGCCCAGATGCGCCCGGATATCGATACCATAAGTCTCCATTCGTCGGCATTCCCGGCGGATGTTGCGTCTCTGGGAAGACTTAAACGTTTGCAGGTAATCGTCAAAGGATTCATAACCCGGATTGCTCCACAGGAACGATTGATGCCGCCAACCGGTAAAACCGTTGGACGGCCATTTGTCAAACCATTGTAAATCAACGAAATTTAAGTGACAGCTGTTAACCCGGCGCTGCCGGCAAGCATCATCGACGGCGGTCAGCATACCGGCCATCACATTGGGTTGGTCGATACCATCCGCCATTAAGAATCGATAACCCGTCGCCGGTGTGGCCGGGCTCATTCCCACCATTTTAGGATAATAGTTGATACCATAGTCCTTGGCCAATTGAGCCCACCAATGGTCAAAGATGAATTCACCATCGCTATGGGTTTTGATATAGAGCGGGGCGGCAGCAATCAGCTTTTGCCCTTCCCACATTGTCAAATGGCAAGGGTGCCATCCATGATCGGGCGATATGCTGCCCGATGCTTCCAGGTGGTGAAGCCAGTGCCATTCCAGCAGAGGGGTCTGCAGCGGAACGGCCAGGGCATCCCACTTTGCCTGGTCGATTTCCGCAATGGCTTTGTGCCAGCGGATGCGTTGTGTACTTATTCTGCCCATGCGTGCCGCGAAAAATTGATTGTGCAAAAGTGCGCCTGAATCAGGTTTAAGTTAAGACCTGGATGCGGATTGTCATGGCCGGGAGTCTTTTTAGTCTAGCAAGATGCTTGCCTCAAGATTTATCGGGGCCTTGCCGATATCTCTTGTGGGGATGATTCATCAACATTGGAATTCAAGGATATGAATAGATTCAAAGCGATATGGGTTGGAATAATCGTTTGTTTGATTTCGATTGGTTTACCGGCCGTGAAAGCGGAAGCCGGCCGGCAAGCATCCTTGGTGATCCATTTTAACAGCGGCAAAGCCTTTCTGGAGGCTGAAAACAAGGCTGAACTGCGGCGCTTTTTTCAAAAATACGAGGTGAAACCCGAAAGCCGGATTTTCATTGTGGGTTATACCGACGCCGTTGGGGATAAACAGCACAACTATAAATTGTCCCGAAAACGGGCTCAGGCGATTCGGCGTGCAATCATCAGTGCATTTGGGTTCGATGCCGCCGTGGTCATGGCCTTGGGGAAGGGCGAAGAGAACCCCGTGGCGGACAACCGCCATGCGTCGGGACGGGCGTCCAATCGCAGGGTCGAGATCTATCTGGCCAATACAGAACTTCGCAAGCCAGAGCGGATATATGGTCCCGGAGACCCTTATCTGAATCAAATTCAGGACTTTGTTAGGGAGGCCCAAACCCTCATCAAGCAACGCAGGCTGAGCGAAGCGGTGCAAATTTTGAAAAAAGCGCGTGGACTGGGCGGCGACCATTACTCCGACTGGCATGCGACCTACGCCATTGCCGGCTTTTATGCACAAGCGTCCACCGTTGAGATGCGTGCCCATTTGGTCACGGCTTTGAAGATGGACCCTTATAATTTCATCGCCCGGGAGTATCTAAGCCGGATAATTGCCCGCGAGAGGGTGGCCCGTGGCGAAATCACCCATGAGATGGGACTGACAGCGGACAGCGCCATAGGTGTCACTGCCGTTGCGCAACAATACGAGTACCTGCGCCTCTTTCAGGTGGAACCGCTGGCCCATCGAGAATTGGAAGGACGCCCCGTCGACGTATGGGAGTGCGTGACGGCGCAAGGTGCGCCGGTGGTCTATTTTTTTGATTATTCCCGCATCTATGATTGGGCATTTTCCAAGGGAACGGCCGCAAGGCTGCCTGAAGGAGACAACATCAAAAAAACGGTTTCTAAAGAGGAAAGAGAGGTATCAATGGTTTCCAAGGTTGCCGTACCGCCCTCTGCCCCCCTCTCGGATAACCCCAAGAAAGTATGGGAAAGCCGGGTTTTCAAATAAGCCCGGATGCCTGACTTTCGAAAAGCCTGCCCTGCCAGGTATCCCGTTCTTCCAGGCGTTGCCGAATAAGCGCTATATTTTCATTTTTTTCCAGAGCCCACAAGGGAGCGACCAATTCATGTTTATGGGGATCGCCGGTGAGGCGTTGGATCACCATGTTTCCCGGAATCCGCTCCATAACATCGCAAACCAGGTCTATGTATTCGCCGCGCTCAAGGCAGCGGTACTGCCCGGACTTGTATATCCGCTCCATGGCGGTGCCCTTGATGACATAGAGCAGGTGCAGCTTGACGCCGTCAATGGGCAAACCGGCAATATAATCGGCCGTTGCCAACATCTCCCGTCTGGTCTCGCCGGGCAATCCCAGGATGATATGGGCGCTGATCTGAATACCCCTTCCGGCGGTTGCCCTAACGGCGTCTTCAAAGGCTTGAACATCATGTCCGCGATTGATCAGCCTTAAGGTGGGATCGTGGGAGGATTGCAAGCCGTATTCGATCCAAATGAGATACTTTTCGGCGTAATCTTGCAACAGATCCAGAATCTCTTCGGAGATGCAATCGGGCCGCGTGCCGATGGCCAGCCCCACCACATCGGGGACGGCCAGTGCTTCATCATATATCTTTTTTAGAGTCTCAAAAGGGGCATATGTATTGGTAAAGGATTGAAAATAGGCGATAAATTTTTTCGCTTTAAATCGTTTGATCACCGGCTCCCTGCTGCCCTCCAGCTGCTGGGTGATGGTATATCCCCTGGCAAAATTGCCGGTGCCTGAGCCTTTGGCATTGCAGAAAATACACCCGGCCGCGCTTATGGTCCCGTCCCGGTTGGGGCAAGTCAAACCGGCATCGATGGAGATCTTATGAACCCGCTCCCCGTACCGGTCCCGGAAATAAGTGTTCAGATCGTAAAAACGTTTTTTCATAAAAAGAAATTGGTTTCTGGTTTCTGGTTTGTATTTTCTTAAATTAGACTGCAAACAAACCTTTTGATAGTGCCACTACCAGAATTTCATTCACAAACCAATTGTATCCTCATTGGCAACTCATCTCAACAAAGCTTTTGCAACTAAGTAACCGAGGGGTCGGGGAGTTTTTTATCCAAAGCAATGTCATTCCTGCGAAGGCCGGAATCCAGAAGGCCTATCATCGATTTGCCTGGATGCCCGCCTGCGCGGGCATGGCGGGGAAAACTCCCCGGCCCCTCAAATAACCGCAAACGATGAACCAAGAACCAAGAACAATGAACCAAGAACCATGAACCAAGAACCATGAACTAATTTTCATCACCCTTGACCTTTAAAGGGGACACCGATAATAGGAAGCGACGATGCCATCCTATCTGAAAACATACGACATCATCGTAGTGGGCGGCGGCCATGCCGGTTGTGAAGCGGCGCTGGCGGCAGCCCGGATGGGGTGCAGTACCCTTTTGATGGCCATCGACCTGGATAAAATAGCGGCCATGCCCTGCAGCCCCTCCATCGGGGGGATGGCCAAGGGGCAACTGGTGCGCGAGGTGGATGCCTTGGGCGGCGAGATGGCCAAGATCACCGACCGGACAGCCATCCAGTATAAAATGCTCAACACCAAAAAAGGGCCCGCAGTTCAATCTTCACGAACCCAGAATGACAAAAACCGCTACCATGTGGCCATGAAGGCGGTGATCGAACGTCAGCCCAACCTGGACCTCAAGCAAGCCCTGGTGGAACAGTTGATGGTGGAGAACCATCATGTGGTGGGATTGGAAGACAACACCGGCTATGGCTACCAGGCTAAAGCGGTGGTTCTGGCCACCGGCACCTTTCTCAGCGGATTGGTCCATATCGGCTTCAAATCCATCAAATCGGGCCGGGCCGGGGAATTCGCCGCATACGGGTTGGCGGAAAGCTTAGGCCGCATCGGGTTCGAGCTGGGCCGCATGAAAACCGGCACGCCGCCCCGGCTGTCCCGTGGAACCATCGACTTTTCAAAATTTACCGCCCAGGAGATGGAAGGCGTACAACGCCCCTTTTCCTTTTCCAATGACACTTTTCCGCTGCCGCAGATGACCAGCTATATCGGTTTCACCAGCGAACGGGTGCACCGACTGGTGCGCGACAATCTTCATCTATCGGCCCTGCACGGCGGGATGATCAAGGGGGTGCCGGCGCGCTACTGCCCCTCTTTTGAAGATAAAATCGTTCGTTTTCCCGACAAGGATCGGCACCAGGTGATCCTGGAACCCGAGGGGCTGGATACCGAAGAGATCTACGCCAGCGGCTTGGGCAACAGTCTTCCGCTGGACGTTCAAATCCAGGTGGTGCGTTCCGTGGAAGGTCTGGAAGCGGCGGAAATAATGCGACCCGCCTATGCCATTGAATATGACTTCGTGGATCCTGTTCAGCTCAAGCCGACCCTGGAAACCAAAAAGGTTTCCGGACTCTATATGGCCGGACAGATCAACGGCACCTCGGGGTACGAAGAGGCGGCGGCTCAAGGGATGTGGGCCGGCATCAACGCCGCTTGCAGGATTCAGGGACGTCCGGCCTTCATATTGGATCGCTCCCAGGCCTATATGGCCGTACTGGTGGATGATTTGGTGACGCGAGGCACCAAAGAGCCTTACCGGATGTTTACATCGCGCGCCGAATACCGGTTAATGCTGCGCGAGGACAATGCGGATTTGCGATTGATGGAGATCGGAAACGAAATCGGTTTGGTCTCCAGGGATGCCGCCAAAGACGCCGCCGAGCGCAAGCTGCAGATTGCCGATGAAATCCAAAGGCTTCGGCGGACCGTCATCAAGCCTTTGCCGGATGTCAATGCCTATCTCGCCGCCCAAGGCACCAATCCCTTGACCAACGGCGTTCACATGGACCAACTGCTCAAGCGGGCGGAGATGGGATATGCCGCCGTTGATCGGCTCGCTCCGGCACCGGAACCGGTCGATCCGCGGGTGGCCCGGCAGGTGGAAATCGAAGTCAAGTATGAAGGCTACATCAAGCGCCATCTGACGGAGATCGAACGGTTCAAGCACCTGGAAAAGATCAAGTTGCCCGATGATTTTGATTACGGGCAGGTCCATGGTCTTTCCAATGAACTGAAAGAGAAATTGTCCGCCGTGCGGCCGGTCTCATTGGGGCAGGCATCGCGGATCTCAGGTATCACACCGGCCGCCATATCCGTACTGATGGTGGTTTTGAAATCTTTGGAACAGCGACGTGGCAAGCGGTCTTAAAGTGTCCCATTTCGGCGTCCGGACCGTCAATGACATCAACCTCGAGTTGGCGCCGGGCCAATGTGTGGGCCTCACCGGCCCTTCTGGAACCGGCAAGACCCTCCTGCTCAGGGCCTTGGCTGACCTGGATCCCCACGACGGACGGATGTGGCTGGACGGCGTGGCGTCAGAGGCGATGCCGGTGCATCAATGGCGCCGCCAGGTGGGCCTGCTCCCTGCTGAAAGCGCCTGGTGGCATGACCATGTAAAACATCACTTTTCAGATGTTTATGAACCGTGGCTGACAGCTTTGGGCTTTGGCCCGGAAGTGCTGGATTGGCAAATCAGCCGGCTTTCCAGCGGTGAGCGCCAGCGGCTGGCCTTGTTAAGACTCCTGATGCTAAAACCCAAAGTCCTGCTGCTGGACGAACCCACCGCCAACCTGGATGGGGAAAATACGGCCCGTGCAGAGCGGTTGCTCAATACCTATCGTTTGGAGCGCCGGGCGGTCATTGTCTGGGTCGGCCATGACCTGGAACAGCTCAAACGCAACTGCAGACCTGTTTACGCCATCAGAAACGGCCGCCTGATCATATTGAATGCCCCGGGCGTCAAGGCAAGGGAGGTCCGATGACCATTGTCACGCTGACGCCCGCGGACCTTGCCCTGGCCGCGGGACTGATCATCTTGCTGGCCCTGATCTCCTGGCGAATGCATCTCGGGCTGGTGCGCCAAATCATCGTTGCCGCCTTGCGCACCACGGTTCAGCTGCTGCTCATCGGACTCGTGCTCAAAGCCCTGTTTTCCCATGTGCATTTGGGGTGGATGGGGATCATGGCCACCGTGATGCTGCTCGCCGCCGGGCGGGAGGTGATGGGACGCCAAAAGCGCAAATATATCGGATGGTGGGGATTTGGCGTCGGCACCCTGTCCATGTTCATCTCATCCTTCACCATTACGGTTTTAGCCCTGAACGTGATCGTATCGGTAGATCCCTGGTACACACCCCAATATGCCATCCCTTTGTTGGGCATGATGCTGGGAAACACCATGAGCGGCATCGCCATTGGCCTGGATCGCCTCACCGCCACTGCATGGGACCAGCGTAACCTGATTGAAGGGCGCTTGATGCTCGGCGGCACCTGGAGCCAGGCCATCGACAAAATCAGGCGGGAAAGCATCCGCAGCGGGCTGATCCCCATCATCAACTCCATGATGGCGGCCGGATTGGTGAGCCTGCCGGGCATGATGACCGGCCAGATCCTGGGGGGAAATCCCCCCATGGAAGCTGTTAAGTATCAGATTTTAATCATGTTCTTGATTGCGGGGGGCACCGGCATGGGGACCATGACAGCGGTGTGGCTGGGCTCGCGCAGGCTCTTTGACGACCGCCAGCGATTACGGCTCGACCGGTTGCGGAAATGAAGATATGGTTCATGGTTCATGGTTCATCGTTCATGGTTCATGGTTCATGGTTCATGGTTCATCGTTCGTGGTTCATGGTTCGTGGTTCATGGTTCGTGGTTCATGGTTCGTGGTTCATAGTTTATGGTTCATGGTTCTTAGTTCTTGGTTCATGGTTTATTATGGCAGAATGCAATATTATGATTTCATGATTTTCTGGGAAGGCCTGTTGGCAGATGCAGTAACGCAAAATGCTCGTACTAAAATTCTGTACCAAAAACATGATGCTTTGAAATTTGTAATTAGTTATAAATTCAGTTGGATACATCATTTATAGCTTATTGAGAGTCCACCAGGCAGGCATACTATCTTTGAGAAAAGAGCTTAATGCGGATATTTTATTATATTGCCCTCTTAAAGGACGATCCCTTCAATCTGGAATCCTTAATTTTGTAACAAACCATGAACCAGGAACAAAGAACAATGAACCCCGAACCCCAAAGGCAGTTTGGCGTGTTGACATGTTGTAAGGAGCATATTATTTTCTAACAAAATTTAAA
>JASFER010000267.1:0-8504 GCA_050124755.1 Desulfobacteraceae bacterium
AAGCCAGCACCTTGATCGAGGAAAATATCCTCAAGGATGTCGTACGGACCACCGCCGCATCGAGACAGGCGGTCGACGATTTCAGGCTGGCCGCCCAGGTCGAGGTGACGCTGGTCGAGGAAGGGCATGATGTGGAGGTGACCGCCTGCAAGGGCGCCGTAACGCTGAGCATTCACAAGCGGGTGCTGTTGCTCAGCCGGCTTGAAGATGAACTCAAATCCATTGCGTCCAAAGTCTACGGGGTTGAATCGGTGGCCGTCACAGTCGGCCATGACAATAGCCGGGCGAGCATTTACCACAAACATGATTTCAGCCTGCCGGATCGGGTACTCCTGGTGGATGATGAGCGGGAATTGGCCCAAACCTTGTCCGAACGCCTGCAATTGCGCGACATGGGTTCCGCCGTCGCCTATGATGGGGAATCGGCACTGAAGATTGTAAAAGAGGACGATCCGGAAGTCATGATCATCGATCTTAAGATGCCGGGAATCAACGGCCTTGAAGTGCTGCGAAAGGTGAAACAGATACGGCCCGAGATTGAAGTCATTATCCTGACCGGTAAAGGATCGCCGGCTGACGAAGAACAATGCCGCCGCTTGGGGGCCTTCGGCTACCTGCAAAAGCCTGTAGACATTGAAAAGCTCAGCGAGCTGATCAAAGATGCGCATATGAGGGTACACTATCGACGACAAATATAGACTTTATGATAAGTTGAGGGAGGCTTGGCAGCCGAGCTTCCAGGAAGAAAATTTGAGATTGACACACAAGCGCCGGTTTGACATGCTCTGGAAGTCCTTATTTATATTGCTCTATAGGCTCTGGGGAAGATGGGTGCCTCGTGCACCCGACGATCTGTTCGATATGCGAGCGTGCCGGTTCCTTTTGGTTTGATTTTTTTGCGAAGGATCGTTTTTTAATCCGATGAATCTGATTCCCAAGACCATTCGCGCGCAGATCATGCTGGCCTTTTCGATCTGCTTTGTTTTCATTGCCGTTATTATCTCTGTCAACTTCAGCAATTTCAGGCACCTGTCGCACTCAATGCAGCTTTTCGAACTGGCCGATGAGCTGAAATCCAGCATCCTGGAGATGCGGCGCCACGAAAAGAACGTTTTTCTCAATCAGCAAGAATTCAGCTTTAAAGAAAACCTTGCCTATAGCAACCAGCTGGCCTCGGCCCTTGAGAGGGAGCGCGATACCGTGATAGAGGCATTAGGTCGGAAAAACTACACGAATTTCGTTCAACATAATCGTGACTACGCAACATTAATGGCCCGTTTACGGCAGGGTGCCTGTGATCAAGGAGGCTGCGCCAACCTGCAGGAGCAGATTCGAGACAGTGGCCGGAACCTGCTCAACTTGGCCGATCAACTGGTCACGGCCGAGCGTCGGGACATCCACCGCCTCATCCAGCAGATGATTCCGTTGCCGATTATAAGCCTTCTTTTGCTGGTGGTGCTGCTGGGATTCGTTATATACATGATCGGCAAAAAAATTGTTCGTCCTTTGGCCCGGATCACCCGTGAATCGGAGGCGGTGGCCCAGGGGGCTTTTCAGCGCATCACTCCCTATGGCGGCGATGCCAGCAATGAAATCCACCGCCTGGTAACCGCTATCAACCGGATGGTGGCGGAGCTGGAAAAAGAGCAGGAACAACTGATTCAGTCCCGTAAGATCGCTTCGATCGGTACGTTGACAGCCGGAATTGCCCACGAAATCAACAATCCGGTCAACAATCTGTCGCTGATACTGGAATCATTGATCGAAGACGGCATCAACATGGATCCGGCCGAGCGTCAGCGCTTGTACCGGGAAGCCATGGATCAGGCCGATCGGACCAGTGAAATCGTCAAAAACCTGCTCGAATTTTCACGCGCCAGCCATCCAAAGTTGGAGGAACTCAATCTAGAGGAAATCG
The DNA here is from genome assembly GCA_050124755.1 of Desulfobacteraceae bacterium. Lineage (GTDB taxonomy): Bacteria > Desulfobacterota > Desulfobacteria > Desulfobacterales > Desulfosarcinaceae > JARRKU01. The sequence goes on from JASFER010000267.1 coordinate 1,919, forward strand.
TCGATAAAACCGCGCGACTGGTCAACAATGAGATGAAGTTGAACAATATTGAGTTCCACAAAGAGGTTATCGGCGGGCTTTCCATCGCGCGATTGGACCGTGGCGGGTTGCAGCAGGTTTTGCTCAACCTTTTCATGAATAGCATTCAAGCCATGGAAAACGGCGGTAAGCTGACGGTGAGAATCGGACCGGCGGAGATTTCCACTGAAGCGCGCATAGACGTAATAGACAACGGACCCGGTATTCCCCCTAAAAACCTGAGCCAGATTTTCGATCCCTTTTTCACCACCAAGAAAGAAGGTGTCGGCACCGGGCTCGGTCTCTCGGTGAGTTACAATATCGTTAAGAAGAATGGAGGCCGGATGGAAGTGCAGAGCAAACCCGGGCAAGGCACGCGCTTTTCCATTATTCTACCGTTTTCCAGCCGGAACGTCCAGGAAAGAGCGGATGGAGCAGTTTAGGATCGCCATTGTCGACGATGAACCCATTGTGGGCCGTGAGGTAAAGCGGGGGCTTTCCAAAGGGCCCTATACAATCGAGACGTTTCCGGACGGCGAATCGGCCCTGCAACGTTTGAAAAGGGTGGGCTTCGACCTGTTTCTATGCGACCTACGCCTGCCCGGCATGAGCGGTCTGGATCTGCTTAAGATCGTTCACAAACACAGCCCCTGGGCCGAAGTTATTCTTATCACCGCCCACAGCTCGGTGGATTCCGCCATTGAAGCCATTCAGGCAGGAGCGTTTCACTATGTGATTAAACCCATCAAAATAGCCGAGCTCAGACTCCTGGTCCGGCGTGCCCTGGACAAGGTCATGCTGGTAAAAGAAAAGGAAGCCCTCAAGGAGGCCCTGTTTTACCAGAGCCGGCCCGCCAACATGATCGGCAACAGCAAGGCGATGTTGGAGGTCTTCCGCTTAATCGATAAAGTGGCGTCCCTGGATTGCAATGTGCTTGTTTGCGGTGAAAGCGGAACCGGCAAAGAGATGATCGCCAGGGCCTTGCATCAGCGCGGTTCGAGAAAAGACCGGCCGTTTATCTCCTTCAACTGCGGTGGATTCACCGAAGAGTTGATCACCAACGAGCTCTTTGGTCATGAAAAGGGCGCTTTCACCGGAGCCACCGAAACCAAGGTCGGCCTGCTGGAAGCCGCCAACAAGGGAACGATTTTCCTCGATGAGATCAGCGAAATGCCGCTCAGCATGCAGGTCAAGCTGCTGCGTTTTGTCCAAGAGCGCGCTTTCCTGCGGGTGGGAGGCATTAAGCCGATTACCGTGGACGTCCGCTTGATCGCGGCCAGCAACCGGGAGCTTAAAGAATTGGTCGAAGCGGGGGACTTCCGGGAAGACCTTTACTATCGTCTCAATGTTGTGAATATCCCGCTGCCGCCCTTAAGGGCCAGATCGGATGATATTCCGCTGCTCGTCCGCCACTTCGTCCAAAAATACGGCAAGGCGTTCGGCAAGGCGACAGAAGGCGTCTCCGCGCAAGTACTGGAAATTCTGGCTCACTACCCATTTCCGGGGAATGTTCGCGAGTTGGAGAACATCATCGAAAGAGCCGTCGCGCTGACCGACGAACCTGAACTGACAATTCGTGACCTGCCTGCGGATATGCAGGAACTCTGCATCGGCAGTCCGGACGCGCAGAGCTGCATCACTTTGGAAGACATGGAAAAGCAGTATATAAAAGAGATCCTGATCAAGACAAACTACAATAAAAGCCGTGCCGCCGAAATCTTAGGCCTGCCGCGCACCACCCTGTGGCGGAAAATGAAACGCTTCCACCTGCTGTAATCCGCTGGACCGATATTTTTGCGTTTCCCCCGTGCAACGCCTGCAGCCTGGCCAGCGGGACTTCGCGTGTAGGATTTTGAACCTTCTGTTCAAGCAACTGCATTGACGATCCTGTTGCGACCCCCGTTTTTGGCCGCATACAAGGCGCCGTCCGCTTTGGTCATCAGTTGCTCGACTTGATCGCCGTGTTCGGGAAATGAGGCTACTCCGAGCGAGACCGTGAAGGACAAGGGGGTGTCGAGATACTGCACCCGCAAGTTGCGCTCAATCTCACACCGGATGCGTTCGGCTTTGAGTCCGCTGTCTGTCAGCGACAAACCCGGCATGATCAGAACGAATTCTTCGCCGCCATATCGGCAGGCCACATCCTCCCCGCGAAGATTTTCGGTCAGAAAGCGGGCCAGCGCTTTCAAGGCCAAATCTCCAGCGTCATGGCCATGGGTGTCGTTTACCGCCTTAAAGTGATCCACATCCAGCATGATGATACCGATGGGCTTTGAATTTCTCTGGGCGCGCTTGATTTCTCTTTCAAGGGTTTCCTGCATGTAGCGGCGATTGTACAGACCGGTCAAAGGGTCCCGGACTGACATCTCCTGAAGACGTTCACGTAGTTTGAGATTGGCCAGGGCCAGGGATAAATGATCCGCCACGGTCATGGCCAATCGCTCCATGGCTTCCAAGCGCCGATAGTGCTCGTCCGTGCGGTTGTCGGGTTCCGGCCCTGAAAAACTCAGATGCAGCATCCCTAAAACCTCCCCCTGGCCCATCATCGGCACGCACAGGGCGCCGAAAGGCGGGGGCGTACGAATGTGGGCACAGGCCTGCCCCGTACCGGGCTTTTCCACGCGGTGGGCCTTGCCTCGGCGGAGTCCCCAACAGTCTCCGGGTGGAAACATTTCCGCATGGCCTTTAAAATCACCCCACTTGGCAACCATCTCAAGAAGGTTTTTCGAAGACCGCAGCATGTAAAGCGCACCGGGCTCGCTGGGCAAAAGCCCGCCGAGGGTTTCGGTGATCACTCCGAAGGTTTCATCCAGGGTGCGGCAGGCCTGCAGCATGTCGCCCATTCGATTCAACAGGGCAATTTCACGGTTGCGGGTTTCGAGTTCCTTGACCCAGGTGGTCAATTTCGTATTCGCCGATTCAAGTTCTTCACTTATCCGGGAGCGCTCGTCGATTTCGAACTGCAAGCGTCGGTTTTTTTCTTCCACCTCCCGGGTGCGCTCAGTGACTTTTTGATCCAGCTCGTTAATGAAAGATTTCAGCTTCCCGACCATGTTATTGAAGCCGGCGGCCAGAACGGAGATCTCGTCATTGCCGCTGACCTGGCAGCGGGTGTCCAGATCCCCCTTTTCAACCTGTACGGTCATCTTTGAAAGCTTTTGGACGGGCACCAGCATTTTTTTGAGGAAGAAACTGCTCAGGCAGATGAGGACAAGCGCCATCCCGAAGGAAACCCAGAAAACCCGGTTTCGAAGCCTGTCGGCGCTGCTGTTCAATTCATCCAGGTAAACCGACGAGGCAATATACCAGTCAAAAGGCGCATAATACCGCACCCAGGAAATTTTGTCGTAGACATAATTGTTTCTATCTTCGGGCCGGTCCCATACATACCGCAGCATGGTACCCGGATGATGGGCCACCTCGATCAGTTCTTTGCCGATGGATTTCCCGGTGATCGGATTGAGCATCTTGGAAAAATTCGTATTTTCAATGTTGGAGTTGGGATGAATGATCATATTCATCCGGGAATCGAAAATATAGACGTATCCGGTGCGGGCAATTTTGGTCTTTTTGAGCAGGGCCCGCAGCTCCTCGATCATTTTTGCCCGGCGCCGGGCCACCTCCTGTTTGACGTCATCGATATACAGGCCGGTGCCGATCACCCAGTTCCAAGGTGAAAAATTTCTACTGTAAGTCAGCTTTTCAATGGGTTCATCTTCACCCAGCCGCCGCCACCAGTATGAAGTGTAACCCTCGCCTTTGTCCCGGGCAACCGCTACCATGGGGGGCACGATCAGATTTCCGTAGATATCTTTGACGTTCGAGAAATCCGATTGATGCAGTTTGGGATCCGGATGGGAGATCAGGACGGAATTGTAGTCCGCGACCCATACATAATCATCCCGACCATATCTGAATTGGCGCATCTCCTCCAGGACATGCTGCTTCGCTTGCTCCTCCCCGGCGGCGTTCTGTTTGCAATGATCGTAGGTCGCCCGGATATAGGACTCCTGAATGAGGGTGATGTTCTTCAGCTGCCGCTTGTAGTCTTTCAGGGTGGAATCCCGATAGGCGACGATAGCGGAATTTTGTGCATCCACGAGTTCATATACATTATTCAGAATGGTTTTTGCCGAGGCCTCTTCGGTGGCATAGACCGTTTGCTTGATCATTGGCACGCTTAAGGCGTACAGCGTTACCGAACAGACAATCACAATCACGAAGATGGAAATGAAGAGCTTGCGAAAAAGAATGGATCTGAACATGCGGCGATAATTCCTTCCAGCGTCCGAGGGCGGCCGAGATTTTCAGTTCAAAGACAAGTTTCTTTTATGATCTCAATATATTGAGCAAATGTCAGCATCGTCAAGCGATAGTTTTCGTTCTAAATGGTGGCCCCATGCCAAAATGGTGAAAAAGAGAGGCGTATACCCTGTCAATAGGATGCATTGGAGTGGGAGATCTCCAGATCGTTGACTTTCATGAATCTCGGAACAACGATGGCCGTTGGATTCCGGGCGCCGTAGCTGCCGGATGTGTTGTAAGCGATGGTGTCACGGGTCAGCCACTCGAGCTTGTCCCCGAATATGTCGGCGAGGCTGCGTGTCAAGCGCACATTGAAAGGCAGCGCCACACCACCGTCCTTTTTCAGGAGAAGGGCGCCGAAACGGGAGCTGGCGGTGATGATTCCCTTTGATGGATTCACCACGTTCATATAGTGCAGAAATGGGATGTAGAGGATCTTTTTCTTCCGTGGCGTCTTTGCCAGCTCTTCAAGGGAGTCGACGGGATGGTCGCCGCCGGCGACGCACAAGCTTTTATGCGCAACGGTATGCCCGGTCGGCGTGCGGTCGAACTCGTCGGCATCGTCCTGTGACCAGGTGTAGCCGCAAAACCGGCCTTGGTCGATCAGCGCAAAGGGTTTGCGCGCCAAACCGGTCATATCGCGGTTCAGCGGAAACGTTTCCCTGCGCCTGGGATCGTCCACCACACTGAACTTTTGTGAAAAGATCCTTTTGCCGATCTGGTCTTCATCCAGAAAGGAGTAGCCCCGCTTCATCAGGCCGCCGTCAAAGACAATCCAGTTCATGACCCTTACCAGGTCGGCGATGGCGGCCGGTCCGAAAACAATGTCATAGCACCCCAGGTCCATGCGGCAAGGTGCTTCGCTTTCATAAAGTTGTTTAAGAAATCCCAGTTCCCGATGCAAAGGGGCGGGATCCAGGTCATTGAATTGCTGGGCGGATTGCTCTGCGATGACCTCCCATTTCAGCTTCTGGTGAGCCAGCACCGCCGATACCTGGGCATCACTGGTTTTGAAAAAAAGCGCATGATCGGACAGGGTGTTGGTTATTGCCAGTATATTCATACCCGAGGAGAAGATACCGGACAGCGTCAGATCCGGCGTTTCCAATCCTTGGACCGCTTTGTTAAAATAAGCGAGCTTTTCGGCATTGGTGACGGCCGCCAGCGTCTCATCCCAATACTGCTCATTAATATGGGTTTCATCCAGAACCGGCACGCTGGGCGTATAGTTCAGGGGCTGGGCGTGGCCGACCATAGCCACAACGTCGGCGACAGCTTGTTTCATCTCTTCCAGTGCGGAGAGGCTGGTGATCAGCGAGCTGCCGGCGCGGCGCCGTCCTTCGACAGCGGTGATGTTCAGGCGGATCAACTGTTCGCTTGAATTCAAAGAGACGGCCGAGTTGGCAAAACGCATCAGGCTACTCTCCTCATGCCGGCAGGAGAAGATGACGGCAGCGTCGCGGGATGCCGTCCGCTCGCGGGCATATTCCCGCAAGACCTGCAATATCTCCAGGATGTTGTCGCGCATGGTCAATCTCCTATCCTCACATCGTCAAAACGGCATGTCGGTATACCATGGGCCAACTGCATGATCTGGTTGGGTTGGCCCTTTCCGCAATTTTCCACAAATACCACTTCCCAGGTGCTTTCATCCCCCACGGCGGAAAGATTGTTCCAGAAATGCAGGGTGTCGTCTTTGTAAGTGGCGTTCTTCACCACACCGCTGATCCGGCCGTCGTCCACCAGCCAACCGATCTCGTTGGCAAAGTGGAACTGTTCTCGGTTGGAGCCGATGGACCAGCTGCGATCGCCGTCCAGAATGATGCCTTTCTCTGTATTTGAGACGATCTCTTCAAGGGTGCCGTCGGATCCGGGATCGATGTTGATGTTGGTCATGCGTTCGATGGGTACCCGGTAAAAGGCCGTCGCCCGATTGGCGCCGCCGCTGCCGGTGAAAATCCGACGGCCGGCTTTTTCATTGGCCTCTTCCACCATCTGGCGGCTGGTGATGGCGCTCTTCAGGATGCCCTTGTCGATGAGGATGTTGTTTTGGCAGGCAACCCCGTCATCGTCATAGCCGAAACTGCCTGGAGCATTAGGCAGAGTGGCATCCGCCCGGCAGGTGAGCTTCTCCGAACCGTATTGCAGCGTGCCGAAATCCGCCAGGCGCACAAAGGAGCCGCCGGCATAGGCCAGCTCGTATCCCAGTATGCGATCGAGCTCCAGTGCGTGGCCGATGGTTTCATGGGTCTGCAGGAACATG
>JASFER010000268.1:0-8492 GCA_050124755.1 Desulfobacteraceae bacterium
ATCTCGATAAAGAGCGCCCGGCCCCGGATTTGATTCTCTTCAACGGCGGATCATTGAAACCGGTGGTTATCCAGGAACAGATCCGCAAAGCCATGGGCCGCTGGTTCGGCAAAGCAGCAGACGATCTTCCGCGGGTATTGGAGAACCCGGATCCCGATCTGGCCGTATCTTTGGGTGCCGCCTATTACGGATTGGTAAAAATCGGCCGGGGCGTCCGCGTGGGCAGCGGCAGCCCGCGCTCTTATTATCTTGAAGTTGCGCCCCAATCGGATCAAGACCGGCGCCGGGCATTGTGCCTTGTGGAGCGTGGTTTGGAGGAAGGTTCCCAAATCGAGTTGAAGCAACATGAATTCAAGGTGCTGGCCAACCAACTGGTGGCCTTCAACGTCTACAGCTCAAGTTATCGCAGCGGTGACCGCCTGGGGGACCTGGTTGCCATCGATGATTCACTCACCCCCATAGCCCCGATTCAGACCATTATCCAATACGGGAAAAAAGGCGTCAAAACCCATATCCCCATCCACGTGGTGGCCGGCTATACTGAAGTGGGCACCCTCACCCTGGGGTGCCAAAGCCTGATCAGCGACCACCGCTGGAAACTGCAATTTCAATTGCGCAGCACTTCGTCGCCGGAACAGGTTGCCGATCAGGAAATATATGACAGCGCTCTGGTCGAGGAGGCCTGCGCCTTGATTCGCCGGACTTTTGAGGATTCCGGCGCAGCGCAGCGATTGGAAAGCATCGCCAAAAATCTGACCAAACTGGTTGAGCAGCCCCGCAAGCGGTGGCCCCTGACATTTATCCGCACCCTGGCCGACGAATTGCTTCATCTTGAAAAAACGCGCAACCACTCCCCCCTGCATGAAGCCCGATGGCTCAACCTGTTGGGATACTGCATGCGTCCGGGCATGGCCGACGGTGCCGACCCCCTTCGAATGAAAAAAATCTGGCGCCTGCACAGCCAGGGCCCGTCCCACCCCAACCAGGTCCAGGTGCGCAGTGAATGGTGGATCATGTGGCGACGCGTAGCCGCAGGCCTGACCCCGGGGCAGCAGAGGCAGTTTATCCAGGAACTGGCTCCCCAACTCATACCTAAAAAGAGCGCTCCCAGGAAAATCCCTCCCCAGGAGCGTCTGGAAATGTGGATGGCGGTGGCCAACATGGAGCACCTCAATGCCAAGGAAAAATCACGCTGGGGTCGCGCCTTGCTTGCCGAACTCAAACCCAACAAGTGCAAACCCCAGCACTTTTGGGCACTTTCGCGTATGGGGGCGCGGGAGCTGTTGTACGGACCGGTGGATCGCGTCATCCCACAGAAACAGGTTTCAAACTGGATACACTCCCTGATGCAGGCCAAATGGCGCGACCCCAATCCCGTTGTCACGGCATTGGTGCAAATGGCCCGCAAGACCGGCGACCGCACCCGGGATCTCGATCCGTCCATGACAGATAAAGTTATCCGCTGGATAACCGATAACACCCATGAGAAAAAACTGCTGGCGCAGCGTCTCAAATACCTGCAGGAGGCGGTTTCCATGGCCAAACAAGAAGAGAGCCTGATCTTTGGTGAAGCCCTTCCCGCCGGTATCGTGCTGCATACGCCAGCACAGCATACACCCACATAGCATAAAAAGGATGCATGATGCCGGGAAAGATCATGACGGCGCTGACCAAAATCGAAGCCGAAACCCTGTGGTCCAAAGGACGGCTTCACGAAGCCATGAAAATTTTCACCAACCTTATCGCCTCTTCTCCCAACATGACCCTGGGAACTAGGGTGAGCATAGAATCCAGAATCAAACTGCTCCAGGATGCGCTTGATCAACCGACGTCCGAAGAAAGCAGCCGGTATATGGACGCCGCCATTCAAAAGCTTGAAAAAGCCGTGGCTGCGGATCGATCGGTGGCGGAGCTGCGGAAGCGCATTAAATCCTTTTATAAAAATGGACGCTACGCTGATACTTTGGAAAATCTCAGGGAGTTGGTCCGGAAAAACGCCTCAGATGAATTCTGCGTCAATACCACCGCCGAGTGTATCGTAAAACTCCACGCAACTGAGGATATTCCGGTCGCCGTAGATCTGTTCCTTGCGGAATCCATTCAAAATGCTGAAAGGGCCGCCCTGTTCAAAACGTTGCTGACCGATAAGATGGCCCAAAAGGGATATGCCCAACAGTCCGAAGCGCTGCAAAGCCACGAAGACCGGTTTAAATCCTACAGATAGGGATCGGCAGAAAGTGCCCGCCATCACCCCAAAACCGGTCCCCTTTTTTGGTTGAATCGATGCGGAATGCCAAAAATCTATGCCCGTCGAACGATGCCCACATACTTGCCGATGATGGAGACACGCTCTCGGCTGCTGTATCTGAAGACCAGGGAGCGATACTTTGGATTGGCAGCCTTTAAAGTCAGCGCCGTTTTTGTCAGCTGAACGATCTTCAAAGTGGCCTCGGTCAACAGATCCTCAACCAGTACGGCGGCAATTTCGCCGTTGTTCACCTGTCGCTGGGGGCGGATGATGGCGATGTCGCCGTCGGCGATATTGGCGCCGATCATGGAGTCGCCACGGACGCGCAGCCCGAAACAGCGCTTGTAGCCGAACAATCCAGGATCCACCATCAACTCTTCCTCAACGTTTTCCACTGCGTCGATGGGAACGCCGGCGGCAACGGCACCGAGCAACGGAATGCCGCTGCCGGAAATCTTGCGGGCAAGGCGCCAGGAGCGCTTCTTCCCCGGTTCGGCCAGGATGTACCCTTTATCTTTCAACACATTGAGAAGGCGGTGGATGCCCGCAGGCGCGCTCAATCCCAGATGTTCACCGATTTCGCGCACCGTGGGCGCCATGCGATGCTCCTTTTGAAAGGCAACAATGAAATCCAGCACGCTGCGTTGCCTTGGTGTCAAATCATCACTCATAGTCATCTGATTTCCCCTGCTTAATCTTCAAAAAGTGAATCCCCGGGACTTTTTACCCCTTTACCGCCTTTGTTTAGAACATGAGTATATATCATGGTCGTAAGCATGTTTTCATACTATACCTCTATTAATCGCTTATTGTCATTATGGATAAAAAACATTCATTTTCAGCACTTATGGGATTTCTTCATAAGCGGCGAATTAACGCCGGGGTGCTCATAAAGACATTTGTTTGTGTTGTTGTAAGGATAGGCCTTAAGTAATCCTTTTCTCTTCCATTTGCATATCGTTCCATCGGTAACATTTAACAAATCGGCCATCTCTTTAACGGTAAGCTTTCCTTCATTTTTTAATCTGGCATATCTGGTTTTTAAGTCATAATTAGCACGAATGCTTCCTGCGATCTGCGCATTAAATGGCCGACCTGTGCCAGATTTATATCCACGTTCATTTAATATTGCAGCAATTTCTTTTGTTACATGTTTGTTTAATAGTTCGTCTATTTGTTTAACAACTTCAGGGTCAGTCAACGCATGTTGCCATCCTTTAGGCGGAAGTGGAATATTTAATGTTTTATTAGCTCCACCTTTAAATCGAACATGTGCCGTGATTTCATCGCCTTTGATTAGAGTAACATCTTCAATTAGAAGTCGAATCATTCGTTTTTTCTCACGCACCGGAGTTTTCGAATTTTTCCATAGTTTCGGAAAATCCTTTGCACGCTCAAGAATTTTTTTCTGTTTTTCTTGATCTAATTTGGTCGAATCAGCCAGGCGTTGTTTTTCATAGTTTTTCTGGGCTTCGTTAAGCTCATACAGTTTTTTGTTCCATTCTGCCTCAAGAGTATCAGCTACAAGCCGATTATCGGGATCTACTTGCATAAATCGGCGTCTTGCTATGTTTGCTTCGTATTGTGCACGTTCAACCTGTTTTTTTCGCAGCTTATCGGCTTGATCAAATCGCGATTCCAACTCACGCTGAACCTCTAAAGCCACTTCTAAAGTTAATGGAGTTATTGACTCAACTAAAAGGTCCCCAATCGCATTGTCAACACATGCACCAGGTATGTATTGACAATTTGGTGCTCCAATGGCAGGTACTTCAAGGCAGAAACCAATGAGAACGTTTGTTCATATATATGGCAGGTTTTACTAAATGTCAATTTTTTATTGTGCTAATCAGCACAATAACACCGGAAATTTAGGGTATTATTGGACTGATGAGCACAATAACACCATTTCGGCTGCTAAACAGCCGTAATATAGTACGACTGTTGGGTCGTCTAATCCATGTTGTATGTAATGGGGACAAGGTAGATGAAAGATAAATATGTTTTTCGATTGCTGTATATTGTAATGCTTATCGTTATATTTTTAGTGGGATGTTCTATTAATCAGACAACAAATAATAAAAAAACAAGATGCTACAAACGTTTTGAAGATGCACCACTCATAGACCAGTATCGCTTAAAAGCCGCATATGAGATCCATAAGAATTGGAAAACCCCTGTTAATTCGAAAACAAGCAATTCTAATAGGATTGTAAGCATAGCATTCAAAATAATGCCTAATGGTTTAATTAAGGATATATTTATAGTAAAAAATTCAGGCGAGGATTCCTTTGATATGGCTGCAATTGATGCAATAAAACGCACAAGCCCATTAAAGCCACATCCCAAAGGACTTACAAAATCATATGTCGAAATGGGACTACGATTTACAGATCAAGGCGTTAGATAGAATTGAGTTCATGTATATGCCCCATACAACCTATATTTGCACCGGATCGCTGATAGCCCGTCGCGCCCGGTGAAATTTATGAGGCCAAACGATAGCAGAGGGGATATAAGTCAACGTAAGGGGGGGGTGCTTAGAACTTCCGTTTTAATCCGGCTTGCTTGCAGAGTTCATTTGCGGTGATTCGATCGAATTGCCTGTGGCGTTTGACGGGAATGATCTTGTTTCCATCTGTGTAGATGGCGTGATTCGCACCTTGCCTGAGGAGATAGAAACCATTTTGCTCCATATACCGGATAAGATCACGCCGTTTGACCGACATGCTGGACCTCAATGGGCAATTGCTCAATGAGAGCGTTTCCTTGCGGGATTTCCTTACCGGTCTGACGGTAAGCGAGCACCATTTCATTGAGAGCGTCTCTAAGCATGGCTCGACATTCTTCAAGGTCCTTGCCTTCGGTGAGGACCTCGGGCCACTCCACCAATTGCCCCATGTACCCTGAGTCGATCTTTGTGTATTTGGCTGTGTAATTGATCATTTTTCTAAAATCCTAATATATTAAGAAGTTAGACAATAATAATCGTTTTTTTTGACAAAGTCAATGCGGTTTGACAAAATATTAAATTCATAGCATATCAGCATCTTATAAAATGAGAGAGGCCTCATAACCTTTGGTTCGTGTGGGACCGCTGGGGAACGCGGCCCCACAACCAACCGTTGGGCTATAAGGAATCGGGATGTTCGATTGGCTTGAATCAGAAATGGTGGAGATAGGGACTCCAAAGTTTCATCGTGTCGATGGACCAGCAACAGAGGAACTGCGTCAGGCTATCGAGAAATATCCGATGCCAGTGCCTCCTTCGTACAAGGAATTCGTGCTCCGATTCGGCAACGCGGACCTCTATCGCCAAGGGAGCGTTTACCTAGTCCAAGTATATGCTGGACCGAGGGAGGCTGAATCAAAAGAAGGAGAAAGGCTAATTCATTTCGGTCGAACTGACCGCGGCTTAGCGTACTTTAAGGAAACGCTTCTTCGTAAAGGAAAGGAATCGCATGTCTACATGTGGCACGGCACTGATGGAAGTTTGCGCCTTTCCGCGGATAGTTTCTCCGACTGGTTGCTCGCTAAGTGTCGCGCTGCACGCCGCTGCTTTTCGAAGGCCCAATGGAATTCCATTTGCCATGGACCAGAGCCCTTCACAAAAAGGGAGTTGGCCGTCGTTCAGGCGCGAAAACAGATCAATTGGCGTGTCACCGGGGCTTCAGATAATGGAGATTTTCAGTTCGAAGTGCACAACGGATCGACAATGTGCATTCCCAATCTGACCATTGGTATGAGATGGAAATCCGGAGAACCTTTCGGGAGCGTTTGGCTACCCATTGGGCACATCTCACCTGGACAGACTGGAATCGTGGAGCATGCCTGTTACAAAGAGTCCCACGATCCAAAGGCCACCGAGCCTTTTGAGGCGCCTGATCCTAAACCTGAGGATCGTGAGCAGTATTGGGAGTTTAAGGTATAGAAGAGCCCAACCAGGGCATTCAGTGGATCGCGAGGACCATGCGCCCGCTGAAACCGGCCGAATCCGAATTACGAAATAGAGGTTATGGACAATGTTGGACTCTCAACATTGAAAGTGATGCAATGTGGCGGATATACTCACCGGACAAGAATGGAGTAAAAATTCAGACAAAAATAAGGAAACTATTTCAAAGTTTATATTCTGCCCAAACTTCATACGGAACACTTTCATGCTTTATTGGTAAAGTTGATTATTACCCGAAAGAAAAAATTGATAAGTTAGTAGAGGATAGATTGACAGGAAAAGAACGATTTGATGGAAGTATTGGCCAAGCTCGGTCACTGCTCTTTAAACGAAATGCATTTAAGCATGAAAATGAAGTTAGGTTGATATACTTACATCCTCGTAATCAGTCTGACTCGAATGTTTATCTGTATCATTGTGATCCATTATCACTGATTGATAGAATTACTTTTGATCCAACACGATGGTTGCCTTGGATGGCGGACGCCCTGTGGGATTTAGAGCCTTGGGAATCGGAGGAGGAGTTCGACTACGAGCCCTACTTTAAAAAGCTCGAAGCGCTTGGATTCCGTGGCGGTAATAATTACAAGCAGGATTTAGATGACGAAAAATGTTTAAAGCATGAATAAAGCGAAACTGACTCATCCAGAACAGGCCCGGTGCAGGAAGGAACTCGAGGACCTTATCGCCCAAGGAGCGCGACCAAAATACCTCTTTTTTTGGGGACACACACCAAAGGTGAATGGTCGCATTGATCAGAGTTGTCTTAGCAACTGGTTTCCTGCCCCATTCTTTATAGACAGTGCGCGCTATCCGACCACTGAGCACTATATGATGGCTGAAAAGGCTCGTCTTTTCGACGATGCAGAGTGCTTTGCAAAAATAATAGTGGCGAGCAGTCCAGCAGCGGCAAAACGATTGGGACGCGAAGTGCGGAACTTTGATGAAATGAAGTGGATCGAACATCGTTTTGAGATAGTTGTCGCAGGCAATTTCGAAAAGTTCCGCCAAAATGATAATTTGGGTGACTTTCTGATCCAAACCGGAACTAAGGTCCTCGTTGAGGCCAGTCCTCGTGACCGGATTTGGGGAATAGGTATGGGAAAAGACAATCCAAAGGCGGCAAATCCTAAGAAATGGAATGGGATGAATCTACTTGGTTTTGCATTGATGGAAGCACGAGCACGCATACTATTTGAAAAAGTTGCGTAGAACCTTTTGCTTCACCGGATTCGGGCCAAAGAGCGGCCCTCTCCGGTGAGCAATTTGTTCGGCAATATAAAATGACAGATTCTATAACCACCGATTTTCGCACTGAGTAAGTTGAATAAGACGATAGGTGCTGTCTGTGCCCTCTTAAATCCATATATGCTATAATGACAAATGGTTACAGGGCAAAGCTCCCAGCACTGTTCGGCATATCTTATATCTTATGGCGTTTATAACGCATGCTTTGTTTAAGGTTAAAATGCAATGTGGCAATAAAGCTTAAGTTTTTTAGATGCGTAAAAACCAATAAATATTAGGTAGATATATATGTTGTGTGTCAACCCTGCCTGTACTGTATGTTGTGCATTTATAACATTTTTCATATGACATTTAATCCGTCATAAAGTATAAGGCATTTATGACGGATGAAAACTATTTTCTTCGCCCAGCACATGATTGGCAAAGACGCTACGAGGCTCTAAGGGCTTCCTATGTCGACCGGCTCCCCGCCAAGGCCGTTGCCGATCGCTTCGGCTATTCACCAGCTTATGTTCATCTTCTTCGCCATCAATTCTCTCACGGCCAAATCGATTTTTCTGAACCGGTACCCGAGGGCAAAGTCAAACGACGCCGGGTCAGCGCAGCCACGCGCCAAAAGATATGCAACTGGCGTGAGCACAGACTCTCAGCCGGGGAGATCGCTCAACTGCTGTCGGAAGAAGGTATCGAGATCTCCGTACGTACTGTCGAAAGAGTTCTGGCTGAAGAAGGGTACCCCAAATTGCCAAGGCGCAGCCGGCTCAAACTGGGCCTTACGGTCACCGGCGCAAAAGTGCCGGCCGTATCTCAAGCGATTGCCGTGGCCGGTAGCCAACAGTTTCACTCGGCCGCGGCCGGAGTGTTCTTGTTCGCCCCTTTCATCGAAAGGCTCGACTTGCCCACTTTGGTTCGTAAAGCCCGATTGCCGGGAACCAAAAAGATCGGCGCGCTAAACTACCTGTTATCGTTTCTGGCGTTGAAGCTGATCGGCACCGAACGGTTCGCCCACATGAGCGATCACAGCTTCGATACGGGTCTGGG
>JASFER010000269.1:0-8484 GCA_050124755.1 Desulfobacteraceae bacterium
TGTGTTCCAGGTGCAGTGCAAATCAACCCTTCAGGGTTCAGGCGCATACATCAGTATGGGCGGCGGCCTGCGAGGCCGGCGTTGGTGTGGTACAAGTTGTGCGTAGAAGCGGTTTCAAAACCTCCCCTCGAGCCTAAACTCTGTGTTGGGCGCCTGATTTAAATCCTCGAAATAGCCGACTATTCCTCCGGTTTAAATCAGGCGCCCGCCTTGATTTTAGGCCCGATTGAAGGTTTTGAAACCGCTTCTAACGATTGAACTTCGTGCAAGAACGAAAAGAATGCCCGATTTGCGTTAATGGGCTCTCAAGTGCATGCTGTTAAAGCATTGATGATACGAACAAGCTACAAAGCATATGGTGCAACGCTTGTCAATCGGAATCTGTTAAGTCCAGCAAAACTTTTGATACGCAAAACCGCACTGCTGACAGAACTGTAGGTGCACAAATTAAACTCGGATATTGAAAACGACCGTGGTTTTAGTTATATTTGCTGATCCCGAAAAATGATTTTATTGGACCTTTTTTGCGATGAAAGACATACGCATCAGGGAAATTGATCTCGGCCCCCGGCAGATGCTTTTGTTCGATGCTGAAGAGCAAGCGTCGGCGAACCAAAAACGGGTCTTTGATTGTCTTGCCGGACATGTTGAAAAGCACGGGCAGGCGCAGTTGAATCGCTTTGTCCAATGGGCCGGTGATGCGCTCGGATGGGATGCCTTCACGGTACTGCAGCATCTTTTCCGGCTGGCGCATGACCTGGAAATCAATTTCAGAAGCAATGGAGCGCAGATCACGGCCGGCGAAGCCAAACAGGTGTTGATGGATTCGCCGGAGGCCAATCTGCAGGTGGTTCTCAACAAGCCGGTGGATGAAGCCGTTTTTCGCAGAGTGAAGGCATTTTTCAAGCAGATTGCCGAAGACCCTGGATCTGTCGACCCCCTGGATCAAGTCGAATTGGCGCGCCGCCTGGCCGGCCGGCTGCGGGCGTGGAAAAGGGATCTCGACGGATGCCGCATTCTCGCCGGCAGGCCCGGGTTCCCCGGTAAAAGCGATATTGACGACGGACTGGATTTCATCTTGGCCATATCGCGAAAATCCGATGCGTTTTCTCTGATTCAGGCCTTTTTTGCCGATGCCGTCCCCCTCGGCCGACTGGCTGAAACGGTCCATGCCATCCGTGCCTTCTATGCCGATGACGCCCGGCGATGGCAAATGCTGTTGGAATTCGCCGAAGCCTGTAAAAAGACCTTATCCGTTAAAATGGACGAACCTTGCGTTGCCGAGGCTTACGGGCGGTTTCAAACGATTCTGGCCTTGCCGCGGCCTTACGATCAGGTGGATGAAGCCTGGCAGCTATATCGTCTGCTTAAATCTCACCATGACAGGATTGCGGCGCAACAGACGCAACAGTGCCGTGAGACGGCACTGTCAAAGGTTGGGTCTTTAATACGGGATATGGGCAAACACCTGGAGGCCCATGGGGCGGATGATGATTTGCGAAACCAGGCACTGTTTACTTTGCGGGTAAAGCTTCGATGTATCAATGAATCCAAAAACATCGGCAGGATCGAACGGCATGTGCTGGCGGCCGAAGAGGCATTTGAGATATTTTGGGATGAGGCGGCCGGTGAATGACCTCCAATCTACATCTTCGCTACGATCTCCAGCGCTTTTTCCAGGGCCAGATCCAGTTTTTCGGGCTCGGTGCCGCCGGCCTGGGCCATGTCGGGACGTCCGCCGCCGCCGCCGCCCACCAGGGCGGCCAGCTCTTTGACGATGTGGCCGGCGTGGTAGCGGTCGAGCAGATCTTTGGTGACCACCACGATCAGCAGGGCCTTTTTGCCGTGGGCGCTTCCCAGTATGACGATGCCGGATTTAATGCGGTCTTTGAAGCGATCCGCCAAATCTCTCAAGGCGGCCGGCTTGTCCACCGCCACTTTTTTGGATAGTACGGAGACGCCGTTGACGGTTTGAATCTCTTCATCCCCCGAACCGGCCTTGGCGTCGGCCAGGGCCGCTTTGAGCTTCTCGATCTCCTTTTCCGATGCTTTTTGGGCCGACAGCAATTGTTCGAGCCGCTGGGCTACGGCTTCCGGCCTGGTGCGCAGCATATGCCCGCATTGCTGGGCCGTTTGGGTCATCTGCTGAATGTGCTGCAGGGCGGATGCGCCGGTCATTGCTTCGATGCGCCGCACGCCGGCGGCCACACCGGTTTCGGCCACGATCTTAAACACACCGATGTCACCGGTGCGCCGGGTGTGGGTGCCGCCGCAGAGCTCTTTGGAAAAGTCGGACAGGCTCACCACGCGCACGCGGTCGCCGTACTTCTCCTCGAACAGGGCCGTGGCCCCTGACGCCAGAGCCTGCTCGGCATCCATCTCTTCGGTTTGAACGTCCACATTGGCGCGAATGCGCCGATTCACAATGGCTTCGATTTCAATGAGCTGATCGGGCTCGACTTGAGAAAAATGGGTAAAGTCAAACCTCAGGCGATCGGGGGACACCAGGGAGCCGGCCTGTTTGACGTGGTCTCCCAGAACCTGGCGCAGGGCACCGTGCAGAATGTGGGTGGCCGTGTGATTCAATGCGGTGGCCCGGCGTTTTTCCATATCAACGGTCAGACGGACGGTCTGTCCGGTTTGAATTTCACCGGCGGTGACTTTTCCTTTGTGGACGATCAGTCCGGTGGGGTCTTTGACGGTATCGGTTACTTCCATGGTCAGATCTTCCAGGGAAATGATGCCCTGGTCCCCCACTTGACCGCCGGATTCGCCGTAAAAGGGTGTCGCCGAGGTGACCACTTCCACATCGTCGCCCGCAGCGGCGCATGCAACCTTTTGTCCCTCTTTGACCAGCAACAGCACTTGGGCATCTTCATCGAGGGATTGATAGCCTAGAAATTCAGGTTTGACACCCTGCCCCGAAAACGTTTTATAGGCTTCGCCGATGCCGGCAAAGGTGACTTTCGAACGACTGCGGGTGCGTTGGGCTTCCATGTGCTGCTCAAATCCGCCCATGTCCAATGTCATGTCGCTGTCGCGCACCACATCCTGGACGATGTCCACCGGAAATCCGAAAGTATCATAAAGCTTGAAAATCAAATCTCCCGGGACCTCTTGCTTGCCGGCGGCTTTCAGCTCCTCCAGCGAATCGCTGAGCAGCTTGAGACCGGTATCCAGGGTTTCGGAAAAACGCAGCTCTTCATTCTCAATCACATTGCGGATGAAGGCCGCCGAATCCGCCAGGTCCGGATAGGCTGGCTTCATGATGTCGAATACGGTCTGTGCCGTTTGACCAAGGAAGGGTTGTATCAATCCGATATTGCGGCCGTAACGTATGGCGCGCCGCATGATACGCCGCAGCACATATCCCCGGCCCTCGTTGGACGGAAGCACGCCGTCGCCCACCAGAAAGGCGGCCGCCCGGCTGTGATCCGCAATGACTTTCATGGCCACATCCACATCACGATCCCGGCCGTAGGCTTTTTGGGCCAAATCTTCGGTGCGGGCGATAATCGGCCGGATGAGGTCGGTCTCAAAATTGGTGTCGGCATTTTGAAGGACCGATGCCAGGCGCTCCAATCCCATGCCGGTGTCGATGCTGGGCTTGGGCAAGGGCGTCATCTGCCCGGCCGCATCCCGGTTAAATTGCATGAATACCAGGTTCCAGATCTCCAGAAACCGGTCGCAATCACAATCCACGCTGCAGTCGGGCCGACCGCACCCATGGGCCTCGCCCCGGTCCAGGTGGATTTCGCTGCAGGGGCCGCAAGGCCCCGTATCCCCCATGGCCCAAAAGTTCTCTTCTTCGCCCAAGCGCACCATGCGCTCTTGGGGGATGCCGATTTTCCGGTGCCACAGGTCGTAGGCTTCGTTATCTTCCAGGTATACGGAAGCATAGAGCTTATCCGCAGGCAGGCCATAACCGTTGACCATCAGGTCCCAGGCAAATTCAATGGCTTTCTCTTTGAAGTAATCTCCGAAGGAGAAGTTGCCGAGCATCTCGAAAAAGGTGTGATGGCGTGCCGTATATCCCACGTTTTCCAAATCGTTGTGTTTGCCGCCGGCCCGCACGCACTTTTGAGAAGTCGCCGCGCGCACATAGTCCCGTTTTTCTTCACCCAGAAAGGTCCGCTTGAATTGAACCATGCCTGCATTGGTGAACAAAAGGGTGGGATCGTCATGGGGCACCAATGACGAACTGCGGATCACCCGATGGTGATGCTTCTCAAAAAAATCGAGAAAAACCTTGCGTATCTCATTGCCTGTCATTACCTGGTCTCCATACTCATTTTATGCTTTGGCCGCTTCCTTTTCAGTCTCCGTGCGCGGCCTTTCCAAACCCACCGATTCCCGTACCTTTTGGCTGAGGGTCTCATAAAGGTCCGGATTGTTCTTTAAAAAGTTCTTGACGTTCTCCCGCCCCTGCCCGATGCGTTCACCATCAAAAGAATACCAGGCGCCGCTTTTGTCCACAATGCCGGCTTCAACGCCCACATCCAGCAAATCGCCCACAAGGGAAATGCCTTCGCCGTACATGATGTCGAATTCCGCTTCTTTAAACGGCGGCGCCATCTTGTTTTTCACCACTTTGACACGGGTGCGGTTGCCCACCACATCCTGACCGTTTTTAATGGCGCCGGTCCGCCGGATATCCAGCCGCACGGAAGCATAGAATTTCAGCGCATTGCCTCCGGTGGTGGTCTCGGGATTGCCGAAGACGACGCCGATTTTCATACGAATCTGATTGATGAAAATCAGACAGGTATTGGTTTTTCCGATGGTGCCGGTCAATTTGCGAAGGGCCTGGGACATGAGCCGGGCTTGCAATCCCATATGGGCGTCGCCCATCTCGCCTTCGATTTCGGCACGGGGCACCAATGCGGCCACGGAGTCGATGACGATGACATCGATGGCACCGCTGCGCAGCAACATATCGGCGATTTCCAACGCCTGCTCCCCGGTATCTGGCTGGGAGACCAACAGCTCATCGGTGTTGACACCCAAGAGCCTGGCATAGCCCTCGTCCAAGGCATGCTCCGCATCGATAAATGCGGCGATACCTTCCTGTTTCTGGGCATTGGCCACTGCATGGAGCGCCAGGGTCGTTTTTCCCGAAGACTCCGGGCCGTAAATCTCGATAACGCGCCCCCTGGGCAATCCACCCACACCAAGGGCACGATCCAAGGCAATGGCACCGGTGGATATCACCGGGATATCCACAATGGGACGGCTTCCCAGTTTCATAATGGAGCCTTTGCCGAACTGACGTTCGATCTGGCTCATGGCCGAATCAACTGCTTTGGTTTTATCCGGTGAAACGCTCATAGGGCCTCCGTATGCTGTTTTATCTCATCCATTCAATATATCAAATATAGGTTGCCGCTGGATTTTGGCAAATCGATGACCGCCTGACGGCATGATGGCATCGCTATTCCAACGTTTTCTCCGCCAAAACTGTGTAAATTGCACCTTGGGGACGTAAATCGCTCTGGTACAGGGCCACCTGCCGGGCGACGAAGGCCATGGGTTCAAAACGCCCCACTTCTTGAATGGCTCTCTGCAACTTGTCCGGTGAAACGGCCCCTTTAATCCGCGCGATGGTCAGATGCGCTTTAAAGCCCCGTCTGTCCCGCTCATAGCCGATCTGTTCGAGCTGGTCCTCAAGTTCTTGGTGCACTTGTTTGAGCTCCTCGAGTTGCCCGCCAAAACCAATCCAGAGCACGCGGGGGCGCTTGATGCCGGGAAACACGCCCATACCCTGCAGGGTCATCTGCAAAGGGGATTGGACTGCAAACGCTTTCTCAACAGCCGAGCCAATCATGGGCACATCGGTTTGGGGAATATCCCCTAAGAATTTCAATGTCAGGTGGAGGTTCCGCGGTTTGACCCAGCGCATTCTCAGTCCGTGCGCTTTTAAAGCATCCTGCAGGGATGCCGCCCCACGGATGATATCATCCGGCAGTTTAAACGCCACAAACGCGCGAATGGTTTTTCCCATCGACATTTACCTCATCTGCTCATGAGGCTTCTTAAGCTTTTTGCCATCTTTTTTATGCAACCTCAGGATTTATACCGGCAATGTCATCTGAGGCTCGCCCAGCAAAAAGTCGCCCGCCTGTATCCATTCCTTCAAAGTGTCCGCGATCTCCCGGGCCCGCACCATGGAGGACAGCGGCACCGTTGGAATGGATTCGCCGGTAACGGAAATTTGCCCGCTTTTCAGTTCGGCATAGCTGACCTGGCCCAAACTGCGGGATTTGCCGGCGGGATAGTCCTTACCATAATCGATGACCTGGGTGAAAATCTCTTCATCCGACACACCGGTAAATCGCGCCATCTCGGCATTTAAAATCGGAATGGGAATTCCCAGCCCCACCGCCAGTGAACAGCCGTATCCTTGAATGGAAACCCCGACCAGCCAGCGGGGGGCCATCTGCTTCATATCGCCCATGACCCAAAGGGTTCCCGACGGCCGTACGGGGACGCCGCCTGCGGTGCGCTCATTATCCGGCTTGTGCTGGGTGCCGTTCCAGGTGACGTAACCCACACCTCCGCCGAGGAAAATTCGAGTCCCCAACCCAATGGTTTTATAGTAGGGATCATTAAACAACGGGCTGAGCTCACCGGCACTGCAATAATTGGCATTGCCCAATTTGGGTTTAAGGGTCCCCATATAGGTATAGATCGTCTTTTTCAAGGAGTTCACGGCCACATTGTAGTTTTGATAGCCGTTGCGCGGATTGCACAAAACGGCATTGGGAAGTTCCTGCAATTTGATGGTTTTATCCAATTCGCGCCGCGGATAACAATCGGTGCCGTAGGCAGTCGCTTGAAGGTGAACGGGTTTGCCCGCCACCAGGTCTTGAATTACATGGCCGCCGCCGTACGAAAACTCTCCGGGGTAAACTTTATTTAACGGATCGTCTTCACAGGCCTCTGTGGCACCGATATAGGTGTCGACAGCTGCCAGGCCGCCGTAAGCGGGCACATTGTTCAGCCAAATCTTGGCGGCCTTTATTCCGGGTACGCTGTGGCCGAAATTGATCAGGGCTCCGGATGAGCACATGGGGGCAAAGGTCCCGGTGGTGACCACATCAATCCGGCGGGCGGCCTCTTCCGGGCCGTTGTCTTTAACGATGGAGATCATCTCTTCGGCCGTGACCACCACTACGTCGCCGCTTTTGATTTTGGCATTGATTTCCTGATATGTTTTTTGAATCTTTTTCTTCGCCATGGGGACGGTCACCTCCGGTTACTGCACCGATTGGAGTTTGATGAGTATGTTGTTCTTGATCCAGCCGGCATCCCACCATTCAATGGGATTGACAAAGGTGTGATGCACCAGCATGCTGAAATGCAGATGGTCTCCACCGGCCAAGCCGGTCTTTCCTGTTTTGCCGATGATATCCCCCTTGGCAACCATCTGCCCCAGCGTCACATCTATTGCGCTCAGATGGGCATAGAGGCTGAACAGTCCGTAGCCGTGATCGATGATGACCGTACGGCCATAGATGCCGATGGTGTCGGTATGCACGACCTTGCCGTCGTTGGCCGCCGGTATGGGGGATTGTTGCAAAGATGCCAGATCGATCCCCAGGTGGGTCTGCTCATCGATGATTTTGCCCTTGTAAAAATAATTACGGTGGTCGGCATATCCGGCCCGGTTCGCCGACCGCGGCAATCGCACAAAGGCGCCCTTCCAAATCATCTGCGTCTCCGGCTTAGAGGTAACCTTCACGATCTCTTCATAATTTTTACGACGCAGTTCGCGATTCACTTTCAAAAAAGCGGCAATCGGCGGCGCACCCGGCGAAGTCGCCCCCTGGGAGGTGAACTCGGGCATTTTCCAGTTCAAAAAATCGTCGGACAAGGAAATTCGATCCCGTTTGAATTGCCTGGCTTTAATATGGCGGTAGAGCCCCACACGCCCCTGATTGCCGGCATAATCCGTGGCGATGACCGCCAGCTTGGTATCTTTGCCCTGCTTGTGATTCAACGCAATGAATGCCAGCCGCGTCAGCGGCTCTTTAAACTGCCCGCCGTAGCCGGGATAAAAGTCATCACCAACAGAAACCCCACTGGTCGGGCAATCTTCGGACAATTTATAAATCACCACTCCGGCACCGCCTTGGGTCAAGTATAACGCCGGGCTGATCACATCGATATCCGGTGCACGGGTGTCGATGAGCACCTCATGCTCCTGGTACTGCTGATTGCCTTTGCCCCATTTTCGCCACGAATAATCCCGGACCGCCATTCTCAGCATGGCCTTCCCATCCTTAAGGCCCAAAGCCCGGGGTTCCACAGGAAAATCGATGCTTTGTTCCCGAATGGCGCCGCCCATAAAAAGGTTGGCGGAGGGAAAAAGCTTGTCCAGCAGCACTGTTTCCTTACCGTCTTTGAAAATGGCCACCCAGACGTGACGAATCCCGCTTTTGGGATCCGACACATCGATGGACAGATTCTGACTTGCCCCCAATG
>JASFER010000270.1:0-8473 GCA_050124755.1 Desulfobacteraceae bacterium
CTATTGGACCTCTCAGGTCGCTGCAGGCTATGATAACAGTCTCAAGGTGCGGGTGTTCGGTTCCGCCGGTTCGGTCGAGTTCGACCAGGAGGATGCCAACCATCTGCGCCTGACGAAAAAAGGAGAACCCCCACAGGTGCTTACCCGGGGTGCCGACTACCATGGCGCGGCTGCGGATATTTCCCGTTTGCCGGCGGGGCATATCGAGGGCCACTATGTCGCCTTTGCCAACCTCTATGCCATGTTCACCGGGACGTTGGAACGAAAAAAAGCCGGAGAAACGGTGGACGAACGGCTCGCGGGATATCCGACCCTGGATGACGGCATCGAGGGGGTGATTTTCGTCGAAAAGTGTGTGGAAAGCATGCGCGCTGGAAACGCCTGGACGGCGATGTGACGGCAGTTGTCCCAGGCCACCACCTTGATCGAGCAGTCCGTCACCGGAAACCTTTAAAATCCCTCGGATATCTCATAAGAGACGCCGTCCTTATTGTGCCGTCGGCGCAACAGCCAGCGCCGATTCTAAAGCAGCCTCTTTTTTCTCAACGAATACCATAGAAACCACGTTCTGTTTCTCGTCCAGGCCTACCAGCGTCACCTTCCCCTCCTCATGGTGAATCTTTTCCTGGAAGTCGTCCTCATAGTTCAGCAGTATGATATAGGGATATTCCTTCATTTTTGGCAGCGCAAACATGGATACGACGAGGCCCGGCATACCACTGATATCGGCAATGTACTGGATCTTGTGCCGGCTCAAATAATCCTTGTCCTGCTTGGACAGAAAATCATTTACAAATCCGCCGGTGCCTTTTTCAAAGGTAAGAATCAGGGTGCGGGTATCCGCATGAATGGATTGCGGCTTATCAAACTGATCCTGATATTCGTAGCCTTTCAGCACCTCGATGGAGGTTCCGACCTTGAGGCCATCCGCCAAAACAACCGAACTGCTCACAACAATCAGAAACAAAATTGCCAGTAGTCTATTCATTTTCACCTTCCAAGACGCTCGATTCCGTTTATGAAGCACCCGCCTGAACTGCTGCTCCCCCCTCATCCCGAATGTGCGGTTGAATATTCATACAAAACATCGACCGGCCGGTTTTCATGATACGACTTCAGGGCGTCCAGACCCATCAAAACAGATATTTTGCCGTCAAGGCCACCGACCGAGGGTACCCGATCTTCCAGTATGCATTGGATAAAATCTTTAGCTTCGGCAATATAGGAGTCATGGTAGCGATCCAGGAAAAAGAAGCAGGGCAAATCCTTGCCGACCTGCTGATCGGAGTAGTATACAGCCGAATTGCGATTCGGGTTGTCGACAATCACGCAACCCTTGGAACCGAAGATCTCAATGCGTTGGTCATACCCGGACACCGAGCGTCGACTGTTGTCGATGGTGCATAGCGCACCGCTTTGATAGGTCAGGATGGTAACGGCGGTATCGATGTCTCCGGCCTGGCCG
The DNA here is from genome assembly GCA_050124755.1 of Desulfobacteraceae bacterium. Lineage (GTDB taxonomy): Bacteria > Desulfobacterota > Desulfobacteria > Desulfobacterales > Desulfosarcinaceae > JARRKU01. The sequence goes on from JASFER010000270.1 coordinate 1,466, forward strand.
ATGGCCGGATCCACCAGGCAGGTACCGGATGCATAAATGCGCTTTACTTCTTCATTCAGCAAAAAGCGGCACATGTCGAAATCATGGATGGCCATATCTAAAAAGAGTCCGCCCGACACTTTCACGTAATCGATGGGCGGCGGTTCGGGATCCCGGCTGGTGATGCGAACGATCTCGGGTGTGCCGATGCGGCCTCCGGCCACCAGATCCCGCGCCCGCTTGAAGTTGGGGTCGAAACGACGGTTGAATCCCACCTGCAGTTTGACACCGGCTTGCTTGACAGCGGTCAAGGCTGAATCGATTTTTTGAGGATCTAAATCGATGGGTTTTTCACAGAAGATGTGTTTGCCTGCCGCTGCCGCCTGCTGGATAAAATCGGCATGGGTATCGGTGGACGAGCAGATAAATACTGCTTCGATATCCGGATTGTCCAGTATGGGGCGATGGTCCCTATAATGGGACGCAATGTCGAGCCGCCCCGCACATGAGGCGGCTGTATCGGCAATCGGATCGGCGACGGCAACCAGATTGGCCTGCGGTACGCTGAATGTTAAGGTTTCTGCATGCAACCGTCCAATACGCCCGGCACCGACGATGCCCACATTGATCTTGGTTTGCATAGCCATTTCCTTTTTCTCGTTCTTGGCGTTATGTCTACCCCAATGTTGTGAAAGTCGAAGTGCTTCTAAGTCGAGGCGTTGAGGGTGAAGCCGTAGCAAGCCTACTGCGAACCCTCGTCAATCCCTCCTTTGGCGGGAAAGGCACAGGATCTGGATCCGGCGCCCTCCGGCTTTTACAACGTTACGCCGTCTTTGAATATGGCAATTTGACGTGCATTTTGGAGTTCAGCTTTCGTATGCCATTGGCCTGAAGCAATCCGAAGAATTTGCTCGAGAAATTCGTCGGCCAGGGATTGCATGGCCTCCCCGGCAAGCAGACGGCCGGCGTCAAAATCAATCCACTTTTTCTTTTTCACGGCCATGGCTGAATTGGAGGCGATCTTCAAGGTCGGAACCGGTCCGCCGAAGGGCGTCCCCCGGCCGGTGGTGAACAGGACGAGTTGGGCGCCGGCTGTTGCCAGTACCGTGGTCGATACCATATCGTTGCCCGGACCGTTTAGCAGCATCAAACCTTGCCCCGAAATTTGCTGGCCGTAAGCAAACACATCCATCACCGGGCTGCGGCCGCCTTTATGGATACAGCCCAACGATTTCTCCTCCAGAGTGGTAATGCCGCCTTCCTTGTTGCCCGGGGAAGGGTTTTCGTAAATCGGTTGGTTGTGTCGCGAGAAGTAGTCTTTGAAGCTGTTGATCAAGCGGACAATTTTGTGAAACGTCGCCTCATCTTTTGCGCGATTCATTAAAATGGTTTCGGCGCCGAACATCTCGGGAACCTCCGTCAAAACAGCGCTGCCGCCCGCGGCAATCATGCGATCGGATATCTCTCCCAACAGCGGATTGGCAGTGATGCCGGAAAAGGCGTCCGATCCGCCGCATTTCAATCCCAGCACCAGTTTGGCGGCCGACAGGCGCTGTCGTTCGGCCTGTGCCGCATGGGAGGCCAGTTGTTCCAATAACACCATGCCATGGGCGATCTCGTCTTCAACATCCTGGATATTGTAGAACTTCACGCGTTCGGCGTCATAGGGCCCGATGACCTCTCTAAACGCATCGATCTGGTTGTTTTCACAGCCCAGCCCCATTACCAGAACACCTCCGGCGTTGGGGTGATGGACCAGGGCGGCCAGGACCCGTTGGGTGGCGTTCAGGTCCGCGCCAAGTTGGGAACACCCATATGGATGGGCGAAATGATAGACACCGTCGATATTGCCGCCGCTGAATCGGGCATTGGCCTTGGCCACCAGTATTTCGGCGATGGAATTGATGCAGCCAACCGTAGGGATGATCCACAGCTCGTTGCGGATACCCGCTCGTCCGTCCTGCCGCAGGTAACCCTCGAACGCATATGTTGCATCGGTTCCCAAAGCGGGCGTAGGGCCTGGTTGATAGGTGTAGTCCTGGATTCGCTGCAACGCACTTTTGATGTTGTGGGCGTGAATCCATTGGCCGGGTTGGATCGGCTGGGTGGCCCGGCCGATGGCGTGACCGTATTTCATCACCGGCTCTCCGGTGTCAATAGCGGCGAGGGCAACCTTATGGCCTTGCGGGATGGGCTCTTGGGCTGTGATTTGCCCATGGTCGCTGGGGATAGACGCACCTGTGTCGATCCGACTGAGCGCTATGGCGACATTGTCATTGGAATCGATCTGCAATACGTTTGCGTTACCGGTCACGATGTCGCTCCGTTTCTTCCAACAGTCGGGCCAGGGCTGCCGGCATCCCATCGGTGAGAATGGTTTGAATCGATTGCGTTACCCGCGATGCCAGACCGGGCAAGGTATTCAGATCGATTCCCCAAAATGGGGTACGGGCCAATACCCGCTTAACCATTGATTCCAGCGCGCTGCCATCTGCCGGGTCCAAGTCGCTCCAGGCATCGTAGAAAAAATTCAACACCTGAAGATCGTCGCTGACCAGGTAGTCGTCCTGGGGGCGCTTTGCCTGCAGCCGTCCTTCTTCCCATTGCGTTCCTCTATAAAAGACCATCAGGGCCGCCAACGAGAAGCTCAACAGGGACGGTGCCGTGCCTTTCTCGGCGGCATAGTCGATGATGGAGGGCAGGCAGCGGGTTTTGAATTTGGATACGCTGTTGAGCGCAATATCCATCCACTTGTGATGGATGAAGGGATTTTGAAACCGTTCAAGCACACCTTCGGCAAACATGCGTTTTTCCTGCTCCGGCATGGGCAGCACCGGCAGGATCTCTTCAAAAATGCCCCGGCGCATAAACCGGCCCACGGCATTATCTTCCACCGCCGCTTTGACGGAGTCCAATCCACAAAGAAAGGCTGTGGCAAAGGACATGGTGTGGGCGCCGTTGAGGACACGCACTTTGCGCTCTCTGTAGGGTTTGAGGTCGTCGGTCCAGATCACATTGAGACCGATATCCGCCAGGGGCAGTTCCGTTTGAAACCGCTTGTCGCCTTCAATCACCCACAAGTGGAAGATTTCGCCGGTATCCACCAGGCGATCCCGATAGCCCCATTCGCGGTTAAAAGATTTCATATCATCTTTGGGGTACCCGGTGACGATGCGATCCACCAGGGTGTTGAAAAAGTGGTTGTGTTCCTGCACCCAGTCAACGAAATCATCGGGCATTTGCCATTGCTTCGCCAGGCGAAGAACAATCGAGCGCAGGTTGCTGCCGTTTTTATCGATCAGCTCGCAGGGAAAAATCAGCAGCCCTTTGCGGGGATCTGCCTGGAAGTGGGTGAAGCGCCGATATAAAAATGCGGCCAATTTGGCAGGAAAGGAAACTTGGGTCTGATCCGGGGTAAATGCCTCATCGTTGAAGGCAATACCGGCTTCGGTGGTGTTAGAGACAACGATTCGCAGATCCGGGTTTTCGGCGCACTGTAAAAACTGCGACCATTGAGTATAGGGATTCAAACCCCGGCTGATGGATGAAATGATCTCTTTTGATTCGACGATCCGGCCGTCCGACAGACCGCGAAGGATCAGTGTAAACAGGCCATCCTGCGCGTTCAGGGTATCGACGAGGCCTTGCTCGATGGGTTGGACGACCACCGCGCGGCCGTTGAAACATCCCTGTCGATTCATCCGCTCGATCATCCAGTCCACAAAAGCCCGTAAAAAATTGCCTTCACCGAACTGGAGCACTTTTTCCGGCATGGCCTTAAGTGTCGGAGGCACAAGGTCCTTGGGCAATTCGGTTTTTTGCGCAAAAAAAGCATTGGTCAGGTCCATGTTCTATCCTTTTTTTAAAATTGTCGCCAAATAGGCCATGCTGTCATGCAGGTCTGTACTGAAACTGCTGCGAAGATTGCCTTCGATGGCAACCGGACCGTTGTAACCTACGGCTGCCATGGTTTGAAAAAATCGCTCAAAGTCGATGGCGCCCAAACCCGGATAATACCGGTTGTTATCTGAAATGTGCACCGAAATGAACTTGTCTTGATGCGCGATAAGAGCGGCATGCATGTCGGCTTCCTCGATATTCATATGAAACGTATCCGGCAGTATATGGAGGTAGGGATTGTCGAGAAGATCAACAATCTGCGCCGCTTCTTCCAAGGTGTTGGCCACGCTTGATTCATAACGATTGGTGGCTTCGATGATCACATGCACCTGTTTCATTCGGGCATGTGCGGCTATCTGATCCATGGAGGCCAAAAAGTCGCTTTTGGCACGGCCGGCATCCTGGGCCGGCGCGCCTTTTAAAAAGCCGATGATGACGCCCACGTCATGGCCCTGAACAAAGTCGATGAATTGGAGGCATGCTTCCACCGACCGGGACCTGATCGCTGCATCCGCACTGGTCAATGAAAGACCATGGGTCTTGGCGGCAAGACCCGAGGCAAACATGGTCATCACCAAGCCGTATTCGCTTAAAAAACGCTGGATGGTGCCCATGTCTACGGATTCGACATTGGCTATATTCAGTTCGACGCCTGTAAATCCAAAATGTTGGAGCAGTTTCAACTCCTGGCCGAACGCTTGATTGTGCCTGTAGTTATCCGGCAGAACCATTTGCACGACCAGGGGCAACCGGTAATTAGAAGGTTTCACGTCGATTCGTCCTTACATCAGGCAGGTGATTTTGCATTCATTCCGATCGGTGCGCAGCATGACGATGTTTTCCGGCACCTCGTCCAATTTGATCTCCCTGGTGATCAGCGGCAGCATGTTCATACCGGTGGCCATGGCCTGGATCACCCGAGGAAAGGTGCCATGACCGGAGTGGCCTTGGGCGCCGACCATGCGGGCGCGCCTGACCTGCAGCACTTCACCGGTCACCGGCATTTTTGCGTCAGCCCTGGCAACGACCACGATGGTGCTGTTTAAAGTCCGGCCTTCCCAAATCGCATTTTCGATACCGGGATATACGATGGTGGGCAGGCCCGTCGCCTCGAGGTAGAGGGCCGCCCCCATGCCGTCGGTGATCTCCAGCACGCGTTGCACAAAATCTTCCTCAATGGGATTGATGATATAATCCGCCCCGAGTTGTTTGCCCAACTCCGCCCGGCCCGCTTCCGGTTCGGATAGAATGACTCTGGCGGCGCCCTGGCGTTTCAGGATGGCACAGGCCGCCAAACCAACCGGCCCGCCGCCACAGATGACCACATTGTCGCCCGGGCGAATACCGCCGCCGCGCTCGATGACGGCATTGTAGGCCACACACGTCGGTTCCACCAGGCTGCCCAGTTTGAAGACCTCTTCTTCACTATATTGACCTTTTAAAGGATCCAGGCTCCAAAGACAACGGTCCGGCAGTACGATGTACTCGGTGAAGGCGCCGTCCACGTTGAAGCCGATCTCATCCAGACGTTCGCAGTGGTTGGGCCATCCATCCGCGCACGGCTGACACGATCCGCACCAGAGCATCTCTTCGGCGCAAACCCATTCGCCGCCCTGAAACGGCTTGTTGGTTTTTTTGTCATAGGCGTTGGGCCCGGCTTCCACCACCACGCCGGATAGCTCGTGCCCCAAAGTGCACGGGAATCCGGTCAGCCCCGGATACCAGATGTAGTTGTCGTCGTCGGGTTGGGCCATATGCACATCGCTGCCGCAAATCCCGCACGCCTTGACTTTGATCAGCACTTCACCCGGACCGGGTTTGGGGATATCCACCTCTTCTATCTGCATTTTGGGATTGCGCCAAACCTTGCTTCCCAAATAGGTCTGCCGCCCCTCAATATCCTTGGCGCCAAGTTTGAAATCGGGTTTTGGCTGCCAATCTGCATGCAGTCTTACAGCGCTCATTTTTTGAGCCATAATATCGGCTCCTTTCTTACGTAAACGTTTGCTAAATGGTTGTAAAAAAAAATCGATTCACTCGGAATGCCCATGCGAATATGTATTTGCCCAACAATGATCCTCTGATTCTCTGATCGTCTGAACGAGTGGTTTGCACAATTCCTTATTGCACAACGAGTTCACTTGCGCTTTTGCCGTCAGCTGCTTTTACGGACAATGAGCTGGGGCTCCAAAATCACTTTTCGCGGTCCTGCGTTACGTCCCGACATTTGATCCAACAGAATTGAAACAGCGATTTCACCCATCTCGTGTTTTGGCTGTCGTATGGTCGTCAACTGCACTTCGGGGAATGCGGCAAAGGGGATGTCGTCAAATCCGACAACCGCAATATCATCCGGTATGGACAGTCCGGCCTCGCGTATGGCCTGGATCACCCCCAGGGCTAGAATATCGTTTTCGGCAAAAATGGCGCGCGGATAATCTCCGTCAGCAAGCATTTTGCGCACGATACGGTACCCGGTCTGACGCTTGAAATCACTTGAGTAAATATAATTTTCGTCGATTTGCAGACCGTATTTCTGAAACGCCTGTTTGTATCCCTCGAAACGCTCATCCAAATAGAGTGCTTGGTCTTTGGCACCGATGAATCCGATTCTTTTATAGCCTTGCTCGATCAGGTGCTTCGTCGCTAAAAAGCCCCCGCGCTCATCATCGATCACGACAAAGCTCTTGCTCGGTTCGACAAAACGTTTGCAAATATGGACGATGGGAATATCGCCAGTGGCCAGACTATCCGGAACATTGGAATCCTCTAATCCCGGAGCCAGAATAATACCGTCCACGCGTTTCTCCGCCAAGAGCTTCAAAGATTGAATCTCACGCTTTTTGTCATGATTCGTATTGCAGAAAAAGACACTGTAGCCGCTCTTCAGCGCTTTTTCCTCAATGCCGCACGCCACGCCGGGGTAAAAGGGATTGAGAATATCCGGTATAACCAACCCAATGGAGTGGGTGGATTTTTTTACCAGACCGCGGGCAATGGCATTGGGTGAGTAGCCCATCTTGACGGCCACGGCAAGCACGCGTTCACGGGTCTCTTTTTTTACACCGTACTTATTGTTCAGCGCTCTAGAGACCGTACCATAGGAAACATTGGCCTTTTTGGCGATAT
>JASFER010000271.1:0-8460 GCA_050124755.1 Desulfobacteraceae bacterium
TATCCAGCCCCAGTGATAGAAGCTTATCCCTGGTCGGCGCACCGGTTTCGACATCCCACCCCCTGGCCGCATAGTATTCATCGAGCATCTGGTTCAACTCCTGCCTGCTGATGAAATGCCCCTTGGAGGCCCCGCCGGGTATGGGTTCGGTCAGCAGACGCTCGGGCAGGGTGTCGTCGCTGCGGGTGAGTCCGGCCCGGGTGTTGAAAACCCGAGCCAAATTGTTGATGCGCTCTCCCACGATCTGCACCGCTTCCTCAGTAAATGCCAGACCGGTAACCGCCTCCACCAGTGATGCGGTGTTCTGCGCTGCGATGCCGGGCACCGCCATGTCCATCAGGAAACCGCACATGGTGGGCGCATCGGTGGTGGCCGTGCGCAGGTCCTGGTTCCACATGGTCAGGGCACCCTTGCCTTCCACCGTGAACCGATCCACCTCATGGGGAATGGGGACGCCGAAAATTTCCTGAAAGGCGTACCCCCGACAGTGATCGGCACCGGTGTAGGAGGTGGCATAATTGAGCCCGTGCGCCTTGGCGCCCCGGACATCGTAGGCGGGCAATTCCAGGCCCTTGACCTGCATGGCGTATTTCTCGGATCCTTTGCCGATTTTCTTGGCCGCCTCTCTGGAGCCGTCGGCCAGAACGGCGCCAAATCCCTCACGATAGGCCATCTGGTTAAGAAGAGCGACCATGGCCTCGTGGTTGCCAAAATTCAACTCCAGTCCGCCGGTATCCTCTTTTGTGAGAATGCCCTTTTCGTACAATTCCATGGCGAAAGCAACGGTAACGCCTGAAGAGATCGTATCGAATCCCAATTCATCCGCCAGACGATCCGCAGCGATAATGGCGTCGATATTCTCCACGCCGGTCACGCCGCCGAAGGAATACATGGTTTCAAATTCCGGCCCCTCGGTCAGGATACCGGCATAGGGTTTTTCTTTTGCCAATTTGAGTTGGCTGCAACCAACGGGGCACCCGTAGCAGTGCTCGGAACCGACATTGCGGGTCATCTGCACTTCCACACCGATCTTGTCCATGGGATCGTATTGCCCGGTGGCCGAATAGTTCTTTGTGGGGAAAATGCCCATGGTACAGGTGTGATCCACCACCATGGGTGTTCCCATCTTGGAAAAGGCGGGATAGAGCACCTCGCTCTCTTTCATGGCCTGGGTGAAATTGCCGCGGGCGGCTTTCAGCTTTTCCTTGTCCGCCACCGCCACTTTTCCGCTCCCCCGAATGGCGATGGCCTTCAGATTCTTCGATCCCATGACCGCTCCGAGCCCCTTGCGGCCCACCGCCCGCCATTCATTTATGATGGAAGCGATTTTCAGCAGGTTTTCCCCGGCCGGACCGATGCATGCCACCCGATAGTTCTGATCTTTGAGATCGTTTTTAATGATCTGCTGTGCATCCAGCGTTTTCATCCCCCAGATCTTTTTTGCGGATTTGAATTTCACATCCCCGTCCTTGATGACCAGGAACATCGGTGCTTCGGCTTTGCCTTCGACGATCAGGGCGTCGTATCCGGCAAATTTCAATTCCGCCGGGAAGTGACCGCCGCTGAGGGCCATCCCCACGGCGCCGGTCAGGGGGGACTTGGCTGTTACCGCCATTCGGCTGGAGCAGGGGATGTTGGTGCCGGTGAGCGGTCCGGAAGCAAAGATCAGTTTGTTTTCAGACCCCAGCGGATCGGTGGTGGCCGGCACCTCTTCGAACAGGTATTTGATGCCGAATCCGGCTCCTCCCATGAAATCCTGTGCGATCTCTTTTGGCAGATCCTCTGTGGTCGCGGTCTGAGCGGACAAATTGATCCGCAATAACTTTCCCGTGTATCCTCCTTTGAACATCGTTATCCCCCCTCAGTATCGTGTTAGCCGCCGCCCACCGGCGGCAGAATGGTTAGTTCGTCTCCGTCCATCAGGACGGTATCCAGCCGGTTCAAAAAGCGAATGCTGCGACCGTTGACCATGAGCATGATGCTGGAACGCGGAACATGTCCACCAGGTTCAAATAGCTGAGCGGCCAGTTCGTCCCCCCATTTTGCTGTGAGAAGATCGAGCAGTCCGGCAACGCTTATTCCTTCCTCCACTGTCATCTGGATTTGCGCCTGGCCGATTGTTTTTTTCATCCCCATGGTTGTTCTGATATTGACATTCATTTGTTTTTGATCAAACTGCGTGTTTTAGACGCGGTAAAAATTTATATAAAAAAAATAATGGTACCCCAAACCGAAGATAGCCCTCCAAAGCAGATAGAAAAGGGGCAGGATCGCTTATTTTCGTTCCTTATTGCTATTTCAAAGCTACCTTTTTTTCAAGTCTTTCCGTTGCTCGCAGGATTTATGGGGCAGGCATCGTATCCATGTTTTGCCATGGCGCCGTACCCGCATAAAGTCAGAGAATTGCCGAGGATGCGCTAAATATGACCCCCAGGCCAGAGGGAAGGGCATTGAAATCCCGGTCCGCTATCCTCCCGACACGCCTTCCCAGGTCGCGGGAGATCCCACGCGTATGCGGCAGATACCGACCAACCTGGTCGGGAATGCGGTGAAATTCACCAAAGAAGGACATGTTTTTGTGAAAGTCACATGTGAATCGGAAGATTCATGCGGGATGCACCGGTTTATTGCATCATTAAAACCTGGTCCTCAGAGTCAGGTCATCAAGCATCGGCTATGCCATTGAGCAGCGGACGCTGCAATGGAATATCGAATATGGAACAAGGAACCGCTCAATGTCGAAATAGGGTATTATGCGGTTCAACGAACAGTTTGTAAATTCACCCCTTCCAGGAATTATTCCAAAGCCGGGGCCTGATGCACCCGGATGCTTTACTTTAAATCTTTTTAGAAATTAAATTTCTTTCTACCGAGTCCAAAAAGGCCTACGAGTCCGGCACCTAAAAAGAAGATGGAGGTCGGTTCCGGGACTTTTTCCCATTGCCAATCAATTGTGCCGGTGATTCCCGTTGGTGTCCAATCAATACCATCTATCAGACACGGAGAATAGTAAATAGGGAATGCTATTCCAAACCAACTTCCAGCAAAATCGATATCAAGCGCAGATTCACCAACGCAATCAGAACAATTCAGCACACTACTGGCTAATGCATTTGTTCTGAATCGATCGTCTCCAAGGACGCCTTCATTCTGGTAATGAAACAGGCTAAAGTCATCCATCACGTAACCTAAACCAGCGCTGTCCAAAAACTCATAGTAATAATCACCGGATTGGATGCTCCATGAATATTCCACACCAGCTATACCGCCATCAGGGTCGGGAGTGCCGCCGGTTGTCGGGTCATAAATCAGGTGGCCGGTGAATGTATCTCCAACTTCCGCACCAAAATAAGGATTGGTTTGGGTAATTGTTCCGCCAAAATTAATCGTAATGGCATGGGCGGCAGGGCATAGCAGAACAACTATGATAAAGGTTAAAACAACACGCTTCATGGGGGGATCCTCCTTTTACAAATGTCATTTTACAATCTATCGCGATTTCTCAAAATGGCTCTTTGAGCGTTGGCTCTAATGGAATCCGTTGTTTTTCACCCCTGTTTCTCAGTGGGGTCGGATTTTATCGTGCAATCTAGTTTCGGTGGATCTTATCAAGATTGGCTTTTTTAGCATCGCTGCAATAATTGTGCAAAAAACTAAAAAAATTTTTTATGATTTAAATTTCTGCATGTTATATGGATATAGGCCTTAAACCTTCATTAGAGCAAGGCAATTGACTACCTGTTATTTAGGTACTTTTTTTCATAATCGATACCAGATTACATAGGAATTTTTCGGGACGCTATAGAGTTTCAATTTCTGATTCAGCAGCAAAAACAAATCGAATTATTAACAAATACGGGCCTCAACGACAGTGCCCCGAACCAACGGCAATTCAACGCAACATAATGAATAAATTGAAAATAAAATCTCACAAGCGCATCTTGATAGTTGATTTGCGCGTCTATTTTGATGGGCACCGCACTGAATTTCATTCATCTTGTATCTGGCTGATATGTGGTGATATTCTCGATTTCGTGTAGCGATGGCTGTCGACCCCCCGGATTGTTATCAATCTGGAGATTTGAACCGCTGCCCACCATAACACAATATTTTATTCGATGCTAAAGTTTATTCCGTGCTTTCAGCAAGTTCACACTATATTTATAAAGGCAATGTCGACAGTTGCTTATAAATGCTTGTTGTTTCCTCCGCAGATCATTTGACAAAATCCTCTTGCTGTCATTTTTATCAAGCAAATATCAAGGATGTAAATACGACGATGGTACTATTAATGTATTATTTTTACTATGCCGGTGGGCGTTGACTCACGCAGAATAAGTGCCGAATTCTCGGTATTCAAATCTGAAAGCCGCCCATCATCCGCCGCTGTTTGGAACAAATTCTCATACAAGATGCTTTATTAATGAAGGAGGACATCGGAATTCCATCATATATAATTCATAAAGAGCAAAAAAAAATACGTTTTTTGCACTTAAAAAGTGCAATATCCAGTATACATTTACTTATAAAAAGAAGCCGGTACTTATAAAAAGAAGCCGGTAAATCAATCCAGGGATTACTTCGCCAATCAATCGCCCTGCGGTTGTTATTCCGTCGAAAGCGAAACAACACCCATCCAAGCGGATTTTCCGAGGTCGAACCAAGTCCGGCATGACCGGGGCGCCCTATTTTGTGGCCGCTTCTTAATAACTCGCAATGCGATAAATCTTGTTTTGGCACAAGCTTTGCTTTTCCTAAAAGCATTCTTTGATGATGGAAAATCTCTGTCCAACGCAAAGGATACCTCAGCCCCCCGATCGAAGTGTCAGATAGTGTCCATCCAAAAATGGTAGATTGCGGTGCAGATCCAGGCCGCAGCGACCTTGAAACCGTCCCGCCGTCGGCTGGATAGCGGCGCTACGCCGAGGATCTCAACGCAGCGAGAATCCCACCAAAGGCGGGACTGGGCCGCAAGATGCCATTTCAGGATGGGCATTGGATAGCATTTGTGATCTGCAATCTACAGGTCAAGCCCGTTCCTGATGCTAGTGACGTTAGGCGGAATTGAAAAAGTATCACAGGTAGACTTTTTTCAAAGGAGAGAATAGATGGATTGCACTTTCGTTTGCTGCAACCTTTTGCCTTTACCCTTCCCAAAATCATCGTTCAAAAAGGCGTCCAAATGCCCTAAACGATTGGCCGGCAACAAAGGTGTTTATGCCTCGCTCATCCGTTTCATAGGCCAGGCGGCTCTTGCCGCCTTATCGGTCATTTTACTACATTCCCTATCCCTGGCGGCCGAAGTGATATTGGCCTGGGATGTCAGCAACCCCACCCCGGACGGTTATCGTGTATTTGCCCGTGTCGAGGGGCAAGATTACGACTACTCGTCTCCTGTATGGCCCGGCGCAGGAGACGACCCCACCCAAACCGCTTGTGTCCTGAAGGGATTGGCCGATGGCACATCTTACTACTTTGTGGTACGGGCCTATGTCGGCAGTGATGAAAGTGGCGACTCCAATGAAGCCAATCATATCACCATGGCAGCTCAGACGACGGCATACACGATTACCGCCAATGCTGGTGCCAACGGCTCTATCTCGCCCGCTTCGGCCACGGTAAATGCGGGTGAAAGTCAAACCTTTACCATCACGCCGGATACCGGCTATCACGTCGACGATGTGTTGGTGGACGGTGTCTCACTTGGTGCGGTGACGACCTATACCTTTTCAGCAGTGGATGCCGATCATACGATTACGGTCGGCTTTGCAGCGGATGCCTATACCATACAAGCTTCAGCCGGTTCGGGCGGCGCCATATCACCCTCAGGGGCAGTCAGCACATCCTATGGAGGAAACCAAACCTTTACCATCACGCCGGATATCGGCTATCACGTGGGCGATGTGTTGGTGGACGGCGTCTCCGTGGGGGCGGTGACCACTTATACCTTCTCAGCAGTGGATGCCGATCATACGATTGCGGCCAGCTTTGCAGCGGATGCCTATACCATACAAGCTTCAGCCGGTTCGGGCGGTACCCTATCGCCCTCAGGTGCCGTCAGCGTGTCCCCTGGAGGAAACCAAACCTTTACCATCACGCCGGATATCGGCTATCACGTGGGCGATGTGTTGGTGGACGGCATCTCCGTGGGAGCGGTGACCACTTATACCTTCTCAGCGTTGGACGCCGATCATTCGATTACGGCCAGCTTTGCAGTGGATGCTTATACCATTGAAGCATCTGCCGGTTCGGGTGGCTTCATAACACCATCCGGAAGCATCGCGGTTTCGGCCGGCAGCAGCCATAGCTTCACCATAGGTGCGGATGATAGCTATGAAATTGATGATGTGATGGTGGATGGAAATTCGGTGGGAGCATTGGAGAGCTACAATTTTCAGCAAGTCAATGCCGATCACACCATCGAGGCACGCTTCAGGCCAACCAATCAATTGCCCAATGCCGACGCCGGCCCCGATCAAGTGGTGGACGAACAAAGCGTGGTGACCTTGAACGGTGCCAACTCCGGTGATTCGGACGACGGCATCGCCGCATTCAAATGGCGGCAGGTCAAAGGCACGTCGGTGGCATTGAGCGCCTGCTGTGAAGAGATTGTCACTTTCACGGCACCTGATGTGGATACAAACGGCGAGGCGCTGGCATTTGAACTGACGGTGACCGATTACAGCGACACTAAAACCAGAGACAGATGTATCGTCAATGTAACCTGGGTTAACCAGCCCCCAAATGCCGATGCGGGTGATGATCAGAGTGTGCGCGAAGGCACAGCGGTCACCCTCAGCGCCGCCGACTCCGTGGATCCGGATGACGGTATCGCGGCATATCAATGGGATCAGATTCAAGGACCGGAAGTAACGTTGTCCAATTCAAAATCGTCTGCTCCTGAATTCACCGCTCCGGACGTGGGTCCTGACAGTGCGACGTTGAAATTCCAGCTTACCGTGACCGATGCCGGCGGACTGCAGGATACGGACAATTGCACGGTGAACGTTACATGGGAAAATGTGGCACCTGTGGCCGACGCAGGACTTGATCAGCAGGTGGCGGCAGGGGATGAGGTGGTGTTGGATGGGTCCAAATCCTCCGATTCGGATGGTTTAAATTTGAATTATCAATGGCGCCAGACTTTCGGCCCGCCGGTGACGCTTTCGGATGCCACAGCGGTTCGTCCGCTGTTTACGGTTCCCCTGGAGGGATTTGACGATGCCGAACTGACTTTTGAGTTAACGGTTACCGACAACGGCGGCTTGCAAGGGATGGATACCTGCAAAGTTAACGTTCTGCCGACGGACAATGAACAGATGTGTGTGACCGCGGACAATCGCGCTCATATGGACGCAGGAAGGGCGTTTGCATGCGGTGGCTTCCATTGGTATGGCGGCCAGGCCTGTGCGGTGGGGTCCGGAGACCGACTTGGGTATGCCATGTGGTGGTACTCCCAGACCACATCCTTAGAGGAAACCTCAGCCGGATATTGGGAGCGGGTACCGGGTTGTCCCTAGAAAAGGCTCGATCAACCGTTGGTCATGATCTCAAAATCGCTTGCATTGTCTGCTGAACGCCGTTTCCCCGGCGAATTTCTCGGCCCACAAGCCTGGCTTTTTGCCGATAGGTTCGCTTTTCGGTGCAGGTCAGGATGGCCCTGCCGAGTTTGGCGGCGGTAAGTTTGGATCGCCACACCGGCGGCGGGCCCAGTCCCGACCGCCGGATCCGCTCGCCCCAATAGTACTGGTCCAAAATATGGGGGACAACGACTTGGGGGACGCCGCTGATGGCTGCGGTGGCTGTGGTACCGGCGCCTCCATGGTGGACGATGACCGCCATTTTTGGAAAGAGCTGCCTGTGAGGGCACTTGTGGATGAAAAAAACATCGTCCCCGTATTCCTTTGTCTGTGGCTCTTTCCAGAACCTGGAAATCACCACCCGCCGTCCAGCGGAACGCGCCGCATTCACAATAAGGGGCACTTGCCGGGCTTGATCCCTGGGGGGCATACTGCCGAATCCAGCGTAAATGGGCCTCTTCCCAGCGGCCAGATATTCCTCCAGTTCAGGCAATTTCTGCTCCGGCAGGTTCAGGTGCATATAACCTGTCTGAATGAATTCGGTTTCGATATCCGGGGGCACGGCTGCAATGGCGGCATCGGAGGCCACAATGACCCTTGACCCCAGGATGTGCGCCAAAAAATCCCTGACCGGCATAAGGCCCATTTTGCGGCGATGCGCGTTCACCAGCCGGGTAAGGTTAAGGCGGTCCATGGCCTTGACCAGGCGCCAACCGGCCCAATTGCACCATTGGGGCAGGCGCTGATGCCGGAAAGCGGGAAAGGGATGGTAGCCGGAAGGTATCAGTTGCGGTGCAAAGGTGATGAATCGGTAGGGAACCTGCAAAGTCTCGGCCATGCTTGCAAGTCCGAAACACAAGGAAGCGGCGACGATCATGTC
>JASFER010000272.1:0-8457 GCA_050124755.1 Desulfobacteraceae bacterium
CGCTGTTATTGACATTTCAATAACCAAATCGCGAGCCGCATTTTCCATCCTCGAAGCCGCCCTTTTAGATTGACCGCAGTGGATGCCAAAATTTGTCGAAACGGTATTAGATCTTTTGGAACCCGGTAAAAATCTCAAGCCCAAGTCAAAAGGACTGAAATCAAATGAAAATCGCGTTCAGCCGGTGGGATCGGTCAGCCATGCCGCATCGCAGTGGGTGTGCGAACTATTAAATTATTTAATACTTTTTGATGGTTGTTCTTTACCAATACATTCCTATCCCTGGCAGTCAAAAAGCGTATCCGCTGCCGGCCTTGGTTGAAAAATCAGCAACCAATTGAATTATAACTATTTTTATAAACCCTTCACATCTGATCCCATCGCGAATGCATGAAATTTAAAGTCAATAGCTCTCATGGTATGTTTGTTGCAATGATTTGGACAACACATAAATCAATATTTGCCGATAAAGGTGAAACATGAAAGCAGATCGTCAAAATTGCCAATGCAGTAATCCTCTTAAAGCCGGTATCAGGGGAAATCCACCTGGATTTACCTTGATAGAATTAATGGTTTGTGTCGTCGTTATCGCCATCTTGGGGGCGGCAGCCGTACCGGCGGTCAACGGTTATTTGTCGCGACATGCCCTTCAGTATGCAACGGATGAGCTTTACGGCGACATACAACTGGCGCGGATGCGGGCGGCGCGCAACAACCAGCAGTGCAGAATTGTGTTCAATGTCCCGGCCGCCAACCAATACAGCATTTTTGATGTGGGCAACGATGGTGCCGTTAGCGCAACCCCCTTTAAAGTGGTGGACCTGGCCAAGTACCGCGACAACATCACCTTTTGCCCCTCTCCCAATGGAGCCGATCCTCCCCCTTATGCGACCCTTGAATTTCTTTCCCAGGGGATCGTCAACTTGGCTGTGACTGTGCCGGGCAACAGCGATAGCGTCTATTTGACCAACCAGGCCAACGATGTCTTTTACCGCCTTCTGGTATCGGCCGCCGGTGGGACCGGAGCGGACCGTTGGGACGCAAGTTTGAATCAATGGAGATAGGAAACGTGAACATGTTTGCAAAGTATCCAAACCACAGGTTAAGAGGCATTAATCACGACGGTTTCACGTTAGTGGAGCTGATGATCACCCTGGCTGTCAGTGCAATTATCGCGATCTGCGTTTATGCCTCCTATTCCGTGCAATCCAAATCCTTTTCCACCCAGCGCCAGGTTTCCAAGATTCAGCAGGACATGCGCGGAGCGCTCTATTTGATGGAATCCGATTTGTTGAACGCCTGCCGGGATCCCAATATGACCGATCGTTACCGTCTGACCGATATTCGCTGGTACGGTTTTACTGAAGGCGCAGATTTGGACAATGTGATGGGACCGAATCCCTTTGTCTTGGTGGCGCCGCCGAACAGCATCTACTTTACCAGCTATCCGGTGCTGGAATTTGCCTCTTTGCGCCGTGATGCGGACGGGGACGGAATCGGTGATGCGCCGGTGACCATTCGCTATCAGGTGTATGATTTCAACAACGATGGTCGACCCGACTTTGGGCGCCGCAGCGCCAATGGCGCCGGGATCGGGGTGATTGCCGGAGACCCGTTTAATTCCAGACTGGTGGCTGAGGGGGTGGTCGCCGTGGGCTACGCATTTGCCTTCAACAACAAAGACAATCCCGATGGAAAATATGAAATCAGCCGCACACCGCCGGTGGCGGGGGGCGATCCTTTGGGAAATATCATATGGGCGGTGGATAGTGACGGCGACAACGAGCTGGATACCAACATCGATATTACCGGCGACGGAGAGATCACTTTGGCGGACGATATCAGCGGTGACGGCATCATCAATGCCGGGGACGGTGCCGGTGCCGCCCTGGCGGCACCGGTAAAGATCGATCGCGTGGTGGCCGTGCGCATTTGGCTGTTGATCCAATCGGAGCGGGAATCGCCTGAAAACGTCATCGACAGAAACCAGTATGTGGTGGCCGATCGCATCATTCCGAACCCCGCCGCCAACCCCAACGGGTTTCAGGATCGCTTCAAAAGGCGTGTGAAAACCGTCACCATCGCATTGCGCAACTACCGCAAATCTTAGTTTGGCCAACAAGGCACGCCCAAAGGGAGAAGACAATATGAGACGGATCAGACAAACCATCCAAAGGCTGAAAGCCGATTCAAAGGGATTTACCCTGATGGAAGCCATGATGGGCCTTGTGGTGTTTTCCATCGGCATACTAGGCATGGCCGCGCTGCAGACCACCGCCGTCAACAGCAACACCCTGGCCGAAGATGTTCAGCAAAACACGGTGGAGGCCATGGCCGAAATCGAGGAACTGATGGCCACCGATTTTTTGGACCAAAGGCTTCAAGATGGCGTTAACACGAGTGAACAGAGCCCTGACGGCAAGTATACCATAGATGTGGAACCTCGGGATGATGAAGCCATCCCCGGTGCCAAAAGGGTTGTCGTCACATCGAAATTTACGCCGACAGGCGGTGTTGAACAGAGCATCACCCTGGCGATATTCAAACCGGACATCAAGTAAGAGACACTCTAAAAGGTTCAAACCGGATCTTAGACAGTTTCAGGAGGGCATATGCAATCGCTCAAACAAACCATCAACAGCCAGGACGGCGCCGTCTTGATCATCGTGATGCTGGTGCTCATCGCCGTCACCGCGGTGGGGCTTACCGCCATGAATATCAGCACCACGGAGGTCAATCTGGCAGGGAACGATAAATGGCAGAAAACCGGACTCTACAACGCCGATCCGGGCCTGCACGGCACGCCGTCGGTGATCTATCCCAACCTGAATCCGGAAACCATGGCGCCTTTACCGGCGGCCAATCCAGGCGATCCCAATGATGAAGGCTGCCTGGAATATATCAACACACTCACCGCGTCGGATTTTCACGATATCCTTTACTCGGCCAAAACGGACCCCCTGCCCGTTGCCGATATCAATAAATTTGACAATAAAGATATCAGCTTTCGCAACTGCGGCGTTGCTGCGGATATCGATGTCACCCCCCGGGGCTCGCAGCAATTGTCGGGCGGCGGTGTGGAGTTTGCCTCCAGGTCCGAAGGGACCGGCGTCTCCGGCAGTGAGGCCAAGCTTTACATGATCACCAGTACCGGCGACGGCGCCGGCAACTCCAATTACACGGTGCGCGGCCACTACCGCTGGACCGAATTGGGAGGAGGGCTCAAATAATGCGAAAATCAACCGTTCTTTGGATATGCTTCTTTTTCATGGCCATGACGGCCACCGGCCAGGCCGCCTTTCAAGAGCCGAACATGGCCGATTATACGGCCTTGCCGAACTTCTCATCCCAATCGGTGCCGCCCAACATCATGATCATGCTGGACAACTCGGGCAGTATGAACTTTAACGCCTACGGCACCTATCCCGGCGATTGGAACATGGTGACCGATATGCCCTACACCGGAGAACCCTATAACAGCATTAAAACTTTCCGGGTCATATCCGGACAGGATGATGCCGAAGAGGGCACCGGTGCCGGCAGCGTGCTGTATCACAACCACAGCGACCTGGATTTGGGCGGCTTTTCGGTGGCCGGCAACGACAGCATTGTAGGCATCCGCATCCAGAATGTGGAAATTCCCCAGGGTGCCACCATCGTAAACGCCTATCTCGAATTCAATGCCATTGCCTCCAACGCCGAAACCACCAATCTGCTCATCGAGGGGGAGGCCAGCGACGATGCAGCGCCGTTTTCAACCGTGGCCGACGATCTGAAAGGCCGCACCGCCACCACCGCCACTGTGGCGTGGGACAATGTGCAGGCCTGGACCCAGGGCCAATATTACCCCACAGCGGATATCAGCGCCATTTTGCAGGAGATTGTCAACCGCGCCGGCTGGAGCTCCGGCAACAGCGTGGTGTTTCGTATCAAAAGCGCGGACACCTCCGACAACAAGCGCGATATCCGTTCCTATGATACCAGCAGCGGCATGGCGCCCAGGCTGCACGTGGTATTCGGGGGCAATCCGGCCTATCGGCGCTACTACGGCTATTTCAGCCCCGACCATTTCTATACTTACGACTCCAACGTGTTCAACCTGGCTTATAAAAAGGTCAAATACGATACCACCACTGGAGAATGGAAAGCGCAAACCCTGGCCGGTGCTGCAACCACCCTCAGCAATGCCGATATCGTAAACAACAAGTTGTGGGACGGCAACTGGCTCAACTGGCTGTGCATGCGCCGGGTGGATGTGCTGCGCAAAGTGCTCATGGGCGGTCTGGCCACCGCCCGCACCGGGGGCGGCAACCAGGTCAACTATGGCGAGACCCCGGCCCAGACCAGCCGGGTCTTTATTAAACAGTTCAACGATTCCTCCGGTTCGGCCGTTTCTCCCTATACCGGCACGGTGAACTTCCGGATGAACGGCGGCGATATCGAGGTGGATGCAGACATCGACAACACCTACGAAGACGACTACCACATCTGGATCCAAAAAGACGCCGACCACGAACCCAACGATTTTGTGGACGGCAACCTGGCCGGCGTCTTGCAAAGGGTGGGCGACACGGCCCGCTGGGGCAACAGCTGGTTCAACGCCGGTAGCGGAAGCAACCAAAGCGGCGGCACCATAGATCACACCATCGGCACCAACATGACCACAATGATCACGAATCTGCAAAACACCCCCATGGACACCTGGACGCCCCTGGCCGAATCCTTTTACGTGACCATGCAGTACTTCAGGCAGCAGGATCCGGAAAACGGCCTGGATTATCCCAACAGTGCCGTGCCCAACGCCAATGACGGCGATGACCCCTACTACAATGGAACGGAATGGGTGCATTGCGCCAAGAGCTTTGTCATCCTGCTCACCGACGGCGCTTCCACCAAGGACACCAAGATCCCGTCCCAGTTCCAGGATTATGACAAGGACGGGGACCAGTTAAGCTGCACAGAGAGTGACTGGGGCGACAACTGCGAATACCCCAGCGGCGGCAGCGACTACCTGGATGATCTGGCCCTCTACGCGCGCACCGTCGATCTGCGCGACGATCTGGACGACGACCAGCACCTTATTCTCTACGCCATCCACGCCTTTGACCGGGACCCCAACGCCACCAGCCTGTTGAGTGATGCGGCCCGCAACGGCGGATTCGACGATCTGAACGGCAATGACATCCCGGATTTGACCCAGGAGTATGACAAGGACGGCGACGGCGTGCCCGATACCTTTTTCGAGGCGGACGACGGCTACGCCATCGAGGCCAAGCTGCTGGCGGCCATCACCGATATCCTCAGAAGGGCCAGTTCCGGTACGGCCGCCTCGGTGCTGGCAACCAACAGCGAAGGCGAGGGCAACATGCTGCAAGCCTATTTCCAGCCGCTGGTCACCGAGGGACTGGAAGAGGCCCAGTGGCTCGGCTACCTGCATTCCCTGTGGGTGGACAGCTACGGCAATTTGTATGAAGACACCAACCAGGACCGTACCTTTGACGAAGGTGACGCTCCGGTCACTTTCTTCTTGAATGGTGATGGCGAAACAGCTTTCATGCGCAATAACGATATTAAAGATGTCCACTTGTTGGAAACATCGATCGATGAAGGCGGTCTGAAACCCATTTACGAAGTCGGCCGGCGCCTGTCGGAAAAGGACCCCGACAGCCGCAGGATCTTCACCTTTATCGACAAGGACAACGACGGCGCGGTCGATGAGCTGGCCAACGATCCCTTTGACGTATCAGAGGAGTTGATCACCTTCGATACGGGCACCAGCGGCACGATCAAGCCCTACCTTGGCGTGCGCGATGACACCGTCTGGGGTGACAACGGCGCAAAATTGGGCGCCACCCACGATGACCGCACGGACAACCTGATCACCTGGGTGCGGGGAACCGATGTCGCCGGCTTGCGCAACCGCACCCTCGACGGGGTGACCTGGCGCCTGGCGGATATCGTCAACTCCACCCCGGTCACCGTCTCCAGGCCCTTGGAGCGGTTCGATCTCTGGTATGCCGACGCGTCATACCGTGATTATTACGACGCCTTCAGGGAGAGGGAGGGCGTCGTCTACGTGGGAAGCAACGACGGCATGCTGCACGCCTTTGCCGCGTGGAAGTATAATGTAGACTTAAAGCAATACGAAGAACCGGACGACCATTTTGAAAATGAGCGGATCGGCGACGAATTGTGGGCCTTTATCCCCCAAAGCGTGCTGCCCCATTTGAAATGGGCGGCCCATGCGGACTATTCCCACACTTATATGGTGGATGCCAAGCCGCGCATTTTCGATGCCAAGATCCTGGAGGATGATGCCCACTATACGGACGACGGCACAGAGCCCAATTGGGGCACCATTCTGGTCATGGGGTTGAACATGGGCGCCAAAACCATCAGCGTCAACGAGGACTTTAACGATGGAAACGGTGTGGTGGAGCGTGAATTCAATCCCACTTACATCTGTATGGATATTACCGAGCCGCGCAAGCCGCGCCTGCTGTGGGAAAGATCCTATCCCAATCAAGCCATGAGCAAGTCCACGCCCATTCCGGTCAAAGTCGGCGAAGCGTGGTATCTGGTCTTTGGTTCGGGCCCCACGGACTACGACGGCAGCAGCTCTCAAGACGGCTACCTCTTTGTCGTGGATATGAGAACCGGCGTTCTGCTCAGGCAGTTCGGCCCCTATGACAGCCAGGCCTTTTTCGGCACGGCCGCCTCGTTTGACAAAAACCTGAATTACAATGTGGACGGGATTTACATCGGCGACACCTACTTTGCCTCGAACAAATGGCAGGGCAGCCTGTATAAGATTGCCATCCCCTGCTCCAATTGCGAATGGGATGCCGGTTACAATCCGGCCAATGATTTTGGCTACGATACCGATCCCGGCAACTGGACCGCCCACAAGCTTTTTGACTCCGATCGGCCGATTACGGCGCCGCCCTCCATCAGCGTGGAGGCCTACCCCAGCCTTAATGTGGACAACGTATGGATCTATTTCGGCACCGGACGCTTCTTCAACGACGATGATAAGCTCATAACCGATCAGGAATATCTGTACGGCATCAAGGATCCCTTTTTCAACAACAACTATGATGGATCGAGTCAGTACGATTATGCCCAAGCAGCAGGCCTGACCCTCGACCAGAACGATCTTTTCCAGGCGGACAGCGTGGTGACCACCACCGGCGGAACCGTACTCGATGATAGCGGCAATTTGTTCCTGACCGACGGCTATTTCACGGATCTGGTGGATCATGTGCGCAACAATTACGATGGCTGGTACCGGCATCTGGACACCAACGGCACCCTGCCCTCCGAGCGCATGATCAGCAAACCGGCCATATTCGGCGGCCTCAGCTTTTTCGCCACATTTACGCCCAGTACGGAAATCTGTGAAAGTGACGGTATCACCAGCTTTTATGCGCTCTACTATATCACCGGCACCGGCTATACCCGCCAGATCTTGAATATCCTCAACCCGGATACGGTAACGTACACCAATGGCTCCGGCATAGAAGTAACCGAGGATGTGGTCGCCGTAAAACTGGAAACGGGATTGATCGGGGCGCCGCCGCCAAGCGTCGGCCTGCATACCGGCAAAGAGGCGGGGGCCAAAGCCTATATCCAGCTGAGCACGGGTGTTGTGGAGGAGATCGATGTGGGCAGCGCAATTTACCAGAAAAGCACCATTACCGATTGGTGGGATCGTACGGATTAAACCGGCGCGGTTTGGATTGGATCCCGGACATCATTCATAAAAGCGTGTCGTACCGATAAACGGAAGGAAACGAAAATGAACGTTATTGATTTTCAAAACAGTTGCCGCAAAAAGATATGTGCTTTGCTTCTGGCGTTGGCCGTGACAGCCGTGCCGATAAGCGGTGCACTGGCGGGCACTGCCGAAGAAGGCCCGCAAGCCAACAGCGTGCCGGAAGCAAAGGTAAGCATCAAGGCAAAGATGATCGAAGCGGTGGTCACCATCACTGGTGAGCGGTACAAGATATCCGAAGAAACCATCATCACCGATCTGAACGGCAAGCAGGTAAACATCCGCAAAATGCTCGTGCCCTGCGACGCCGAGATCACCTTTCAAACCGAAAAAGGGGTCCGCGTGGCCCAGCGTATTAAAGTGATCCGCATCGGCAGTAAGAGTACCTGGCATTGGAAAGCCGAACAGCCTGAATAGCTGCGGTTTGGGAAGACAACCGCTGACGGCATCAAAAACTACAGGAAAACCGGGCAGGGGGCTATCCCCTGTCCGGTTTGTCCTTTTCTATGACCTGAAAAGCGGTTCGCCGGCTCGGGTTGGAGGCAGAATGTTTTGCCGAAAAGATAAATAGAGCCGGCCGTGACGGCAGTCCTGGCCGTTTAAGGAATTCCGCCATCAAATGAAAAATGGTCTTTGTAGGCCAGGGCTCCGTCTCCGCCGGGTTTGGAGTACCAGTGCAATGA
>JASFER010000273.1:0-8434 GCA_050124755.1 Desulfobacteraceae bacterium
CCACCTTCTACGCGACATTCAGCCTGGAACCCCGTGGACGCAACATTATCTCTCTGTGCACGGGAACAGCATGCCACGTGCGCGGTGCCGAACGCATTAAAGAGCAGATCAGCGGACAAATCCATATCAGCGACGGTCAAACCACCGAAGACGGGCGCTACACCCTTGAAACGGTACGCTGCATCGGCTGCTGCAGCCTGGGGCCGGTGGTCAAGGTCAATGAAGATTTGCATGGCCGTATCGGCACTGACGAAGTTGAAAAAGTTCTGGACCAATACGAATAACGGCAACAACGAGGCACACACACGATGAAAATCACGTCTGCGCAGGACTTGGAAAAAATCAGGCAGGAATATTCCCCGGGCCTTTATCACCCCAAAGGAATCAAGGTCAACGTGGGCATGGCCTCATGCGGCATCGCCGCCGGCGCCCGGGACGCCTTTGATAAAGCCACAGAAGCCTTTAAGGACGACAAAGGCGTAACCATCGGTCATACAGGCTGCCTGGGTTATTGTGAAATCGAGCCCCTGGTGGAAATTCTGGCCGACGGCAAGCCCCGGGTCATCTACAAAAATATCACCCCCGATAAAATTCTGGAGGCCGTTGACGACTACCAGAACGGCATCTCCAAAAAGAAATGGATCCTGGGCCAGATGCGCGATCCGCGCAGCGTCCTGGACGATGACGTGGACAACCCCATGGATCACATCGAGCCCTTTGAGGCCATACCTTTTATCGAAGATGTACCCTTTTACAAAAACCAGGTCAAAATCGCTCTGCGCAATTGCGGCTATATCAACCCGGATTCCATCGAAGAGTCCATCGCTAAAAAGGGCTATCTGGCGCTGATCAACGCTTTGCACAACAGCGATCCCAAAGATATCATCGAAGCCGTTAAAAAATCCGGCTTGCGCGGCCGCGGCGGCGGTGGTTTTCCCGCCGGCATCAAGTGGGCCACCTGCGCCAGGCATCACGGCGAACGCTACATCATCTGCAACGCCGACGAGGGCGACCCCGGCGCCTACATGGACCGCTCTATTTTAGAAGGCGATCCGCACAGCGTGCTGGAAGGCATGCTGCTGGCCGGCTACGCCATCGGCTCCAGCCAAGGCTACATTTATGTGCGCAACGAATACCCCCTGGCGGTCAAACGCCTGGTGACCGCCATCAAACAGGCCGAAGACTATGGCCTGTTGGGGGACGACATCGGCGGCACCGGTTTCTCCTTTACGGTCAAGATCTCCACAGGCGCCGGCGCTTTTGTATGCGGCGAGTCCACCGCCCTGATGGCCTCCCTTGAAGGCAATGTGGGACGCCCGCGGGCCAAATACGTCCATACCGTTGAAAAAGGATTCCGCCAAGGTCCCACCAACCTGAACAACGTGGAGACTTACGCCAATGTGCCGGCTATCATCCTCAAAGGCGCCGACTGGTACGCCGGTATGGGCACCGAGCACAGCAAGGGGACCAAGGTTTTTTCCCTGGTGGGTAAAATCAAGAACACCGGCCTGGTGGAAGTTCCCATGGGGATCTCGCTCAAAGACATCGTATTCGATATCGGGGGCGGCGTCCCCAGAAAGAAAGACTTCAAGGCCGTTCAAACCGGCGGCCCGTCGGGCGGCTGCATTCCCGAACGTTTTCTCAACCTGCCGGTGGATTTTGACGAGCTGACCAAAGTCGGCTCCATTATGGGATCGGGCGGCATGATCGTCATGGACCAGGACACCTGTATGGTGGACGTGGCCCGCTACTTTTTGGACTTTCTCAAGGAAGAGTCCTGCGGCCAGTGCAATCCCTGCCGCGAAGGTATCAAGCAAATGCTGGACATCCTCACGGATATCTGCGACGGAAACGGAAAAGAGGGCGACATCGAACTGCTGGAAGAGCTGGGCAGCATGGTGCAAAAATTCTCCCTCTGCGGCCTGGGCACATCAGCACCCAACCCGGTGCTGACGACCATTTTATACTTCCGCGATGAATACGAGCAACACATTCGCCACAAAAAGTGCAAAGCGGGCGTCTGCAAAGCACTCTACCATTATGAGATCGATGAAGAGGCCTGCACCGGCTGCACCCTGTGTGCCAAAAAGTGTCCCCAGGAGGCCATCACCGGCAAAAAGAAGGAGGTCCATATTCTGGATCAGGGAAAATGCATCAAGTGCGGCATCTGTTATGAAGGCTGCAAGTTTAACGCAATCGTTATTCGATAATATAAGGGAGCATCCATGATCACCTTTAAGCTGAACGGCAAGACAGTCCAGGGAGAAGAGGGACAGTACGTTCTTCAGGTCGCTGAGAAATACGGCGTTGAAATTCCCACCATGTGCCACCACAAGGCCCTGGAGCCCGCCGGTATGTGCCGGATCTGCACGGTGGAGATGTTCGACGGCCGCCGCTCCCGGTTTGTAACGGCCTGTAACTATCCCATCTGGGAAGGCATGGAGATCAACACCGACAGCGAAGCGGTTCACGAGGGGCGCAAACTCATCGTGGAACTGCTGCTGGCCCGCTGCCCTGAAGTCCCCCTGCTGCAAAAGCTGGCCAAAGAATATGGTATTGAAAAGCCGCGGTTCAAAACCGGAGACGATACCTGCATCCTCTGCGGGCTGTGCGTACGCATGTGCGAAAAGATGGGCAACAGCGCCATCGCCCTCACCGGCCGCGGTGTGGAAATGAAAGTGGACACCCCCTTTCACGTCCAGACCGACGTCTGCCTGGCCTGCGGCGCCTGTGCCTCGGTGTGCCCCACCGGCCACATCACCCTGGATAACATCCGTGATGAGATCACCAAGAAAAAGAACATCCTACAAATACCGTCGGAGTACGATATGGGGCTCAAGGGCCGCAAACCGGTCTACGTGCCCTATGCCCAGGCCGTGCCCAACACCCCGGCCATCGACCGTGATGTATGCGTTCACTTTAAAACCGGCGGATGCCAGGTATGCAAGGAATTTTGCGGTGTCGACGCCATCGACCACTCCATGGAAGATGAAATCGTGGAACTGGAAGTGGGCTCGGTCATCCTGGCACCGGGGTTCGAACCCTTTGATCCGTCCAAGTTCGACAGCTACAACTACGCCGGCCATCCCAATGTGATCACCTCTATGGAGATGGAGCGTCTGCTCTCGGCCTCGGGCCCCACCGGCGGACACCTGGTGCGCCTGTCGGACCACAAGGAACCCAAAAAAATCGCCTGGTTCCAGTGTGTCGGTTCCCGCGACCTGAACCGTTGCGACAACAGCTACTGCTCATCGGTGTGCTGCATGTACGCCATCAAAGAGGCCGTCATCGCCAAAGAACATGCGGGCGACGACCTGGACTGCGCCATCTTTTTCATGGACATGCGCACCCACGGAAAAGACTTCGAGCGCTTCTACAACAATGCCAAGGATCAGGGCGTCCGATTTGTGCGCAGCCGGGTGCACACCATCGATCCCTTGCGCGACAGCGACGAACTGTCCTTGCGCTACGTGGATGAAAACGGTGAAGCACTGGAAGAACAGTTCGACATGATCGTCCTGTCCATCGGCCTGCAAACTTCTCCGGAAGTCATTGAGCTGGCCAAAAAGCTGAAAATCGATCTGACCCAAGGCAACTTCTGCGCCACCAGCACCTTCGAGCCGGTGGAAACCTCACGCCGCGGCATCTATGTGTGCGGCGCCTTCCAAGGCCCCAAAGACATTCCCCAATCGGTGGTGGATGCCAGTGCCGCGGCCGCGGCCGTGGGTGAAATTCTGGCCGAAGGACGCAACACCCGGACCAAGCAGCCTGAGGTGGTGCCGGAAGTCAATGTCATCGGTGAACGTCCGCGTATCGGCGTATTTGTCTGCCGTTGCGGCATCAACATCGCCGGGACGGTGGACGTGCCATCGGTGGCCGAGTATGCCGCTACCCTGCCCTATGTGGAGTATGCCACAGACAACCTTTACTCCTGCGCCCAGGATACCCAGGACACCATGGCCCAGATTATCAAACAGAAAAAGCTCAACCGCGTGGTCGTGGCGGCCTGTACACCCAAAACCCATCAGCCCCTGTTCCAGGAGACGCTGTTCAATGCCGGATTGAACAAGTACCTGTTTGAGATGGCCAACATCCGCAACCATGACTCCTGGGTCCACAAAAACAACCCCGATCTGGCCACGGCAAAGGCCAAAGATCTGGTACGCATGTCGGTCACCAAAGTGGCCATGATGCAGCCTTTGCAGGAGGCTGAGCTGGAAATCAACCAGGCCGCCATGGTCATCGGCGGCGGCATCTCCGGCATGGCCTCGGCCCGCAGTCTGGCGCGGCAGGGATATGAAACCCACATTGTAGAGCGCGGCGACAGATTGGGGGGCAACGCCCACAATATTTATAAAACCGTCGACGGCGACCTGGTCAAGAAGAAGCTTGATGCACTGATCGCGGACGTGAACCAAAACGAAAAAATCCATGTCCATCTGAATACCGAGTTGACGGCAGTGGATGGGTTTGTGGGCAGCTTCAAGTCCACCCTGGCCAATGGGGATAAAACCGAGGAGATCGAACACGGCATCTCGGTCATCGCCACCGGCGGCGCTCCGCTTCAGACGGAAGCGTATTCATATGGCAAGGATCCGCGCATCATGACCAGTCTCGAGTTGGACCGCCGCCTCATGGCGGACGATCCCAAACTGGCCAAGGCGCAGGCCGCGGTATTTATCCAATGCGTGGGCTCCAGGGAGCCTGATCGTCCTTACTGTTCCCGGGTCTGCTGCACCCACTCCATCGATAACGCGCTTGAGTTAAAAAAACGCAATCCCGATATGAGCGTCTATGTGCTTTACCGGGATATCCGCACATACGGCGAACGGGAATACATCTACCGAAAAGCCCGCGAGCAGGGCGTCATCTTTATCCGCTACAACCTGGACGACAAACCCCAGGTCGAGCTGGTGGGCGGCAAAATTCAAATATCCATCGTAGACCACGTTCTGGGTTTACCGGTTCAGATAGAGGCCGATCTGCTGACCCTGGCCACCGCCATTGTGCCCAACAAGGACGAAAAGCTGGCCAATTTCTTCAAGGTACCGCTCAATGACGACGGCTTTTTCGTTGAGAAACACGCCAAACTGGGCCCCTCGGAATTTGCCACCGATGGTGTTTTCCTCTGCGGTTTGGCCCATTATCCTAAACCCATCGATGAGGCCATCGTCCAAGGTCGCGCCGCCGCCAGCCGGGCCGTAACGTTGCTGGCCCGTAAAACCATTCACACCAGCGGCGAAGTAGCCGAAGTCGATCCCATGGTGTGCAGCAGCTGTGGCGTATGCGTCAGCATCTGCCCGTACTCGGCACCGAATTTCATCGAAGCCGATGCCCGCATGCATGCCGGCAAGGCTCAAATCAATCCGGTGCTGTGTAAAGGGTGCGGCCTGTGCGTCGCATCATGCCGTTCAGGTGCCATTCACCTGCACGGTTTTGACAACGACCAGATTTTTGCGCAAATTTTTGCGATTAATGAAGCGAGCTGATGAGCCATCAGCCATCCACGAAATCATAAGGAGATTTTTCATGTCTGATTGGGAACCGAAAATCGTAAGCTTCCTGTGCAATTGGTGCAGCTACGGTGCAGCGGACCTGGCCGGTGTCAGCCGCATGGAATACCCGCCCAACATTCGCGTGGTGCGC
Organism: Desulfobacteraceae bacterium; assembly: GCA_050124755.1. Lineage (GTDB taxonomy): Bacteria > Desulfobacterota > Desulfobacteria > Desulfobacterales > Desulfosarcinaceae > JARRKU01. The sequence goes on from JASFER010000273.1 coordinate 5,647, forward strand.
ATTCCCTGCACCGGACGCATGAGCCCCAAGTTTGCGCTGGCCGCCCTGCGGGAAGGCGCCGACGCTGTATGGGTGTCCGGCTGACATCCCGGCGAATGCCATTACCTGGAAGGTAATTACTACGCGCGTCGCAAGTTCGCGATGATGAAAAACTTGCTGGAACATATGGGCGTTGAGGCGGATCGCCTCCATTTTTCCTGGATTTCATCGGCTGAATCCACCAAGTTTGTCAAAGTGGTCAGTGAAATCACCGAAAAAGTCAAAGCGATCGGACCCAACCAACACTTTGTTAAGCAAACGGCGAAGGTGGCCTAAACATGACAGCTTATACAGCTTATACGGAAAAGATCAGGGAAATCGCAAGCCGGCTGCTCAAAGAGTGCAAGGTGGAAATAGTCATCGGTTTTCGCGCCGGTTCCATGCCCATGATGAATGAACCGTGCTTTATCCGTAAACCGGAAGATGCACAGCATCTGGTGTGGGACAGCAATTGCGGCATCAACCTGGCCAACTATCTGACCAACCGCAAGGAAGCGAAGATCGGCATCGTGGCAAAGGGCTGCGACTCCCGAAATATTGTGACCCACATTCTGGAAAACAAGATCCAGCGCGACCAGTTGGTCATCATCGGCGTTCCCTGCCGTGGGATGATTGACAAGCGAAAAGTAGCCATGGAGACCGACGGTCAAATTCTATCGGTTGCCGAAGCGGACGGCAAAGTGACCGTTAAAACCGCCGGCGGCGAAACCACCTATGATAAAGCGGATATGCTGCAATCCAACTGCGAGGTCTGCCGCCATCGCAATCCGGTGATTCATGACGAGATGGTGGCCGAGCCGCTTGAAGAGCAGAGCGACATCGACCCCTACGCCGATGTGAAAGCCATTGAAGACATGAACTCCGAGGAGAAGTGGAACTTTTTCGATGAGCTGCTGTCGCCGTGCATCCGTTGCTATGCGTGCCGCAATGCTTGTCCGCTGTGCTACTGCCCCACTTGTTTTGTAGATGAATCCAAACCCCAGTGGGTGGGCAAAAGCCAGGATCCCATGGATGTACGTACCTTCCATTTTCTGCGGGCCTACCACTGCGCCGGCCGCTGCACCGACTGCGGCGCCTGTGAAAGGGCCTGCCCGGTGGGCATCAATATGCGGATGCTGACTAAAAAACTGAACAAGGATTGCCTGGAACAATACGGCTGGGAAGCCGGCCTGTCTCTGGACAGCCGTCCGGCCCTGGATGTTTACAATCCCAACGATCCTGAAGAATTTATCAAATAAGTATTCATAAAGGCATACACTTATGAAGGTCATTAGAATCGACAAAGCTGAGTGGAGCAAGGGACTGGAAACGTTGCGGGAATCCTTTCGCCTCTTCGGGCCGGTCAAGGATAAGGATTATTACAATTTCAAGGAACTGGCAGCCGGCGAGGCTCCCGAGATGGAGATTCAAAACACCCGGCTCTCCCCCAAAAGCCTGGTCTTTCCCCAGTCCGAACTCATGATGGACTACTCTCTGGACAAGGACGACGAAGATCAAGGCATCTGCAAAGAGGCCCCCAAAGACGATTCCCCCAGGGCTGTTCTGGGCATACGCCCCTGCGACGCCAAAGCCATGGTGCTGGTGCATATGAATTTCGACAATGGGGACTACCAGGATCCTTACTGGCTCACCCCCTACTACGCGTCAACATTCATTGGCCTGGCCTGCGACACACCCTGCGCCACCTGTTTCTGTACGACGGCAGGATGCGGCCCGTACAACGAAGAAGGCCTGGATTTGCTTCTGAGCGACCAGGGCGATCACTATGTGGCCAAAGTCCTCACCGACAAAGGGCAGGCGTTGGCCGACAAAGCCGGCTGGGCCGTTGAGGCCGACGGCCGGGCCATTGAGGAAGCCAAAACGGCGGCAGAGGGTAAAATCACCGCCGCCATCGAAACCGACCGCCTCAAGGCCCTGGACACCCTGGCACTGCATGGCGCCGATTTCTGGGAGGACATCTCTTTCGCCTGCATCAATTGCGGCACGTGTACTTTCGTGTGTCCCACCTGCTGGTGTTTCGACATCCAGGACGAGGTGTACGGCAAAAAAGGCGTGCGCATGCGCAACTGGGACAGCTGCATGTTCCCCATCTTCACGGTGCACACCACCGGCCACAACCCCAGGGATACCAAACTGGCCCGCCTGCGCCAGCGTTTTATGCATAAACTGAAATATTTTGTGGACAAATACGATAAGGGCATCATGTGCGTGGGCTGCGGCCGATGTGTGCAGCAGTGCCCGGTCAATATCGACATTCGCAAAGTAAGCCAAACCATGAACAGCCTGGATGCTGAAAACTTCTGCGCCGTGCAGGGTAAATAAGGGAGGAACCCGTGGAAAATCCGTATCTGCCATACCCGGTGCGCATCGACGATATCATCGTAGAGAGCGAAGACCGCAGTCTCAAAACCTTTAAGTTCGTCTTTAAAAATCCTGAGGACGAGGATAAATTCGCCTATAAAGCCGGCCAGTTTGCCGAATTGTCCATCGCCGGAAAAGGTGAAATCCCCATCGGCATCGCCTCCTCTCCGGTGGAAAAGGGATTTATCAAATTCACGGTCAACAAAGCCGGAGTGGTTACCAGCCACCTGCACAATATGGCCGTAGGCGATACCATGGGCGTACGGGGACCCTTAGGCAACTGGTACCCATGGGAGCGGTTGGAAGGCAAAAATATCCTCATCGTCGGCGGCGGATTTGCCTTTACCACCCTGCGCAGCTCCATCATCTACATGCTGGATCCTGCCAA
>JASFER010000274.1:0-8353 GCA_050124755.1 Desulfobacteraceae bacterium
GATAATGGCCAATTGCAGTGCGGCATCCGTATTGGGCAGCACCGGAATCCATTTATCGGCGTGTACGGCCGCCCCATAGTTGAGGTCGGGACAAATATAGATCTGTCTGATGCCGGCCGCTTTCCAGAAATAGCACAGCCGCGAAGCGAACTGACCGACAAAGCCCCAGGGTGTGGTCTCGGGATCGCAGCCCCAGAAAAGCACCTGATCGCAGTGTTCGGTCATATCCTTTACGATGTTGTCGGAAGGATCCATCATGCCCACGATGCCCTGGCCCCAGACATGCTTTGAGCCCCAATAGAATCCCTCCCAGGAGTCAGGGTTACGCACCTGTTGGGTAAAGCCGCCCAACATTTCGAGCAGTCGCGCCTGGTGACCATGAGGCGTATTGATGGTCTTGTTCTCGCCATGGCCGTCTCCCTGTGCAAGGATGGCCAAGGGACCGTATGCTTTATGAATGCGGCGGATTTCAGAAGCAATGATTTCGGTGGCCTCGTCCCATGACAGGCGCACGTATTTGCTCTTGCCCCTGTTCCGGGTGTTGCGCTCCCCGTTGGGATCCCAATCCACGCGTTTTAAGGGATACTTGATCCGGTTGGGCGAATAGGTGCGTTTTTTGTAGGCCAGGGACCAGGGCGCCGGCATACCTTTAAAACTGGACGCCAAGGTTTTGCCGTTGCGTTCAAACTTCCAGGGATTAAAAGATTCGCGGTCGAACTTCCAATCGAACCGCATGGGGCGGATGCGCAACACTTTACCGCTCTTGACGTCCACACATGCGGGATCGCTTCCTCCCAACAATCCGCCTAAACCGAGGGAGCGGATAACGGTTTTGTCGACATGGGTGTCCACCCTTGTGGAACTTCGATGGTTGCCGGCCTTGATTGACATGACCTACCTCTCCTTCACGATTTTTTTCGGTTCCCCATCGACTGGGTTAGCGCTTAGAAGTGGTTTCTAAACCTCCCCTCGAACCCAAACTGCGTGATTTTGTGTTGGGCAGCAGATTTAAATCCTCAAAATAGTGCACTAGTTTCCCGCCATGGCGGGATTTAAATCTGCGGCCCGCATTGATTTTGGGCCCGATTGAAGGTTTTGAAACCACTTTTAGGATCTCAACCGTTTTCTTAAAGTCACCGGCAGAAAATCCACGTGCAAAGACGATGGCGGAAACAACCCGCCTTTTGCCGCATACGCGTTTGAGGAGTTGTCAGGATTTGGGCTCCAGCAGAGATGTCTGAACAGCGGCGTATAAGAATATATCACTTAGTTTATGCAAAATTACATGTAAAAAAGGATTATAGCTCATCCCATTCAAACAATCAACAAATGTCGTATCAATTATTGAGTATATGTAAATGAATATGATATGTTTTTAATTTTTGCCAATCCAGCAAACCGGAAAAATGAAGGAGTACAACATGTTGGAATCACTTCTGGAGAGACGCAGAAGCATACGCAAATACAGCGATCGGAAGATCGAGCCTGAAATAATCAATGCCCTTATGGAAGCTGCGCTGCGGTCTCCGTCGGGAAAAAGCCTCTACCCCTGGGAGTTCGTGGTTGTGGATGAACCGGAAATGCTTGAAAAACTGTCGGACGCCAAACCGCACGGTGCCGCTTTTTTGAAGAATGCCCCCCTGGGCATCGTGATTTGCGCGAATCAGGACAAATCCGACACCTGCATTGAAGACGCCTCCATCGCCGCCATCATCCTTCAACTGGCGGCCACCGACATGGATCTGGGCAGCTGCTGGATTCAATTTCGCAACCGCAACCACAAAGATGGGCGCCCCTCCCCGCAATACATTGCGGAGTTGCTGGATATTCCGTCCAATTATATGATCCAGGCCGTCATGGCCATTGGATATCCCGCTGAAACCAAGGCGCCCCATAAAAAAGAGACCCTCAAATTCGAAAAGGTCCACAAAGGCCGTTTCGGGAAAAAAATGTACACCTGATGATCCGGGAAGTCGCCACCGATCCCCTGGATGCGGCGGATTTATGGGCGGATCTACGCGAAAACCTTCGACTGATCCAACAGATGGGACTGGATCAGGTCCGCCTCTTTTTCGGCTACTCCTGGGGAAAGCACATTTACGCGGGTAGGTGGGTGGAGATGCCCATCCATCCGGATCAAGTGGAACAGCGCATCATCGATGCCGAGCAGCACCAGTACGGCAGCGTGGGCGACGACAATTTCTATATTCGCATTCCCGACATCGAGGTACGCTTGGAGTATACCTACGAAACCGACATCCATCTGTCCTATGCCGAGGAAAATGCCTTCGTCAAAACGGTGCTCCAGCGCTGGAGCACCAATGAATGGATGATGGAGCACAAGAAAAGAAAATAGCAAACAACACTATGATTCGCTATTGGCTTGGCCGGACAGGTGCGCGCCGATCTGCGCGAACAGCCGCCGCCCCTGTTGTTCAAGGATGCAGACGGCATCGTGGTCGCAGCCGGTTTCCACGTAGTATCGATCCTGTATGGGCAGACCTGAAACGGTCATGTGGCGGCGAAAGCGTTGGTTGAAGGAGCGCAGCAGGCCCACCAATATGATGAAAAAGACGCTGCCGTTCACCCGTTGCGCATTCTGCTTTGCCAGTTCAAATACACATTGGGACTTGAAGTAATCCCCGTCCCCTCCAAAGATTTCGGTGAAAATCGGACCTCGGATGGTTTTGAGGGATTTGAGATTATGGATGGCGCCGTCCATGCTGATGCACATGCTGAAAAGGTCCGGGTACTTCAAGGCATAGCGTATGGCGCCATAACCGCCCATGGAAAAGCCGGCGATGATGCGCTGACGCCGATCCGCTGTGACCCGATAGGTGTTTTCGATATGCGGCATAAGTTCCCGGATCACATTGGTTTCGGCCGGTTTCCGGCCGTCCTTGCTGTCCACCCACATGGAGTTGGTATACCCGTGGGGTGCCACCACCGCCATGGGCGGCACCACACCTTGGGAAACGCCCTGTTCCAACCCCCGGGCCAGGGATTCGAGATGATCGGTGCAATCCTCATTCAAACCGTGGAGATGATAAAGCACCGGAAAACGGACATGGGAGTCCCGTCCATAGTTTGGGGGCAGATAGATCCCGAACAAAATTTCCTTGCGGGTTATTGGACCGTAAATGGAAGTAAATTCAATATGACCGTTCATGAGGGGCCGAACCTTCTTTTCATTTTTTGCACCAATCTACTGAGGAGCATCGCTGGTGTATAGAGTTCCACACCAGGCCGGCACAGAGGCCGGCCCTACGTTCCAATCGACATCAGTTGGTTGGGAAAATGGTCTTCGTAGGGCCGGGCTCTGCCCCGGCCTGTTCTATCAATCTTTTCGTCTCCCTCACTCTGCTGCTGGCCAAGACAACCAGTTATCTCAGTATAAAAACATGAACCACCATTGCCCGAAACAGGGCAATGGTGGCTCATTTACCTTTAAAACGCGTTTTCGTCCACCCGATTCTGCACCATCGGCCAATCGACACCTTCTCGTTCCGGCCCAGTACCAGCAAAGCAGGCGGATGTCACAAAGGTTTCACATCTGGTTAAATGGCGTATCCCACCTTCGCCCCGTCGCGGATGGCGTCCACGATCAAGCCGGGTTCGGCGCAGCTGCCGATATTATAGGTTTCGTCCACCAGCCCCGAGAACTTTTCCGCCAATTGGTTGTTGGGCACAAAGTCCTGGGTCGTGATGATGTGTCTGCCCTTGATGATATAAGAGCGCTGGTCCTTGAGTCGGATCTGAAGCCCTGCATCGGTCACCTTTTCATAAGCGACGCCGGACCATACCGGAACGCCGTGCTGCTTGAGCCAGGGCCAGAAGTTGTCCAGATCGTCCACGGTCATGCGGTCGCCCAGCTCTTCCTCCGGTCCGTTGTGCACCATGCTCACCTTGCGGCCGCGTTTGGTCAAAAACTCGGCCAGCTCGCAGCCGTGCAGCGTCCCGCCGACCACCACCACCTCTTTGCCCACCGGCATGTGAATTTTGGACAGCTGTTGCATCTGCGCCGAACTGAAAAACTTCAGCCAGAATTTGAGCTGCTTGTGCAGTTTCTCGGCTTTCAGCACTTTGTGACTGTCGCCGCCGGGAATATCGAAAGTGGAATGGGCCGCTCCGGCGGCGATCACCAGTACATCCGGCTTTTCGCTCCTGATCAGATCGACATCCACTTCCTTGTTCAGGTGATAGGTCACCCCTTCTTTTTTCAGCTGGGTTTCCAGGTACTTGACAAACAGGATCAGGTCTTCGGTTTCCAGATCCTTGACGATGGCGGCCAGTCGGATCAACCCGCCCAGATAGTTTGATTTTTCGTAGAGCACCACTTCATGTCCCCGCCTGGAGGCCACACGGGCGGCTTCCATACCCGAAGGGCCGCCGCCGATGACCATGACCTTTTTCTTCTTCTTCGGCTCGGTGGACATGAATTCGGGAATCAACTCCCGGCCCAGGGTGGCGTTGGTGCGGCATTCGAGTTTTTTATTGCGGTTGCGCATGTCAAAGCAGTGCAGACACCCGTTGCACCAGCGAATATCTTCCAGGCGTCCCTCCTTGGCTTTGTTGGGCAGCTCCGGATCGGCCAGCAGACGGCGGGTCATGCCCACAAAGTCCAGGCTGCCCTTTTGCAGGTACTCTTCACCGATCACCGGGTCCAAACGGCAGGCCGTCCAGACGGGAATCTTGACCCCTTTGGCTTTGACCGCTTCCACCAGCGGCACCGATGCGCCTTTGCCGCCGCGGCTCCAGTCATAGTCCTTGGGCAGGTCATGGGGCGGCTCGGGGTAAAGGATGCGATCGGGCTGCAGCAGGCCGCCGCGGTGGCCGTAACGTTCGCCGCGCACATTGATGCCGTCGGCCACCTCGGCCACTAGCTTGGCCATCTCGGCCCCCTCTTCAAGGGTTGTGGCCAGGGGGTGGTTGTATTCGGCGGCGTTCATGATGACGTGAACCGCAAAATTGGGACCGGTGCGCCTTTTGGCCTCTTCCACACAACGGATTAAAAAACGGGTACGATTTTCATAGCTCTGGGGACTGTACTCGTCGGTGCGTTTGTTCCAGATGCGTGACAGAAAGGTGTTACCCTGATGGCAGGTGGCGTGGTTGATCTCACAGGCGTCGAATCCGGCGCGATAGGCTCGCTCGGCCGCACTGGCCCAGTAATCGACCTGCTGATCAATCTCGTCCTTGGTCAGCTCCCGACAAGGCAGAAAATCCGGGCCGGGCAGCTCCTCTTCGGTCATGGCCGATGCGGCCGCGACATCGCGAATTTTCGGATCCCGGGGCAGCAGACCGGTGGGGTTCCACGGGCCGGCGTGCTGAAACTGGATCGAAACCTTGCAATCATATTTGTGGACCGCCTCGGTCAATTTCTGGAACCCCGGAATGAGCCGATCGTCATCGAAATGCAGCTGCACGCCCTGGTAGCTGCCGTCCTCGCGGTAATGCACATGCTGGATGCCCAGGGGATACTCCACCCCGCAAGACTCCACCACCAAAAAACCCACGCCGCCTTTGGCCAGCCGTTCATAATAGGCCACCATGCGCGGACCGCAGGTCTGGTCGTCCTCCATGAACGATGTGCCGTTGGCGGTCTTGATAATCCGGTTCTTGATTTTGAGGGGGCCGATCATCCCCGGCTCAAATAATTTTTCAAATCTTGCTGACACGGCAGCCTCCTGTTCCTTTTTCCGGCGCTCGGCGCCATACCGTCTACTTTAATTCCTTCTCCACCAACTTCATTGCGGCCGTCAGTTTTTCGGTGGAAATTTTGAGACCCTCGACCTCGTCGGGCGCCAGATCCCACTCCAGAATTTCCTTTACGCCTTCACGGCCGATCCTGGCCGGTACGGACATGCTCAGATTTTTTTGACCGTATTCGCCGTCCAGCAGCAAAGAGCACGGCAGGACCTCTCCTGTGTCGTGTACAATGGCCCGGACAAAAGCGGCCAATCCGATGGCGCAGGTCCATCCGGCCGTGCGCCCGGCTTGGAATTCTTCATAGCGTTTCAAAATGTTGGGCACTTCGGCCCGGATGCTCTCTTTTATCTCTTCACCCACCGTCACCGGCTGGCCGTCGATCTTTACCGAGCTGAACAGCAGCACCTGGGTTGGCCCGTGTTCGCCGATAACCGTGCCTTCGACCTGGCTGACCTTGACGTTGAAAGCCCGTGCAATCATCTCCCGCAGGCGAAAGGAGTCGTTGATGGAATAGCCGATCAACTGTTTTCGTTCGAAACCGCCGGCCAGATAGGTCGTATAGTTCAGCGGTCCCACAGGGTTGGTGGCTGTAATGACGATGGCCTCCGGGCAATGCTGCCTAATCTGCTCGGCAATGCCTTTGATCAACGGAATATTCTTGGGCAGCACTTCCATGCGATCTTTGATCAACCCCTGGGCAACGCCGGCTGCATTGATCACGATGTCCGAGCCGGGCAGATCCTCGTACCCGCCGGCACGCACCTTGATATCCAATGCAGAAACCGCCGTGCTCAAGTCCATGGCATGCTGCTTAAGGACGTTTTGTTTTTTCCCGCCGATCATCAGGATCTCATCGGCCAATCCTTGAGCGGCAATATAAAATGCAGCAGGTGACCCAACGGATCCGGCAGCCCCGACAATTGCAATTTTCATGATTCATCTCCTTTTAAAACCGGGTGATTGAAAACAACACTTCATTTCGTATTGAGACCCATGCTTCCCACTTTTCCCGTATGCCTTTGCCCATTAATGCAGCCAGCAGATCAACCTATCTATCATCCAGACCTGGCATCCAGACCTGGCATCCAGACCTGGAGCACTCTTGCATACGGTACCCCAGTATACTTAATGTGCATCTGCCCTGCTTCTATGTTTCATAACACATTTCAAGATATTATCCGCTTACGAACGTATATTGAAGACGATAACAGCTCGCGTAAGTGAACGATCCATCATTGTATACTGTACCCCAATACCATCGATACCATTGGGTGTCAATACATATCCAAACAAACAACTCGACAATACGATAAAAGCGATCGGCTTCACCTTTTGGTTTTTATGATAGATCATTGTCAACAGCCAAGAGACCGTCACACGCAATCGAAGCGCCAAACAAAAGAGAATCCTCATTGTGGGTTTAATCAATTATTTCATTGACATATTGGAAAAGGAACGCTAATTGAACTAAACAAAAACCCATTCAACAACCTCTGCAAATGTTTGAAAACAGGAATCGTTGCGAACGTTTGTTCACATATGTGGTAAGTTTTTATAAATGTCGATTTTTTATTGTGCTAATTAGCACAATCACACCTGAAATTTAGGGTATTATTGGACTGATTAGCACAATAACACCATTTCGGCTGCTAAACAGCCGTAATATAATACGACGATTGGGTCGTCTAATCTATGCAGGTGAAAAGACGATGAACGAACCTGTTTTCATATTCGACGAAAAAGACCCACAGATGATCCATGCTTACAAAGCCGCGCAAAAGTCGTTCAAGTATTTTTGGCGTGAGTTATCTTGGGAGAGAAGAAGGATTGTCCCTGGCCTCGATCTGGCTATGATAAAGCTCCCTTTTACCGATGGTCCTCGGTCAGTTGGGAAGCCCGAGTTCGAACATATGTGGTGCGATGAAATTGATTTTGATGGTGAGAACTTGACGGGCCGTCTAATAAACACCCCGAACTGGTTGAATTCAGTCAAGGAGGGTGACTCCGTTCAGGCTCTTTTTTCGCATCTAACCGATTGGATGATGACTGTGGATGGAGTCGCCTACGGTGGATATACAGTAAATATGATGCCAGCGGGTATGAGTCCACAGGAACGGAAGGCTCATGATCAAGCGTGGGGGCTAAACTTCGGCGACCCTAATGACATACACACAGAGATTGATCGGGAAAATGAGAAGAGCAAATTTAAAATCTCATTAGGAGGTATATTAATTTGAGCAATACAATTATTATTATACTTGGTTCTACAAATGATAAGTCAGGTAATATATCTGATATTGGGTTAACTAGACTAAAAAAAGGTTTGGAGATATATAAAAGAAAAGAGAGTGCGAAATTATTATTGACAGGCGGGTATAGCAAGGGGAAAAAAATATCAGAACGCCCATATTCGTTTTACGCTAAGCAATTTATGTTAGAGGAAGGTGTTTTAGAGAATGATATTGTGGGCTTAGTGATGAGCAAAGACACTGTTGAAGACGCTAAACTTTCCTTGCCCATTATCAAGAATTTGAATAGCGAACAAATTATCATAGTCACTTCCGATTTTCATATGAATAGATCAATGTATATATTTAAGAAGGTTTTCGATGGGTATAGCTTATCTTTTGTTGAAGCGGAGTAT
>JASFER010000275.1:0-8302 GCA_050124755.1 Desulfobacteraceae bacterium
CCCAATGCGGTCGACGCCATCTTGAGGACCATTTCAGGAGGCGTGCCTTCCATACGTTTCACCAACAGGATCGTCAGGGGCACGATCAACAGCAACGCTACCAAACACAATAGCCACGCTTTTGATTTATTCTTTTTAGCATTCAATGGGTTACAGGCTCCCTTGAGGACGTAAATTGACCTGGAACCATACCAGTTCCCCATGGGCGAATCAACCCTAACGTTGCATAAAAAAGATGGCGAAACATTTAAAAAACCATATGAGTAAGGATATTCAGCAGATTTTTTAGGTATCGCTAATACCCCCTTCCGAACCGGTCGGGACAGAGCCCGACCCTACCCGGGAACCCTCAAACCGCCCGGGACCGGAGTGATTAGCGTAGGGCCGGCCTCCGTGCCGGCCGGTTATAAAATCCGATATCCTGCATAGAGGTTGTCTTATCATTATTCTTAAGTAAACGCTTATGGAGTTTATCCCCGCCAGCTGGACGCAAACCTCCTTGAAAAAAGGTTGCGAAGCAAAAATCTAAAATCATCTAACATCCTCCCATAACAGACATTATCATGTTCACCGAGAAATACTGCGTCACGCCATCGCGCCTTGACTTTTACATGGCGGCAAGATAGATTTCGCCAATGGATAAAAGACTTACCGTAGCTGACCTGCACATTGGAGCGGGTGCCCCGCTTGCGATCATAGCTGGTCCTTGCGTAATTGAAGACAGGGAAACCACATTTGAAATTGCATCCTATTTAAAATCCCTGACAGATGAACTGAACCTTCCGTTTCTGTTCAAAGCCTCTTTTGACAAGGCCAACCGTACCTCTATCCAATCTTATCGCGGACCGGGACTGGAAAAGGGGCTTGAGATCCTTTTGCAAATCAAGAAGGAATTGGATATCCGGATTCTGTCGGATGTGCACGAGACCCAACAATTGGAGCCCTGCGCCAAGGTACTGGATGTCATCCAGATACCGGCCTTTCTGTGCCGGCAAACCGATTTCCTGCTGGCGGCCGCCAAGCTGCAAAAACCCATCAATGTGAAAAAAGGACAATTTCTAGCCCCCTGGGATGTTATTAATATTATTGAAAAAATAAGATCCACCGGCAATACCAATATCGCCTTGACCGAAAGAGGCGCCATGTTCGGCTACAACAATCTGGTGGTAGACTTTCGGGGGATACCGATCATGCAATCCTTCGGATGCCCGGTGATTTTTGACGCCACCCACAGTGTTCAGCTGCCCGGCGGTTTCGGCGCAAGTTCGGGTGGGCAACGCGAGCATGCACCTACTTTGGCCAGGGCGGCTGTGGCCGCCGGGGCGGACGGTCTCTTTTTAGAGGTCCACCCGCAGCCGGACAAAGCCTTGTGTGACGGACCCAACTCACTCCCTTTAAACGAACTCAGTCCATTGCTCAAACAGCTTAAAACCATTTCTCAGGTTGTCAGATCTTGAGATCAAATGGGTGACATGACTACGAATCGATTAAAACAAATCAAATTGGTTCTCTTGGACGTTGATGGAGTGCTCACATCAGGGGAGATCATTTACAGCGACAGCGGTGAGCAAATTAAAATCTTCAGTGTAAAAGACGGCCTTGGTATCCGATTGTTAAAAGAAGCCGGCATAAAAGTGGGCATTATCACCGGACGCAAGGGTAAAGCCCTGATGCATCGGTGTGAAAACCTGGGTATTGAACTCATTTTTGACGGTATCCACGATAAAGACAAGGCCTTGGATAATATTCACGCACAAACGGGAATTGCGCTCAGCGCCATGGCTTTTATCGGCGATGATCTGCCGGATCTGCCGGCATTTCGAAAGGTCGGATTGGCCGTTGCCGTCGGCGATGCCACCGAATTGGTTCAAAAACAAGCCCACATCACCACACAAGCATATGGTGGAAAAGGGGCGGTGCGCGAAATCAGCGAAGCCATCCTTAAAGCCCAGGGGTTGTGGGATGAGTTGATTGACAGGCTATTTTGATGGTTCTTCGAACAAAAAAAATCAGATGGGCGCTAACGGCTGCATTGGGACTATCCGTCATTGCGGTGGTCTGGATCTTTTACCAATACCGTCAGAGCCAGCGCGCCATGGAAATTCCCATACCCACCAAAGCGGCGACCAAAGCGATAATGGCCTTGTCCCGAGTCCACCAAACCGCCACCAAAGACGGCATTGTGCAATGGGAGTTGGACGCCGACACAGCCAAGCTGGAAGCCGACACCGGTAAGATGGTGCTCCAATCACCCCAGGTGAACTTTTTTCTGGATGATGGCACCCGAGTCCATCTCACGGCCCGGGAGGGGGTATTGTACACCCGCGACAACAACATGGAAGTGCGCGGTAATGTTTATCTGCGCAATGACCAATACAGCTTGAAAACAGAGGTCTTGGCATATGAACACGATCGTCGTGTCATGCGAGCCGATGCGCCGGTGCACATCACCGGACAAGCCATTGATTTGAAAGCGGCGACCATGCATTACGACCTCAAAACCAACCAAACCCTGTTCAGCGGGCCGGTTGAAGGATTATTATATGAAAATCCGGCCATATAGTGAATATCGGATTCAAAGACGGCACCCCATCATCACGGCGCTCATCGTGACACTCATGGTGGCGATCTCCCCGCTTTTGGCTGACGAAGGGGGGCAAAAGGGCAATAAAGACCCCATTCGCATCACCGCAGACAAACTGGTCACCGACAATCACAAACGCTCTGCCCGGTTCAGTGGCAATGTTAAAGCCGTACAGGGAGATACGGTGATCACAACCGACCGCCTGACCCTTTTCTACGGTGCTCAGAAGGAAGCATCAGAGGCCAAACCCGCCGGTTCAATTGAACGCATAGAGGCGGCAGGCCATGTTCGCATTGAATTTGATAATAAGGTTGCTGTTAGCAACCAGGCCGTTTATATTATAGAAGAACGCAAACTCATTCTTTCGGGTCCGGAATCGAAAGTGATCAGCGGCCAGGACGAAATTGTCGGAAGCAAAATCACTTTCTTTCGGGACAGCGGAACGGTGGCGTTGGAGGGCGACGGCAAAAATCGGGTCAAAGCCATCATCCATTCCGGTCAAAGGAGCTTGAACTGATCCCGGGCTGCTGATATAGCATACCGTCGATGCAACTATGGTTATGAAAGCCGTATATGGCCACGTTGAAGATCGACAAATTGATTAAAAGCTATAGCGGACGACGGGTGGTTAAAGAGGTCAGCCTCGCCGTTTCCTCCGGACAGGTCATTGGTTTATTGGGACCCAATGGTGCCGGCAAGACCACAACTTTCTATATGACTGTCGGCATGATCCAACCGGATGGCGGCAAGGTTTTGCTGGAAGAGGAAGATATCACGCCGTGCCCCATGTACATTCGGGCGAGAAAAGGCCTCGGGTATCTTCCGCAGGAGGCATCCATTTTCAGGAAACTGACGGTGATGCAAAACATCGCGGCAATTTTAGAAACGCTGCCCATTGAAAAGGCGGATATAAAAATGCGGGCAGAGGCATTGTTGGAGGAATTGGGTATTTTGCATTTGAAGTCGCAACCGGCCAATGTGTTGTCCGGAGGGGAAAGGCGGCGGTTGGAAATCAGCCGTGCCCTGGCGACAAACCCGGCCTTTATATTATTGGACGAGCCGTTTGCCGGAATCGATCCGCTGGCCGTAGCAGATATCAAAAAGATCATCGGTCACCTTAAACAAAAGGATATCGGGATCTTAATTTCAGACCACAATGTTCGAGAAACGTTGGAAGCCTGCGATGCGGCATTTATCATGGCCGACGGTGAAGTCATTGAAAGCGGCGCACCGGAAAAGATTGCGGCAAGTCGGCTTGCCCGTCGAATCTATTTAGGAGACGAATTCAGGTTGTAATATGGCAATTGAACTGAGACAACAACTCAAGCTCACCCAGCAGTTGATCATGACCCCTCAACTGCAAATGGCAATCAAACTGCTTCAATTGTCCCGATTGGAGCTGATGGATGCTATTCGGCAAGAGATGGAGGAAAATCCGGCACTTGAGGAGTCACAGGAATCTACTCCCAAGGAACGGCTGGATGACGAAACCCCAGCACAGCTGAAGCCGACCGAAAAAACCAAAGAAGTCACCATTGATGAAAAAATCCCAAGCGATATCGACTGGAGCAACTACATCGATGAATACAATGCCCCCGGTCGTGTCCGCTTTGAAACAGAGGACCGGGAAACACCTCAATACGAAGCATTTATATCCCACAAAGAGTCGCTGAGTGATCACCTGTTATGGCAATTGCTCATGGCCTCACCCACGCCCGAGGAAAAAAGCATCGGCAGCCTGATCATTGGAAATCTCAACAGAGACGGCTATCTGCAATTAAGCGCCGAGGAACTTGCTGTGCAGGCAGGCGTAACGGCTGATGATATTGAAGAGGTTTTGTTCTTGATGCAATCCTTTGATCCCATCGGCGTGTGCGCCCGTGATCTAAAAGAGTGCCTTCTGCTGCAAGCCAACAGCCTAGGGCTTAAAAACACCTTGGTGACCCAAATCATCAGCGATCATATCGCACACCTGGAAAATAAAAACTATAAAGCCATCTGCCGGGCGCTCAAAGTCAGCATGGAGGAGGTCATTGCGGCCGTGAACGTGATCATCTCCATGGAGCCCAAGCCCGGCCGTTTGTTCAGCGAAGAAGAGCCACAATACATCACCCCTGATATTTATGTTTACAAAACGGAAGATGACTTTGTCGTGGTCATCAATGATGACGGCCTGCCCAAACTCAAGGTCAATTCATTTTACAAGCAAGCCATCGCACAGAACAAAGAATTCAGCGCAAATGCAAAGGATTACATTCAGGACAAATTGCGATCTGCAGCATGGCTGATCCGGAGCATTCACCAGCGGCAAAAAACCATTTATAAAGTAATGAAAAGCATTTTGAAATTTCAAAGAGAATTCTTTGAAAAAGGCATCACCCACCTGAAACCCATGGTGCTCAGGGATGTGGCCGAAGATATCGGCATGCACGAATCCACCATCAGCCGGGTCACCACGAACAAGTATGCCTACACACCCCAAGGCATATTTGAGCTCAAATACTTTTTTAACAGCTCCATCAGGCGGGTGCATGGTGAAGCCATTGCCTCGGCCAGTGTTCAAGCAAAAATAAAGCAACTCATTGAAAATGAAAACCCCCGCAAACCCTATAGCGATAGTAAGATGGCCGAACTGCTCAAAGCTGAAAATATTGATATCGCCCGCAGAACAGTGGCCAAATACCGGGAAATGATGGGAGTGCTGCCGTCGAGCAAACGGAAAAAAATAATTTAGTGTCAAATTAAGCCAAAATTGATTTTCATATATCACGGACGATTATTTGAATTGAAAACAGAATCAGTGTGAAGCCATTTGGTTTCCAAGGACCTTCATTAAGATAGGAGGCTGCCTATATGCAAACATCCGTAACCTTCAAAAACCTAGACCCTTCAGACCACATTAAATCTTACGTTAGTGAAAAATTAAACCGATTTGACAAGTATTTATACAACCCGGCCGAAGCCAATGTCGTGCTCTCGGTAGAAAAATTCAGGCATATCGCCGAAATCAACATTATTGGAGACAGATTAAACATCAACGGCAAAGAAGAGACCGAAGATATGTATTCGGCCATTGATATGACGCTGGACAAGCTTGAAAAACAAATCAAGAAAAACAAAGAGAAGGTACGCGAAAGGCGTTCAGGTAAAAACAAGTCAAAAGGGATGCTGATCGACGAAACCATTGCCGTTGACGAAGATATGGAAAAACAAGTGATCGTAAAAAATATCGACTACAAGCCAATGGATACGGACGAAGCCGTGATGCAGATGGAATTGGCAAACGGTAATTTTTTAGTCTTCACCAACGCGCGTTCCGGAATGGTGAACGTCATCTATCGCCGCAATGACGGTAACTATGGCCTCATTCAGCCGAGCTGATGGATCAGCTTAAGACAGCGGTGAACAAGTAATGAGAATATTAGATGTACTTACCATTGATGCGATCAATGTTGACCTGAAAGCACGAGATAAAAAAGGTGTTCTTGATGAAATGGTTGCGCCGGTGGCCGAAAAGGCCGGCGCCAGCCAGGAAAAACTGGTAAAAGTGCTTATGGAAAGAGAACGCCTGGGGAGCACCGGTATTGGTGGCGGCATCGGCATCCCCCATGGCAAACTCAAGAACTTGGACAACTTGATATTGGGCTACGGACTGAGCCGCCAAGGCGTTGACTTCGAGTCAATGGACGGCCGCCCAACGCATATCTTCTTTCTTCTGTTAACGCCGGAAAGCTCGGCCGGAGTGCATTTAAAAATGCTGGCGCGGATTTCCCGTCTTCTTAAAAACGACGGCCTGAAAGAAAGGTTGATGCAGGCCGACAAACCCGAAGATGTGATCGCTATAATAGAAGAAGAGGACGAAGAGTTTTAACTCTAACGTTGCAGCATTAGGGTTAACCCGTTGATGATTAGAAGAATATTATATCCGACTTGAGACAGAAAAACGTCATCATTGTAACCGGGTGTTCAGGATCAGGCAAAAGCACGGCACTCAGTACTTTTGAGGATACCGGCTTCTATTGCGTGGACAACATGCCGATCCATCTCGTCCAGGATTATCTCAGTAACTTAAAAGAAGTTCCGCCAAAACTGGCCGGCTGGGCATTCGTCATGGATTTGCGGGATGGACAATTCCTGGGGGGTTATGGCGACTTGTGCCGTCATCTGAACAATGACGGTTATCAAGTCAACATTCTATTTCTGGACTCGGATGAACAGGTTCTCATCAGGCGCTACAGCCAAACACGAAGACGGCATCCGTTGGGTGACGGGGGCCGGTTGGTTGCAGCCATTCGAAATGAGAAAAAACTGCTCCGCCAGCTTCGTCAAGAAGCCCACCATGTCATTGACACGACCCATTTCAGCGTTCATGAACTTAAATTCGCCATCGTCCAGATTGCTCAAAAATATACCGCAATCTCGGGCATGTCGGTCAATGTGGTCTCATTCGGATTTAAACACGGCACCCCTCCGGATGCGGATATGATTGTCGATGTCCGCTTTTTGGCCAATCCTTATTTTGTTCCGAAACTCCAGTCCAAATCCGGCGAATCCAAAGCCGTTCAAGCTTTTGTGCTCAACGACCCGGAAACAGATCGGTTTCTTAACAAGTATCTTGATTTACTTGACTATTTGATCCCGAGATATGAGAAGGAAGGCAAAGCCTATCTCACCATTGGTGTGGGCTGCACCGGCGGCATGCATCGTTCGGTTGTCATCGCCCAAAAAGTTTATGATCACATTCAACAACTTCAACATCCCGTACGCTTGATCCACAGAGACCTTCGCTCCGGGTGAGCCGAAATAGAAAATGAGGTCTCAAAAACCGATATTCATCGAAAATGTGTTGAAAAGCACCTTGACGATTAGCAGAAATTGTGGCTTAACCGCCCATGTCAAAAGTCGGCCTTTTCTCTAAATTCTAATTCAAGCCGGCGGCTATTATAAAAAACAGGGAAACACTTGACCATGATCGGCATTCTAGTTGTAACCCATCGCCAATTGGGCGACGCCCTCATCGACTGCGTTGATTTCATATTAGGTGAGCGTCCGGAGGCATTGAAGGCAATTTCCATAGACTTGCGAGAAAACGCAAGCGATTTGAGGAACAAAATCGAAAAAGGTATCAAAGCGGTCCGCTCTGACAAGGGTGTGTTGATTCTTACGGACATGTTCGGCGGAACACCATCCAATCTTAGTTATTCCTTTTTAGAAGAGGGGCATGTGGAGGTTATCTCAGGTGTCAATTTGCCCATATTGGTGAAGGCGGTCGGTGTACGCAAGGACAAATCATTAACAGAACTGGCGGAACACCTCGAAGGATTTGGAAAAAAAAGCATCTCACTGGCCAGCGGCATCCTCAAAGGGAATAAAAGAAGCTGAATTCACCCCGTAAATTTAAAGTAACCTGAAGGAGGAAATATGAGCATCAAGGTTGGCATCAACGGTTTCGGTAGAATCGGTCGAATGGTATTTCGAGCGGCCTTAAAACACGCGGATGTGGAAGTCGTCGCCATCAATGATCTTACCGATGCCCCGACAATGGCCCATTTGCTGAAATATGACTCGGTTCACAACCAGCTGGATAACGAAATCCATGCCGAAGACAATGCCATTGTGGTGGATGACCGTAAAATTCCCTATTCGGCCATCAAGGATCCGGCTCAGCTCCCATGGAATGAATTAGGCGTGGATATTGCCATGGAGTGCACCGGCCTG
>JASFER010000276.1:0-8294 GCA_050124755.1 Desulfobacteraceae bacterium
GGACCGGCAACGGTTGGATCAATTTATGGACCATCAGAAAAGGATCGCCGCCCTTGTTCAACTCACCGCGTAAATTGATGCTGCTTACCCTATTGTGCGGCATACTCTTCATTGTCGGCATGATACAGCTTTTTCTGCTGCGCTTTGAGGCCGGCAACGTTTACCCGGCCTATTCTTCTCTGCTCACGGATCCATTGGGGGCAAGGGCGCTGTTTGAAAGCCTTCAGCGTGCTTCCACACATAGGGTTGACCGCAATTTTCGTTCCCTGGATCAAGCTGAAATGGACGCTGACAAGACCCTTTTGATCATTGGCACAGGGGACCGCAGCTTCAATTGGGGACGAAAAAAATATAAGAAGTTATTGGAAAACCTGGCTCAATCGGGTGGACGATTGGTGCTGACCTTCACGCCGTCGTCCAAGCACCGAACCGCCCCCTTGGAAGACGAGGCGGAGCAGGCGTCTGCCGAAACGGAGGCTGACGCTGAAGATGAAGAGCCCATTGAAGAGTTCGTCGAGACGGAGAAAACCGACGATGAGAAATCCTGTTTCGATGAAAGCGACTCATGGAACGGCATGCATACCCTGGGCTTTCGATTCGGCAAACCTGCCGCGGAGTCCCTGGACGATTATGCGGTCCGCTTTGCCAAAGGGCCGGACCTGCTTCCTTTCACCATACCCTGGCGGGCGCCCCTCTCCTTTAAGCTGCAGGACAACAGCTGGGAAACCCTTTATAAGTGGCAGGATGAACCTGTGGTGGTGCGACGGCCATGGGGGAAGGGGGTGGTGGTGATGGTTGCGGACAGTTACCTTTTGAGCAACGAGGCCTTGCGCAATCATCGCTTCCCGGGGCTGCTGACCTGGTTGGTGAAACCGGGCAATGACATCATTTTTGATGAATACCTGAAAGGACTGATCAAGCAGCCGGGCATGGCGGGACTGGCCCGGCAGTACCGATTGCATTGGGTCTTCGCAGCGCTGTTGGTGGTGGTGTGTCTGTTTGTTTGGCGCCAATCCGCCATTTTCATCTCACCCGTTCAAGAAGAACGGACGCCTGCCGTCACCCAACCGGCCGCCGGAAGAGATACCAGTCAAGGGTTGGTGCATCTGGCCAGACAGCACATCGAAACCAAATCCCTGTTAACCGTCTGTTTCCAGGCATGGAAGGCGCAGGCTGCCAGCCGCGTGTCTAAAGCCCGGATCGCTGAGGTTCAGGTCATGGTCCAGGAGGCTGCCACCGATCCACGCAAAGAAAAACAAGTCAAAACTTATATAGAGATTTGCGAACTGCTTAGACAAGGAAAACGCTCATGACCGACAACCTGAAAGAGACCCTCTCCCGTGCCAAAGAAGAGATCGCAAAAGTCATTATCGGCCAGGATAAGGTAATTGACAGTGCATTGATTGCCATCTTTACGGGCCATCATGCCCTCATCGAGGGCGTTCCCGGAGTGGCCAAAACCCTTTTGGTGCGTACCCTGGCCCATGTACTGGGTTGCGATTTTTCACGAATTCAATTCACGCCGGACCTGATGCCGGCAGATATTACCGGTACCCATGTTTTCAACCTGCAGAAGAATAGTTTTGCCCTGGTCAGGGGGCCGATTTTCACCACCTTTTTGCTGGCTGATGAAATCAACCGCGCACCGGCCAAAACCCAGTCGGCCCTGCTCCAGGCCATGCAGGAGCGCAACGTGACCATTGATCGCCGCACCCATGCATTGCCGGATAACTTTACCGTATTTGCCACCCAAAACCCCATTGAATACCAGGGCACCTATCCATTGCCCGAAGCTCAGGTGGATCGCTTTATGTTGAGAATCCCCATGCTCCATCCCAACCGGGACGAGGAGTTCACCTTGGCCCGGCGCATGCTGGGAAAAGAATCCCCGGAGGCGGTATTGAAAAGCGGCGCGGTAGAGCCGGTCATCAGCCCGGAAGCGTTGACCGCCCTGCGGGAGCAATTGGAAGAGATTCGGGTCAAGGAAGAGTTGGTCGCCTACCTGGTGGACATCGTCAGGCAAACACGCGAGCACCAGGGCGTTTTGGTGGGTGCAGGACCGCGTGCCACCCAAGCCCTTTTGCTCAGCAGCCGCGCCGGTGCCGCATTGGCCGGGCGGGATTTTGTAACGCCCGATGATATCAAGACCATGGCCGTTCCCGTGTTGGGCCACCGCATTATTTTAAGACCTGAATACGAGATTGAAGGTTTGGCCATCGAAGAGGTCATTGAGCAGATTTTGCAGGAGGTAACGGTTCCCCGATGATAGTGCCCCGCATGCGCCTGATCCAACTGGCGGCCGCGGTGATGTTGACCGCCGGTTTTATGGTCGCCTGGCAATCCCAATGGACAGTATACGCCGTGGCGGCGGTGGTTGTGCTGGTGGTTTTGTCCATTGCGGATAGCCTGACCCGCAGGAGATCGATCAAAGCCCTGTCCGTAGCGATTCCGGAGGTCGTGCGCATGACGGTGGACAAAACCTCACAGATTCAGTTGACAATACGCAAACCGCAATCCATGACCGGCCGGCTTAGATTTGGGATCGCTTTGCCCCCGGTGATCATATCGGATCAAGAAGATCTTCAGGTCATCTTGGAGAAAGGCCGGGAGGTTTTTGGCCTGAGCTGGCCATGTCGACCGCTGCGCCGCGGCCGGTTTGAGATGAACCGCTGCCACCTGGAAGTGGGGTCACGCCTCGGGTTGTGGGGCCTTCGCCGGCGCGTGCCATTGACCAGTGAGATTAGAGCCTATCCCAACCTGGTGAGCGGACAGCATCACCTGCGAGGACTCTTTCGCCGCAGAGAGTGGGGGCTGAAAACCCAGCGCCGTGTCGGTAAAGGACGCGAGTTCGAGCAGTTGCGCGAGTATTTGCCCGGTGACAGTTTCGAAGATATCGACTGGAAGGCCACTGCCCGGCGACGTCATCCGATTACACGTGTTTACCAGGTTGAACAGGCTCAAGAGATTTATGTGGTGCTGGATGCCTCCAGGCTCAGTACCCGCAGTGCCGCCTATGTCACGGACCGGCGCCGCCTGACGCGCTCGGAGCCAGCCGTACGGGCCACGACCATTTTCGAGCGCTACATCACCGCCGCGCTGGTCATGGCCGTGGTGGCGGATCAGCTCTCCGACCGATATGGATTGCTGATATTCGGGGACAAGCCGGAGTGTTTTATCAAAGCCGGTCGGGGCAATGCCCACTATAACGCTTGCCGGGACGCCCTTTACAACCGTATGCCCCAGACGGTATCTCCGGATTTCAGTGAGCTTTTTACTTATGTGGGGACCCAATTGCGCAAGCGCGCACTGTTGGTTTTTCTGACCAGCCTGGATGACCCGGTGCTTGCGGAGTCATTTACCCACGCCATGCGGACGGCAACGCGGAAGCACATTTTAATGGTGAATATGTTTCGGCCGCCGGGTGCGCATCCGCTCTTTTCGTCGCCGGATGTCAAAATGATTGAGGGTGTCTATCAACACCTGGTGGGCCATATGCACTGGGCATCCATCAATGAAACCCATCGACGGCTCAAGCAGCATGGGGCCGCTCTGCACCTGCTGGATGAAGATCAGCTCTGCAGCCAACTGGTGAGCCAATATATGGATGTCAAACAACGGCAGATCATATGATTATCGACCTGAAAAAATTCATCGCCACCGAGCGACCCTTTTGGACCGAACTGGACGATATGCTGGTTCGCAATGAACGCGACCCCTATCGCCGCATGACCTTTGAAGAGATCAAGCGGTTGCACTATCTCTACCAGAGAGCTTCATCCGACCTGTCCAAAATCAGCACCTTCTCAGCCGAGCGCGCCATCAACGAATATTTGGAGACGCTGGTGGGACGGGCGTATGCCACCATCCATGCCGGGCGCCAGGAGGCCGTACGGTTTTCGATCTGGAGATGGTTCTGGGGGACCTTTCCCCAAACCTTCAGACGCCGCTGGCGCGCTTTCGCCCTCTCCCTGGCCATCATGTCGGCCGGCGCCCTGTTCGGCGGAGGCGCTATTGTGTGGGACCCGGACGCCAAGGCGGTACTGATGCCCTTCGAACACCTGCAGATGGATCCGGCCGATCGCGTGGCCCGGGAAGAAGCGGCGGATAAAGACCGCTTGAGCGGGGCCAAGAGCACCTTTTCCGCCTACCTGATGACCCACAACACACGGGTTTCCATCTTCGTGCTGGCCCTCGGCATGACCTGGGGGATCGGCACGGTTTTGGTG
This sequence comes from Desulfobacteraceae bacterium, assembly GCA_050124755.1. Taxonomy (GTDB): domain Bacteria; phylum Desulfobacterota; class Desulfobacteria; order Desulfobacterales; family Desulfosarcinaceae; genus JARRKU01. Next base: position 4,227 of record JASFER010000276.1, read on the forward strand.
CTTTACAGCAATGGTGTGATGTTGGGAGCCGTGATCGCCGATTATATTCGGGCGGACCAAAGCCTCTTCATGGCAGGGTGGCTGCTGCCCCATGGCGCAGTGGAGATTCCATCCATTTTGTTGGCCGGGCAGGCCGGCCTGCTGCTGGCCGGCGCCATGATCGGCAGAAAGTCCGCGCTGCCCTTTGGCGCACGGTTAAGGGAAGTGGTGCCGGACGTGGTGACGTTGATCAGCGGCGTGGCCATTTTGCTGGTCTGGGCGGGAATCGTGGAAGCCTTTTTCTCACAATACCATGCACCGGTCATTGCCTATGAAATCAAAATTACGTTCGGCGTGGTAGAGCTGTTTCTGCTGGTGGCCTTTCTCCGCCTGTCCGGGCGACACGGCGTCAAGCCCATGAGTTGGAGAAGGATCAGGGGATGGATTGGGTTGAGAAAGAAGTATGGGATTAAACATGCAAGACCATAAACTGACCATACGCACCCCCGAAGGGGTTACCTTTACCTTGCCGCTGGCCGGACCGGTGAGTCGAACGTTGGCGTGGATCATAGATGCCGCCGGCATCATGGCCTGCTATCAATTCGTCCAGGTAGGGATTGGACTGTTGGGTATGATCAGCCCGGATTTTTCATCCGCTTTTTCCATTTTTATCTTCTTCGTGTTGCGGACGGGATACAGTATTCTCCTGGAGTGGTTTTGGCGCGGACAGACTGTGGGCAAACGGGTTATGGGATTACGGGTGATGGATGTGAACGGCCTTCGGCTGCAACCCAGTCAGATCATCATACGCAATCTGCTCAGGATGGTGGACAGCCTGCCGTTATTTTACCTGCTGGGCGGTGTCATGTGCCTTATCACCCGTCACAGCCAGCGATTGGGCGATCTGGCGGCCAATACCATCGTGGTGACAACCGGCAAGTCGTTTGCGCCGGACCTCGATCTGATCCTGGAAGAAAATGCATACAACAGTCTGCACGCCTATCCCCACTTGACGGCCCGGCTGCGTCAGCAAGTCGTGCCGGAAGAGGCAGGCATTGCCCTGCAGGCCCTGATGCGCAGAAATGAACTTCTGCCCGAAGCGCGCGTGGCCCTCTTCGATGAGATCGCCGGGCATTTCAAATCCAAAGTGGCCTTTCCCCAAGAGGCCGTGGAAGGGGTATCCGACGAACAATATGTCCGTAACGTTGTCGATGTCCTGTTTAAAGCATCGGCTTAGCTGTGAATGGGAGACAATGAAGCGCAACAATACAACAAGCCCTTCTAAAATCGTCCATATCCAAGGGGTGGGCGATGTCCAGCTGCAGCGCAGCCGCCGCGCCAAGCACATCTGCCTGTCCGTTCGGCCTTTCAAAGGGGTGCGCATCGCCGTGCCATGGCATGTCTCCTATCAGGAAGCCATGGAGGTGGTCCAGGACAAAGCCGATTGGCTGATCAAGCATCTGCAGCGCGTGGCCCATATTGAAAAAGCGGCCGATGCTTTCCACCGGCAGGCGCCCATCAACCGGGCGGTGGCCAGAAACATCATTGTCGATCGCCTCAACGAACTGGCCCGTCGGCACGGATTCACCTACAACAAGGTATTCGTTCGCAACCAGAAAACCCGCTGGGGAAGCTGTTCAAGCTGCAATAATATCAGTCTCAATGTAAACCTCATCCGGCTGCCCGCCGAACTCTTGGACTACACCATCTTGCACGAATTGGTGCACACCCGGATCAAAGATCACAGCCCGTGGTTTTGGGAAGAGTTGGCAAAATATGTGTCCCAACCCAGAAAGGTGGACAAGCAACTTAACCGGTTCGGGCCCATGCTGCTTTACCCACGAGAGTAAACCCTGACGTTGCATAAAAAAGTAGAGAAAGATTATGATTGCACGGGAATGGAAATGTAAGTGTACGAATACCAATAAAGAGAATTTCATAGAATATCTTTATAAAACAGGTGTCGATGAGGCATCAAAAACATCAGGGTTTTTAGGCGTTCAAATCTTTTTACGAGATACTCAGGGAAAATCAGACCAGTCCACAGGATGCAGACAAGCTGTACCTGTGACCGGCGCGTTCGGCAGCGAGGCAATGGGATAAATGGAAACGGCACTACATATCACAAGCGGTGACATAGCGGGAGATAGTTTGGCCAAGAGCGGTATTTCCGGAGAAGTGTTCGTATGGCATGATATCCTCTACAATGGTCCGAGGAGACCCGGATGGCCGGATGACGACACGTTGGACGCCAGAGCGCGTTTTCTTGTGGAATCAACCGGAGGAGGACTAAGCAGGCAGTACGTACTTGAGACGCTGAAAGCTCAATACGCCAAGCTAAAAACAGCAGCACGTTATGACATGTTGATGCATGCCTTCCAGCCTCTCAGGCCCCACAAGAGACATCCCAGGGCCAGCACCATCACTGCGGCTGATGTCACGGTAACGGCCGTAAGCCCTCCGGCCATCCACAGGGCGCCACCGGAAAAGGCGCCGGCCATGCGTCCGAGTCCGGCTGCCGCCAAATAGCCGGCCATCATGGTGGCACGGGACGACGGCAATACCTCGGTGCCCAGCGAAAAGCTGCAAACGATGGTGAATTCAAAGGAGAGGAAAATAAGGAACAGGCCGGCCAGGCCCGTGTAAAGCGTCACTCCGATAACGGGCAGGATGAGATACCCAACGGAGGCCACGGTGACGCCCATCAGCATGGCCCGTTTGAGGCCGATGCGGTCTCCCAAAATGGCGGTCATGGATTCCCCCGTCAATTCGGCGGCGCCGATAATGCCGGTGCTCAGACCCAGCGCCAGGATACCAATGCCGAAGTCCTGCTCCAGCCAAACCCCGTAGACCACGAATAGATTGTCATTGGCCATGGAGACCAAGAAACCGAATCCGAGCATTCCGGCTGCAGGTCTTATTCGCAGCAGCTGCACTAGCGCTGCTCTCATGCTCAATCCCCGGGCATCTTCCCTGGTTGAACGTCCGTCTGCCGGAATCACTTTGGCCAGCAGAATCAAACCGGCGGCCCCTGTAACGGCCATGGCAAAGAAGGACCATTGCAGGCCAAAGCTGCTGATGATCCATGACACAATGGGAATGCCGATCAGGGTACTGCCCGCCCAGGCGGTTTCAATCGCACCAATGGCCATGCCGCGCCGCGCAAAGGGGACACGCTGACCGACAAAGGCCTGAACCGCCGGATCGTATGTGGTTTTACCCATACCGGCCAGCAGCAACCCGATAAAGACAAAGCTGTATACTGGAGCGATCCAGCACACCAGCATCCCCATGGCCAACAGGGCCAGACCGGATTGCATCATTCGCCGGTACCCCCAGCGGTCGGCCAGGGGGCCGATGAACAATCCGGCCACGCTGGAAGCCTGATTCACGGCAATCAACGAAGTGATGGCCATGAGCGGTACCTGTAGATCCCTGCTCAAAGCCGGGGCAAAGGGATATACGAATCGACGGGCCGTATTGAGAACGATACGAAAAATTGCGGCTGCCATAATCGGCCAGAGCAATCTATGCGTTTGCTGTTGTTGGTCGTTCGTTTGACCGGATATGGGCTGAAGCGGGTTTCTCATGGGATGGGTGCCCTTATGTATGCTATGAATGTGCCTATTCAATGCATCGGCTTTTAATGGTTATAAGTGTCTATGCGCAATCCCACCATTTGGCGTTGTTGGCGCCAAGCCAGCGGAATGTAGCTCTTATGTCATGTGATGTAAAGGTTCGCCCTCAACCGAAAGCGGAAAATTTCAGTGCCTTTTGGGTTGCCTTTTCATAGGGTATGCGCTGAAATGGGAGCAACCGGGTTGCATCGTGAACCAAACACCAAACGGAAACGGATGCCGTTTTTAAGACAAAATTAGCGAATAAAAACATGGATATGTTTGATGCCCAAGCTGATGAGGCCATGGCTGAATCCCGCCCTTTGGCCGAGCGTATGAGGCCGCGCTGCCTGGATGATTTTATCGGGCAGGAAGAAGCCGTCGGGCAGGGGACCCTGCTGCGAACGGCCATCGACCAGGATCGTATTTTTTCGATTATTTTATGGGGGCCGCCGGGGTGCGGCAAGACCAC
>JASFER010000277.1:0-8271 GCA_050124755.1 Desulfobacteraceae bacterium
GGTTGAAACCGCAGGCGTAGCGCGCTACGTTGAGGATTTCAACCGAGTGAGAACGCCGAGCTGGGCCGCAAGATGCCATTTATGGATGGGCACTAAATAGTCATCTCCATGGGAGCAGGAGTTGCCGATGACCATGTTTCAGGGATTGTGCGGGTTGATCGCCTTTATCGCCGCGGCGTGGCTGATGAGCGAAAACCGGCGCAAAATTCCGTTGAAACTGGTTGCTGCAGGCGTCGTCCTCCAATTGCTCCTGGGACTGCTGCTGCTCAAACTCCCCGTATTTCAACAGTTGTTTCTGGGGCTTAATGCCGTGGTGCTGGCACTGGAGGAATCCACCAAAGCGGGCACCAGCATGGTTTTCGGCTACCTGGGCGGCGGCCCGCTGCCCTTTGAGGCCAAAGCGCCGGGCAATGTGTTCATTCTGGGATTTCGGGCACTGCCACTGGTTCTGGTGATGAGCGCACTGTCGTCCGTGCTCTTTTATTGGGGCATCCTGCCCCGGGTGGTCAAGGGATTTGCCTGGTGCCTGACCAAAACCATGCGTATCGGCGGAACCGAGGGGCTGGGGGTGGCCGCCAATGTGTTTGTCGGCATGGTGGAAGCGCCCTTGCTCATCCGGCCCTACCTGGCCCAAATGACCCGCAGCGAGCTCTTCACCCTCATGACCGCCGGGATGTCCACCATCGCCGGAACGGTGATGGTGCTGTACGCCTCCATATTGGGGGATGTCATACCCGGCGTCACCGGTCATATATTGACGGCCTCCATCATCAGCATGCCCGCGGCCATCATCATCTCCAAAGTCATGATTCCCGAAACCGCCCCCCTGACCACCGGTGAACTGAAGGCCCCTGAGAAGGTGCTCAACACCATGGATGCCGTGACCCAGGGTACCCTGCAAGGCGTACAATTGTTGATCAACATCCTGGCCATGCTGGTGGTGCTGGTGGCGCTGGTTCACCTCATCAATATCGCACTGGGTTTGCTGCCGGCCTGGGGACAAGCACCCATCACCCTTCAACGCATCTTCGGCTACCTCATGTTTCCCGTGGTGTGGCTGATGGGCGTGCCGTGGTCCGAAGCATTGACAGCCGGCGCCTTGATGGGTACCAAGACCATTCTCAACGAATTCATCGCCTATCTGGATCTGGGCCGGCTGGCGCCGGGCGCCCTGAGCATGCAAAGCAAAATCATCCTCACTTACGGATTGTGCGGCTTTGCCAATCCCGGCAGTCTGGGCATCATGATCGGCGGGTTGGGCACCATGGCCCCGCAGCGGCGCGGCGAGATCGTATCCTTGGGATTGCGCTCCATCGTGGCCGGGACCTTGGCCACCTCCATGACCGGGGCGGTGGTAGGTATTCTGAGTTTTTAATACCATCCATTAAAAATCGGACAGGACTTTTTTCACCAGATTGCCGTCGGCGTTGCCGCCGAAATGCTGCATGATGGGCCTCATGGCCTGCATCTTATTCTTAAAATCATCAAAGTTGATGTTGGTCGTAATCCAGTCACGTATCTCTTCCTCGGAGGCCATCCGGGGGAGGTATTTCTCAGCCACCCGAATAAAGGGCGTAGGTTCGGTGGCCCCGGTTTTCTCCATGACCTCTTTTTCGGACTTGACCAGTTTCTTGACGATCTGGATGACAACCGCATCGCTGAGCTCTTTTTGTTCCTGCCGACCGAACTCTCCCATGATGACCCGCAAGGTATTTTTGGTATCTTCATCCCTGGCCTTCATGGCAGCGGCCAAATCTTTCTTGATTTGCTCTTGTAAACCCATTTTTTATAATCCTTTCTAAAAGGGTGTGGCATCCCTATCGGTAACTTATGATTGGCAACTATAACTATCTAAAACAATTGCCCTTTGTCAAGCTGTGATCCTGGCGGCAGGCATTTACAATTGAACAATGACCTACAAGATACAGGACAAAAAGGATTTCCCAATTGTGGTCATCGGGGCAGGGCTTGGCGGACTTTGCTGTGGAGTACTTTTGGCCAAACGGGGTTTTCCGGTTACGGTTGTTGAACAGCATGATATCCCGGGAGGATATGCAACAACCTTTGACCGGGCCACAGGCAAGTTCACTTTTGATGTGTCTTTGCACCGCATTTCGGTAAACCGCGAATTGCAGCGTCTCCTGAAGGAATTAGGTGTCCTGGATAAAATCGAGTTGGTCAAAATTCCTAATACCGTACGGGTTATTACACCAAACCAGGATTTCAGGAGAATAAACGACCTGAAACAAAAGGTTCATGGTTTAATCGAAAAATTTCCTCATTATATTAAAAGACGTTCACAGGATTTGAGTTATGCGTTGGCTGAATCGATCGTAGAATCCAGCGGACGAATAATCTACGAAAAAATGATCGAAAAAATTGTGCTGAAGGACAGAGCTGTTTCCGGAGTCGTCACATCAGAAGGGAAATATCTGCAAGCCAAAATTGTTATCAGCAATGCGAATGCGATAACAATTCTAAATAATATGCTGCCCTCCGGAACTCTTCCACCTGACTATATGAACAGGATAAATGGTTACGGAACCAGCCTGTCCACGTTTGTCATCTGGCTCGGATTGAACCGGGAAATACATGAGCACATCAAAGACAGTCATATAATCATATCATCCGGCCGGGGATCTGAAGCGAATTATCTCTCATGTCTCACAGGAGAGGTCGAGAAAGCGGATGTCAGTGTCACTGTTTATGATAATTACTATAAAGGCTACTCAAAACCCGGCACATCCACAGTGACAATAATTACCGAGTGCGGTTTTCAACCCTGGCAGAGATTTGAATCAGACTACAAAGCCGGTCACAAGGCAGACTATTTGAAAGAAAAGGAAAGATGGACCCGCATTTTGATGAAAAAGGTTGAAGAAAAGGCCATCCCCGGACTTTCATCCATGGTTGAAGTAAAAGAGGCGGCGACTCCGCTCACCAACTGGCGCTACACCTTGAATCCCGGAGGGGCTATTTACGGATTTCCTTGCACGGTTGATAATTCCTTTATGAATCGGATAAAAAACCGAACCCCGATCAAAGGGCTTTATCTGGCCAGCGCCTGGGGGAATGCAGGCCCTGGATACGCACCCGGACTTAAGGGGGGTGAACGCACCTTTGAGCAGGTGTTGGAAGATTTGGCTTGATGGAAAATGAATAAATGCTTCTTCAAATTCACGAATCAGTTCATGTTGTCCCATGGGACAGACTTGGGGTTGATCATTTTTTACTTGCTTATGGTGCCGGTCTTATGCAATTCGGCTATCGGGATAGCCCATTGGAAAAAAATGGCATTTTCATTACAGTCAAGATTTGATTGCGCTACATTATCCGGCGATTCTGTTAAATACGAGAATTATAGAGTTGTGTCGTCCTCTGTATCAAAAAAAATTGCATTGCTCACCATCTGTGTAATATTTTTATTCCCTTTAAGCGCTCAGGCCGTATCCAGAGAAAAGATCCTGGAGGGCGCGTACAGCGAAATTGGAAATGGGACCAAGTACATTACTGAACATAAGGAGAATAGCTATGAGAGCTTTTAGCGAAAACAGCAAAACAAATGCACTGCTGTATATTTTTCTGATTCTGACGATAGCTTCGACCTTTCAATGGGCTGGGTGCTACAAAAAAACGGTTGAGTCCGAGCCCATGCGAGCAAGTCCGGCCTATGATTTGGCCGCCCCCATGCAATTGAGCAAAGAGGTCTCACGGGCACCGGCATTCGATACCGAAGAATATGATCGAATTCGGGAAAACACGTTTAAAGACGCGCTTCAAAATCCGTTGTCCACTTTTTCCATCGATGTAGATACAGCATCTTACAGCAATCTGCGGCGTTTCATCAACATGAGCCGGATGCCGCCCAAGGATGCTGCCCGGATTGAGGAAATGATCAATTATTTCGATTACGATTATCCGGAACCGCACGGGGAGCACCCGTTTTCAATCGTGACGGAAGTCGGTCCTTGCCCGTGGAACGATCGAAACAACCTCGTCCATATCGGCATCCAGGGAAAACGTTTGAATTATGATGACCTGAAACCTGCAAACCTGGTGTTTCTCATTGATTCATCCGGATCCATGCGGGACCGCAATAAGTTGCCGCTGTTGAAAAGATCATTTAAATTGTTGTTGGATGAACTCGGAGAGCAGGATCGAATCGCCATCGTGGCTTACGCCGGTTCCGCCGGATTGGTATTACCCCCAACGGCGGCCATCCAAAAGGAGCGGATCATTTCCGCTTTGGACAAGCTTAACGCTGGAGGTTCCACTGCCGGTGGTGCTGGAATTCGACTGGCTTATGAAGTGGCCGGGCGGAACTTAATACGCAATGGGAACAATCGCGTGATTCTGGCCACCGACGGTGACTTCAATGTCGGCGTTTCCTCCACTGCCGATTTGGTTCGGATCATTGAGGAAAAGCGTAAACTCGGTGTCTATCTGACAATCATTGGATTTGGGATGGGCAATTATAAGGATGGCCGCATGGAACAGATAAGTAATGCCGGAAACGGAAATTACTTCTATATCGACAACATCCGGGAGGCGGAAAAAGTATTCGTAAGAGAAATGCGGGCCAATATGTTCACGATTGCCGGAGATGTAAAAATTCAGATTGAGTTTAATCCAACAAAGGTTGCTGCATGGCGTCTCATTGGGTATGAAAACCGTGTGCTGGCCAAGGAAGACTTTGATGACGACACCAAAGATGCCGGCGAACTGGGAGCCGGCCACACGGTCACTGCTTTGTATGAGATTGTGCCCCCGGATGGCAGGATCGCTGCATCCAAGGCTGCACCGCTAAAATACCAGGAAACCCGAATCAAATTGGACGCCCATCAATCCAATGAAATGATGACCGTTAAGTTCCGCTACAAACCCATTGGCCACGATGTGAGTCGGTTGATCGAGAAAATGGTCACCGATGAAACCATTTCCATTGAAAAAACATCGGATGATTTCAGATTCTCAGCAGCGGTGGCCGGATTCGGTATGTTGCTGCGGGATTCGGAATTCAAAGGAAATCTTGCTTATGACGATGTGCTGCGGTTGGCCATAAGGGCAAAAGGAAAAGATGCAAACGGGGATCGGGCGGAGTTCATACAAATGGTCAAGACTTGCAAGCTGTTGGCAAAATAAACCCTGACGTTGCATAAAAAAGATGGCAAAAAGTTTAAAAAGCCTTATGATTATTGACACTATCCGAGTAGCCAACGGGGGGATGGAATGCGGCTGTTGCTCATTGAGGACGATCAAAAAATAGCCTCTTTTGTAACCAAAGGTTTTAAGGCCGAAGGATTTGCCGTGGACCACGCCGAGGACGGCGTTCGCGGACTCGATTTGGGTCTTACCGAGCCTTACGATGTGATCATTGTTGACGTGATGCTGCCAAAATTGGACGGACTGGCGGTGATTGAAAATCTGCGCAAGCAGAAGGTGCGTATTCCGATCATCATCCTGAGCGCCAAGGATTCGGTGGATGACCGGGTAAAGGGGCTCCAACTGGGAAGCGATGATTACCTGCCCAAGCCTTTCGCTTTTGCCGAGCTTCTGGCAAGGGTGCAGGCGCTGATGCGCCGGGGCAGCGGCCAGACCGAAACCACCACGCTTGAGGTGGGGGACCTGAGCCTTAATCTGATCAATCGCGAAGTCCTTCGCGGCGGCCGTAGAATCGACCTGCAGCCTCTGGAATACTCCCTGCTGGCCTATTTGATGCGCAACCGTGACAAGGTGGTCTCCAAGACCATGATTATGGAACACGTATGGGACTATCACTTTGATCCCCAGACCAATGTGGTGGAGGCCCGGATCTGTCGCTTGCGGGATAAGATTGATAAAGGCTTTGACGCTAAATTGATTCATACCGTACGCGGGGTGGGGTATGTTCTTCGCCAGGATCAATAACCTGCACCGCACCTTGGCATTCCGGCTGACCCTTTGGTATGCTTTGCTTTTTGTCTTCTCTGCCGGCATTGTTTTTGTTTTGTTCTACATGCTGATTACTTCGGTAATCCAGAAGCGCACCGATGACGACCTGCTTGCACGGCGAAACGAATTTGCCAGTGTTTATGCTCTCCAGGGGATTGACATGCTTCAGCGCACGGCTGCCTTCCAGACACAGGCCGCAGGAGAGCAAAAGATGTTTTATCGCTTGTTTTACCAGAGCGGCGTGGTTTTTTCCTCTTCCAACATGACTTATTGGAAGGAGGTCGGCATCGACCACGCTGCTGTGGAAACCCTATTGAACAACCGGAACCATGTCTTTGTGAACCATGCGCTTCCCGGCCGAAATTACCATGCCCGGGTCATCTATGCGCGCATCGGCTCCTCCATCATCCTTCAGATGGGCTATGCCCTGGAAGACGAGGTGCGATTGCTGCAGGTTTTCAGGCAAATATTTTTAATCACCATGTCGGCGCTGCTCCTCCTTGCTGTGGCCGGCGGCTGGTTTATGGCACGCAGGGCCCTGTCCGGAGTGGCCATGGTGACACGTACGGCCCGCAAGATATCCGAAGAAGACCTGCGCGCACGTGTGCCTGTGCGCAACCGGCACAATGAGATCGATCGGTTGGCCATCACCTTCAACCAGATGCTGGATCGTATTCAACAGCTGGTCACCGGTATTCGTCAGATGAACGACAATATCGCCCACGACCTGCGTAGCCCCATTGCACGTATTCGCGGCTTGGCGGAAGTGACCCTGACCAAGAGCCTTGCATTGGATGAATTCCAGCAGATGGCCGGCAGCACCGTTGAAGAATGTGACAGTCTGCTGGAGATGATCAACACCATGTTGACCATCTCTCGAACCGAGGCGGGGATGCCTCCGGACGAATGCGCAGAGGTGGATTTATCGGCCATCATGGCGGACGCCTGTGAGCTTTTTTTGCCCTTGGCAGAAGACAAGTCCATACGGCTGAACCGGGATTTAAACGGCACGGTGCTGGTATATGGTGATCAGCGTATGCTGCAGCGAATGGCGGCGAATTTGATAGACAACGCCATCAAGTACTCTGAAGCGGGTGGACAGGTGACGGTGAGGCTGGCTGCTGGAAGGAATGGCCGGGTACGCTTGTCGGTGGCGGATATGGGGATAGGCATCAGTTCCGAAGATCAATCCAGGATTTTTCAGCGCTTTTTCCGGGGAGACCGGAGCCGCAGCTTGACCGGCGCCGGTTTAGGGCTTAGTCTGGTGAAGGCTGTGGTGCGCGCCCATGGGGGGGAGATTGAAGTTGAGAGTGAAGTGAACAAAGGATCTACATTTATCATCCACCTGCCGATGATCAACGCCGATCATTCTCATTGACCTTCATTCGGATAAAATGACGAGATGGTAATCTTAAGATCATCTCAACGTCATCTTGTTGTTCTAAAACTTGTTACACGAAAAAACAAACGACTCGGTTATTCAGGAGGTAAGATATGCGTAAAATTTCACGATATGTGACTGTAATGGTGCTAAGTGTTTTCCTGGTATCGGCCGCTGCCTGGAATCCTGCACCGACCAGTGCCAAAGATATTCCCATGGTGCCGGCCAATTTCGCCGAACTGGCGGAGAAAGCCAGACCCGGTGTGGTGAATATTCGAACGGTGCGCACCATAAAGGGCGGCGGTCGCGTTTTTCGCCACTTTTTTGGTGAGCCTTACGGAGACCGGCGACATCCGTTTGAGGATTTTTTCGGCCCCTTCTGGAATCAACCGGAGCGTGAGTACAAAGAGCGCAGTCTGGGTTCCGGCTTCATCATCGATCGAAACGGCTACATCGTCACCAACAATCACGTGGTTGCCGAAGCCGATGAAATCAAGGTCAAGCTTACCGATGGAAAAGAGTTTGACGCCGAAGTGGTGGGCAGAGATTCAAAAACCGATCTGGCGCTGATCAAGATCAAAGGCGCCGAAGAGCTCATTCCGCTGCCGCTCGGCAATTCGAAAGACCTCAAGGTCGGTACATGGGTGGTGGCCATTGGCAGCCCTTTTGGATTGGAGCAGACGGTCACCCAAGGCATTGTCAGCGCCAAAGGGCGGTCCATCGGCGCAGGCCCCTATGACGATTTTATTCAAACCGATGCCTCCATCAATCCGGGGAACAGCGGCGGTCCATTGCTCAATCTCCAGGGAGAGGTGGTGGGCATCAATACCGCCATCATGGCCAGAGGGCAAGGTATCGGGTTTGCCATCCCTATTGACATGGCCAGAAACATCGTGGCCCAACTCAAGGACAAGGGCGAGGTGACCCGGGGTTGGCTCGGTGTACAGATCCGCGATCTG
>JASFER010000278.1:0-8247 GCA_050124755.1 Desulfobacteraceae bacterium
TGCCCACAATATCGGTGAATTTGTACTTTGTGCCGTTTCCCGATACTGGTTTGGGTTCGGCGCCCGGTCTTGGGGCGGAGGTGATCGTTTTTTCCAGCAGGTTGTAATCTTTCACAAAACAAACAGCCCCCACAATGTGCTGCCGGCGATACAGCGGAAAGACGCTGTGGATGGTATTGGCTACTTTTCCGCGGCGGGTCCGGTAAAAAAAGGGTTTGCCGCAAAGGGTCCGTCCGGTTTTCAGGCAGCGCAGTACCATTGAGCTGTTTTCATCGAGATTGTAAATATCGGTGACATTTTTACCGATGACTTCACTGGCCTCCAAATCGTCGATCTTTGCCTGGGTTTCGTTATAGAACAGAATCCGTCCGATTTTGTCGGTAATAAGGACGCCCTCGTCAAAAGCGGATAACACCGAGAAGATATCCACGTTGGTTAAATCAAGAATGGGTTGCTGCTTATCAACATGTCCGGGCATTGGCTTTCTCCTCCGAGTATGCAGGCGCCGTCCGATCCCGGCATTTTAAAAGCCGGAGGACGCCATAGAATTGATTATGGAACAATCTTGATCAATTTGTCAAAAAATTTTTTATATGCAAAATTTTAATAGATTGGATTGGCGGTCGTGTAAAATTATTTTGCATGCCTTTGGGTGTTCTATCCCCCTATCTCCTCTTTCATATTTCCGGGAGATCCTCTGAAACTTTTTGATAGACGATATATTGAGTTATCAAATTCAATGTGTTAAATTTAACAATTCCCAAAGCGCTCATACACTGCTTAAAACTGTCTTCCGGTGTTGATCCCGCTCCGCCTCGGTTGGCATGCAACCTGCTCTTGGATGATCCCATCTAAATCTTTTCTGAAATTAAATCATGTCCGAAAGAGGTGTTTTATGGAACAACAAGTTTCCAAGCCTTATGACCCGTTTGTGTTCTGGGTATCCGCATCCATAACCGTGGGGTTCGTCATCTGGTCGATCCTGTTTCCCGAGAATATGAGTGCCGCCATTAACGCTGTTTTCAGCTGGACCACCGGAAGCTGGGGATGGCTGTACCTGATCACGGCCTTTGTGCTGGTGCTGGGTTGTGTGGCCCTGATGATCGGCCGATTCGGCGCTTATAAGCTGGGTCTGCCCGAAGACAAACCCGAGTTTTCCAATTTTTCCTGGTTTGCCATGCTGTTCGGTTCGGCCATCGCCGCCGGGATCGTCTTTTGGGGACCGGCCGAGCCGGCTTATCATTATATGACACCGCCGCCGTATTTCGGAGGCGAAGCCAAAACCGCCGAGGCCGCGGCCAATGCCATGACCACTTCATTTTTTCATTGGGGCCTCAGCGCATGGGCGATCTTTGCCATGCTCACCATTCCCCTGGCCCACGCCTGCTATACCAAGGGACTGCCCTTTAAATTCTCCAGTGCCTTCTACTATGTGCTCGGCGACAGAATTCACGGGATATGGGGAAAGGTGATCGACATATTTGCGGTTTTTGCCACCTTGGGGGGCCTGGCCACCACTACCGGACTCGTGGCGCTGCAGCTGTCCAGCGGATTGAAATTTCAATATGGCCTGGAACTCGGTGCAGGGGGCATGTACATCATCATCGGTATTTTGACCATCATTTTTACACTGGCGGTCTACACCGGCATTGAAAAAGGGGTCAAACTCATCGGTGATGTCAACATGTGGGTCTTTGTGGCCGTCTGGTTCTTTGTTTTGATTGTCGGTCCAACCATCTTTCTGATCAACCTGACCACCAATGCCATTGGACAGTATCTGGTCAATTTTCTTCCCATGAGCCTGTACACCGCACCCGGTGCAGAGGGCAACTGGATCGGATCATGGACGGTATTCTACTGGGCCTGGTGGATGAGCTGGGCGCCTTTTGTGTCCGTGTTTATCGCCAGAATTTCCAAGGGTCGCACCATACGGCAGACCGTTGCGGCCACGCTGCTGCTTCCCACCCTGGGAGACTTTCTGTGGTATGGTGTGATCGGCGGCGCCGGCATCAAATACGATGTAACCGGTCCGTTGACCGACCACGGTGTTGAAAGCGCCATCTTCGCCATCGCCCGGCATCTGCCCCTCACCGGTATTGTGGCTGTCTGCCTGATCTTTCTGATCGCCACCTTCTTTCTGACCAGCGCCAATTCGGCGGCTTTGGCCCTGGCGATGTTTGTCTCCGGGCGCGAAACGCCGGGAAAGAATTTACGGGCTTTCTGGGGGATCGCTTTAGGCGCTGTGGCCGCCGTTCTGGCCGGTACCGGCAGTCTCAAAGCCATTCAGACGGCTTCCATCGCCACGGCTTTTCCCATGATGTTTCTGCTTCTGCTGGTGATGTACGGCACCTTTAAAGGATTGAGCCGGGTCACCGGTGAACAGGACACGCCGTCACGGATAGAAGAAGTCAAAACCTATGAGGTGGAGGGCGATACCGCCGGTGCGGCCGCGCCGACCGTTTAAACGGGAAGAAATGCAGCATGTTTGAAACAAGGCACAACCATCATAAAACACGTCCGGAACCAACGACGATGTACAATCGCATGACCACCCTGGACCGGAAGCAGGTGACCGGCATTTTTTGTAACCCGACGTAGAAAAGAAATGATTTGATGAGATCCCTATCCGGGGAATTTATGACAAGAAAAGGAGACTAAAAAATGAGCCAAAACGCAGAAGAACTTTTCAGCAGCGGCATCGCACTTGAAAACAGCTTTGACTTTGAAAAGGCCAGGAGTTCATACGACGAAATTCTTCAACACGTTTCTGATGAAGCCATCCTTCAGGATGCCAGGCGGCGCATGGAAGATATGGATGACCTGATTGTTGAAAAAAAGATTTACCAACGGATTCATGAAAACGGCATACGGGTCCTGACGGACATCGGTATCAATATCTCGGAAACCCCGGAATTGATGGAGATCCTGATGGAGGCCGATGCCATTGACTTTGAGAATGAATCCGCCATCTTCATTCCGTTGAAACGCGACTATATCGATCGATGCCTGGCCCAGGTACCCCGCACCATGCCTGGCGATCCGGGGCCCAACACCTTCGGCACCGGCGCCACCCCGCCGTTTCTCAAACGCGCTGGTGACGATGAACTGCGCCCGGCCAACCGCAAAGAATATGAAGAAATCGTACAGGTGGTCGGCGAGCATCAGAACGCCGCCGGTATTTTCAGCCTGCCGGTGGCCAGTGACAAAAGCATTTCGCTTTTTGAGATCGCCCAACTCATGGAAAAAGGGTTCCCGGGACTCAAAATGACGACGACCAAGGGTATGTCCGATGAAGAAACCGCCTTTCTGAAAGGTAAGGACCACTGGGTGGACGGGACCAGCCTGATCACCTCGTTTGCGCCCATGGGAACCATGGTGGCGCCGTTTCTGCGCAGCGCGCGTACCGGTAACAACCTGCTGCTGCTGGATCTTACCATCGCCGGCACCTCCGGCGGTGGAAGCCCGGAGTCCCTGCTCACCCAGATTCATTCCCAGGTCATGTTCATGATGGTTCTGGCCCAAACCGTGAATCCCGGCGTTTTCTGCATGCACGGCGGCATTCCCGGCGTGGTTGAAGCCAGCGGCGATCTCTCCTACAGTTCTCCGCACCAGCCTTTGATCAATGCCGCCATGGCCCGCGTCAATACCTGGATCACCAAGTTCCCCTCCGCCCAGTCCGGCGGCAGCACCAGTTTGACCGATGTCACTCCCCAGGCCCTATCCGAATCTGAGCTCAGCCGCAACTCCATGCGCAAATACGGTACCCACGTGGTTCGGCACGCCATGGGCGCACTGGGCAGTTTGAATTTCTTCAGCCTGGAAAAATTTATCGAAGATTGCGAGCGCGAGGTACGGTCCCGGCAGGTTTTTGCGGACTCCCCCAAAGACCGCGGTGTGATCCCCATGTATTTTCCGGCGGATGACGAGGCCTTGGAAGGCCTGCGACAGGTGGCGGAAAAGGGCAATCCCAGAAATGCCGACCACACCCTGAAAAACGTGGATTCCTTCCGTTTGTGGGAAAACACCATCAATAAGGCGGCCCGGAAGAAACTCTATTATCCGCAGCTCAAGGACACGGTGATTGAAATCATCAGCAGGGGTGAAATGATCCCCTAGGGCTTGCGCATCCACACATCAGGCCGGACCAAAAGCCGGACGGTCTTTTACATCCGCCACGTGATTCGGGGTTCGTTTCGCAAGGGCAGCCGGTGGTATTTGAATCCGGGGTAGCCCACCATCATGGCGCCGAAGCATTGGTGCCCCCGGGGCAGGGCCAATGCCTGCATCAGCGGCGAATACGCTGCGGCGGCCCTCATGAAGTAGCCGGCCCAGCATCCGCCCAGCCCCAACCCCAAGGCGGCCAGTTCGAGATAGGTCAATGCGATGGTGCAGGTGGTCTGGGCCCGGGGGTTGTCCTTTTCCATATGGGCAATGACAACGGCGGGAGCATTGCGGAAGATAATATCGACTCCGCCATCCCAGGCTTTCAGGCTTTTCTCCAGATGCATCACCACCGCTGTTTGGGGATCATGGTCAATGGTCCAGCGCATCCAGTCGGCCACCAGACCGGCGGTGCGGTGAACTTCTTCCGTTCGACCAAGCACAAGCCATTCCACCCCCTGGCTGTTGCGCCCGGAGGGGGCATACCGGGCCATGCGGATGAGCCGTTCGATACGCTCCTCAGGTACGGCTTTGCGTTTGTAGGCGCGGATGGATCGGCGGCTTCTCAAAAAGTGTTCGGTGTGCTCGGCGGATAAAGCCAGATCCGGCTGCACCGGTGGACATTGCGCGGCGGCCATGGCGCGATGGTCCAGACTGCCGGTGGGGCAGACGGCCACGCAGTGGCCGCAAGCGATGCACGCCTTTTCCGCCCCGGCCACGGGAACCGGATATCCCCCCTTTTGAAATTCGATGATGCGCGAAGGACAGACGGCCGCGCAGATGCCGTCCCGATTGCAGGTCTTTTCATCGATGTTAAACAATTCCATGGGTTTTTCCTAACGAATTGGCATTTCACCTTAAGGCTGAATAGCGAAAAAATATTCAAGCCTGGAAACAGAATTTTGTACCCCACATACCGTTTCTTCCAACAACGGTCATGATACATTAACAATCATTTTAACTCAATGATTTAAATGGATTTGCTTGACATTGCCAAAGCTGCCGGCTAATGATAGAGGTACTTAGAGTACTGTATACAAAAAGCAAAGTCAACGATCACCCGCATTGCAGGTGGCTAGGATTGTTTTTTGATCAACGCCATATTTTAGTTCGAGGTCGATTATCATGATGGAAAAAGGCACATCCGGACTCGTCATCGAGCAGCCCAAACCCATTCGCAAACAGGTCTACGAACATTTGCGCAAGCAGATCTTAAACCAGGCCATTCTGCCTTCCAGCCGGCTTGTGGAGGCCCAGATCGCCAAAGAGCTGGGCATTTCCCGGACGCCGGTTCGCGAGGCCCTGCACCTGCTTGAAAAGGACGGTTTCGTGGAGTCCATCCCGCGCGTGGGGTATCGCGTCAAGCGGCTTGAATGGGATGAGCTGGAAGAGATATTCGAAATCCGGCGTGTCAATGAGACCCTGGTCTGCCGCTGGGCCTTGCAGAATATCGATGCAGAAACCCTGCGGGATATGGAAGCAAATATCGCCCTGACGGAATCGGCGCTGAAAAAGGACGACCCGGAACTGTTTTTAAAGTGCGATGAAGAGTTTCACGAAAGCCTGGGAAGGGCAGCCGGCAGCCGGCACCTCTTTGAATTGTGCCAGCAGCTCCGGCGCCTCATGATGCGCTACCGCGCCGAAAGCTTCAAGACCACGGCGTCCATTAAAAATGTCCTGGACGGTCATCGCCGCATGGTTCAATGCCTGAAGGACAAGGATGAAGATGGCCTTGTGGCGGCCTTGATCGAGCACCTGGAATGGTCCAAGGAAGATATCCGGGAGAAGGCTTTGAAGCTGCGCGGTGATCGGTGATCGGTGATCAGTGATCGGTATTCGGTGATCGGTGATCGGTGGTCAGTAAGCGGTAAGGGGTTAAGTTCAGATTAATCGTTCTGAAAGATTAATAGAAGTGGTTTCAAAACCTTCAATCGGTATAGGCAATTGTCAAACAATAAATTAACGATATGATTAATTTTGAAGCGATAGTTGACCGGATTAAGGACTCAAGCGGGGCAAGCACCGAAAAGGAAGTCGCTGAACTGTTTGGGATATCCGCGCCTGATTTCAGTAGGAGCAAAAAAAAAGGCACATTACTGCCTTTGATCGTAGGGTGGGCGATGGAAAGAGATATCAGCTTGGATTGGTTGATAGCCGGCAAGGACACTCAAACATCACCAATGCTGGCGGATTCGGTTAATTTAAAGGGATCTGCGACTTTCGGTAAAAAGCTCACCTTAAACAATGATTTGTTAACCACCATCATAAGCGCAATTGAAAAAGAATTGGATTCAAGAGAACTCACCCTGGAAGCTGAAAAGAAGGCAGAAGCCATCTCCCTTCTATATGAACTGTATTCAGATTCACAAAATCTATAGATGAGACTAATCCGGCATCCGTGCATCCGATCCGTGCATCCGCATCCGGGTCCAAATAGGGCATATAGGAAAAAAGAGCAGTGGCCAGAGCAAATCGACATTTTGTTCCGGGTCAGGTGTGGCATCTTACGCACCGATGTCATAAGCGGGAGCTCTTGCTTAAATTTGTCAAGGACCGCCACCGTTGGTTACAATGGCTGTATAAACCCTATCGTTGCAAAAGTCGGAGGGCTCCAGAGCCAAGGCGCCGAGGGTGCTCAACCTACTGCAAGCCCTCGGGAACGCGGGATCTGGAGTCCTCCGGCTTTCCCGCAGGGGAAAAAAGATGGCATATAATAGACCCGATCCTCAAGTTCACCGTTGGTTTATTGCTCAATCGGGTTTCAAATATGCCATCAGTTCAATGTTCATAAGACTCTACAACCTTTTTGCCATCTTTTTTATGCAACTATAGGGTAAAGCGAAAAAACGGTATGGTTTGGTGATTTTAGATTATGTTGTCACCTCTTAATCACATAAAAAGAGATGAATCCTGGACACAAAGTATAGCCATTGGTAATCGGTATTATGTCGGGTCCGTCAAAAGGCGGCTCGGTGGTAATGCCATCGGCCGTAAAATTCGTGAACTTTCCGGAGGATTTGAACTTCGGGAACCTGAACCGGTCTATAATGCGTTTTTTGGGGGCAAAAACGACGATATTCATGCTGAAAACTATTTCTTTTGGAACGTTTAACCATCGATTTTAGTGACTTAGCTTGGTCCGACCCTGTGGTCTGTGGTTCTGGGCCCTGTGGTTCTGTGGTTGTGCACCACAGGCAGATAGTGGAAGAGACCAATAGAATTAAAGCTGAGGGGGTCGTTCAAATCCATGAGTTGTAAGGTAGATGTTCATAGTCGGACTTGATAGATTTTGTTTGACAAGCGTTGCATCATATGCTTTTTAGTTTGTTCGTATCATTAATGCTTTATCAGCATGCACTTGAGAGCCCTTTAAAGCAAATCGGGCATCCTTTTAGTTAGTTCTTACACAAAGTTCAATTATCGTTACGCACAACCTGCACCACACCAACGCCGGCCTCGCAGGCCGCCGCCCGTACTGATGTATGCGCCTGAACCCTGAAGGGTTGATTTGCACTGCACCTGGAACACAAGGAGACTTGATCCATGGCCCTGTCGCAAAAAGATCGCCTGATCCGCATCGCAACAACGCTGGGAGACAACACCTTCATCGTTTTGACCATGGACGCCAGTGAAAGCATATCGGCGCCCTTCATCATCAACCTGGAGCTGGCCTCTGAAAGGAACGATATCACTTTCGACATGCTGGCCGGCAAGAACACTACCATCTCTGTAAGGTCGTCGGATAAAACCGAACGGTTCTTCAACGGCATTATCGTGGCCTTCTCCCCGGCCCAGGTATCGGAACAAGAGGGGTACAATAAATACAGTGCAATTGTGAAGCCGGCCGTGTGGTTACTCAACGAATGCTACGATTGCCGGATCTTTCAGGACAAGTCCGTGCCCGACATCCTCAAGGAGGTGCTGGGCGACGGTTCGCTGGGCGCCAAAGGCGTCAAGGTAAAGATCGACCACCGCCTCGAACTTTCCGGCAGCTATGCCCCCAGGGCGTTCTGCGTCCAGTACAACGAATCGGACCTCAATTTCATCTCCCGCCTCTGCGAAGAAGAGGGCATCTTTTACTTTTTC
>JASFER010000279.1:0-8212 GCA_050124755.1 Desulfobacteraceae bacterium
CAGTCGCCTCAAAATACAATATCCGTATTATTGGTCCAAACACATCGGGCATGATGAATTTGCACACCAACCTCAATCTGGTCGGCATTCAAGACGCCCCCAAAGGCCATATCGCCTTGTTAAGCCAAAGCGGCAACATGGCTTTGAGCATTATTACCGAAGCCAGATTGAAAAGCCACAAAGGCTTCTCCTATTATGTGGGTGTCGGCAATGAGGCCGATATTAAATTTCATGAATACCTGGAGTTCTTCAGGCAGGATTCAAAAACACGCGCCATCCTTATGTATGTCGAAGGTATGCGCGAAGGGCGCAAGTTTCTGCAGCAAGCTTACACCACAACCCAGGAAAAACCGATCATTCTGTTGAAAAGCGGCCGCAGCAATGTGGGCAAACGCTCAGCCGGTTCGCATACCGGCGCTTTGGCAGGTATTTCAGAGGTGGCCAAAGGCGCTTTCGAAAGAGCCGGAATTGTGGTTATCGAAAACTCCGACGAATTGTTTCCCGCCGCTGAAACCCTGTCCAACTGCCCGGCGATTCGAAACAACCAGGTGGCAATTTTGGCGGATGGCGGAGGGCACGCCACCATTGCGGCGGACATCCTGACGGATTATGGCATTTCCCTTCCCGAACTAAGCGATAAAACCAAAGAGCGGCTCAGAAAAATCCTGCCGGCCGCCGCATCCGTGGTCAACCCGGTGGATGTGGCCGGAGGCACCGATGCGGATCCCTCCCTCTTTGCCGACTGCGCCGATATTATTCTCAAAGACAAGCATGTTGGGGGGCTTCTCATTGTCGGGTTATTTGGCGGTTACGCCATTCGTTTTGCCGAATCGCTCTCTCTCAAGGAGGAAGATGCCGCCCATCAGCTCGGTAAAATGATGGTCAGAAGAAATAAACCCATCGTCCTCCACAGCCTCTATAGCTCAGTTCGTCCCCACTCGCTTGATTTGTGCAGGTACTATGACATTCCAGTGTATGATTCAGTTGAGGTGGCCTGTAAGTGCATTGACGCTCTCGCGCAATACGGCAATTATCTAAAGAGCTATCATGCCAAAACCAATTTTGTGTTGAGCCGCGATACCAAATCCAAAACAGAGGGCAAAGCGCTCCTGGCCAATGCTCGCCGCGATGGCCGCAGGGCATTATTGGAGCATGAGGCCAAGCAGCTTCTCAACATCCATGGTGCTCCGTCGACAGAGGACATGCTGGTCAATTCCGTGGAACAGGCCGTTAAAACGGCAGCTCAAATCCCGGGTCCGGTGGCCATGAAGATCGTTTCACCGGACATTTTGCATAAAAGCGATGCCGATGGCGTGATATTGAACCTCAAGCATAAATCCGAGATCGAAAAAGCCTATGCCCGGCTCATCAAAAATGCAAAGCGATTCAAGCCGGATGCTGACGTTCGTGGCGTATTGATCTCCCCCATGGTGCCGGCTGGTGTGGAGGTGATCGTCGGCACCAAAATCGATGATCAGTTCGGCCCCGTCATCATGTATGGGTTGGGCGGCGTGATGGTGGAGATCCTGAAAGACATCTCATTCAGAGTCCTGCCGATCTCACGTCTTTCAGCCCAAAAAATGATCAATGAGACCAAATCTGCGCCTATCCTGGATGGCGTCCGCGGGACGGCCAGATGCGACAAAAAAGCCCTCATTAAACTGTTGTTGTTGATATCCGATGTGGTTGAAGCATATCCGGAAATAGAAGAGATGGATTTAAATCCGGTGATCGTGCATACATCGGGACTGAGCATTGTCGATGCCAGAATTATCTTAAGGGAGTAAACGGCCCTTACAAAGCGATTTTGCTGATCGTTTTAATTGCAGCGTCACTAAAACTGCGGTTTAATTTCAGATGGACCGAATACTTGTCCAGGGGATGGTTTTGTACACCTTGGACAACACCTGCAACAACAATGGGTTTGGTATAACCGCAACCATCCAGATAGAAGCGGACACAGATGCTTCTGCCGAGCAATCGCTGAACGAATTTCTCATTTTTTGATCTATAATAAAACGAGAGCCCGTTTTTGGAGATATCCCACATTTCACCGTTAATAGGCTTGCCGGTGGTTTTGTCGGCATTGGGTGTCAATAAATGAGCTCTGATCCGGGCCGGTAGCTTGTAGCGCTCATAATTTCTGCGCTCAATGCCTTTGAGGTATAGACAGTCGTAAACCGTCCGGTCCAGGCCACCAATAATTGTTTCCAGGTTAGAACAAAGATTGGGGAATTTCGCCTGCAGCGCCACCAGCCTCTTTTTTTCCAAGTAGCTCAATTCTACGGGAGACAAGGTCGTAACCGAGTGTGTACAAAGATTGATGGAAAAAAAGGTCTCCTGGCCAAAGATTGCGCCCATCCCCATATTTTTTATCAGAAGGTCTTTGTCGCCAATTCGGCAAAACATCTTTAGCCGGCCGCTGTTGACAAAGAAAATCCGCTGGTTGGCCCTCCCCTGTTCTATCACGGCACAATCTGGTGCCAAATGAACCGGCTTTAAAGCCGAGTACAGGGCATTGGCCTCTTCGGTCGTCAAACATTCGAAAATGGGGGCCCAGGTTTGACGAAATTCAGGGGCAATGGACCTGCTCTTTTCGTTCTCAATAATTTCATTGACTTTGATTATGGCGGAAAGGGCCGTGCTGTCAACGTCATACAGTCGATTTCGACAGGTTTCCGCTTCATCGAAGCGCTGATTCCTGGCAAGGCCGATGGCTGTCTTGCATAGCAGCTTTAAAGCGTCGTCAGTTCTATTATCGTCGATGTATTGGTCAACCAAATCATAAGTTTCATTCATTTCCGCCTCCATTGCAATCCCAATCGAATAGGAGAAATGTCGTCTCCGTTCAAAATTGGATTTCACTCGTTACGGCAAGTTGCTTACTTGTAACTGCAATGGCTGTGCCAGGCGGTCATGTTTAAATATACACATGATAACAGGCAGATATCAAAAAAAAGCAAGGCGTTGGGAAAAAGCAGGTCATTTTCCCGGGTGAAATCACCAAGTTTGGGTCAAATCACCCAGGATTAAAGATGGATATTAGCAGGTGACTTGTCGCGTTCGCTATCGGGATCGAACATGTTGGTATTATCGTTCTTTTCGATTTCGATCCCGATTAAAACAACATATTGAGGGGGATGTGCCGAATTTTGACTCTGCCGCTTCAAGCCCTGATATCTCAAGGCCATATATATTTCAAATTCCTTATGATCTTTTTTACATGGCCGGCATTGTTCGCTAAGAAAATGGTTAGCTCCTCAAGGGCGTACTCGTCTATCTCGATCCTGCTTTCTTCGATCAGATCGGCAAGATCGGCAGCCGCATCGATCATCCGATCATATGCGTTGGCTTGCCTTTTATCGATACGGTGCATCTATTTATCAGTGCGCTTGGCTTTTCTACCTGGAGTCTTCTTAGATTTTCCGGGAGTTGTATCGGATGGTTTTTCAGCTTTTTCAACTGCCGGTGCCGCCGGTACATATGGCTTGACGCCTTTGAGGATCTTATTTACCTCAATTGCATTTTTAGCCAGACAGATAGCAACTTCATCGATAGTCTTTGGGTCCAGATCAATCTGAAGATCGCTTTGTTTGATAAATGCAGCCAGGTTTTCAGCGGCGTCAAGCATCTTGTCGTATGCATCGGCCTCTTTTTTAACTTCAAACACCTTGTCGAGTTCAACACCATTCCTGACAACGATAAATCTTGTAATAACAGCCATAGCTCTCCTCTTGTCCTTCGATGGTTTTTCCAACACTCCGGTTGACATGTCCGCTCAATCGCGTAACATGCGATTTTCATCCAAAATATTATTTTTTTCAGAGCTTGAATACATAACCGTATAAATGATATTTCTTCTATCCACATCCAACAGAGCAAGAGTGCCCTTATCACCTGCCGACACTATTTATTTCATCAGGAGAAAAGGTAACACCTGTAATTCCTTCATTATCTGATTTTTTAATGCAAAATTCTTCTTTCCCATTACGGATATCTGAAAATCTTAAATAACAATCCTTTCCCCGGGAGACAACCAATTTGTTGACTGCCGTCCATTCCGGGAAACTGCAACACTGATGACACTTTGATTCTGCCCGGAGAAAACAAAAGATGGTGACGCAGCTCTTTGCTCTGCTTCCCATAATGCCATCTCAACGGGTAGTTTAGACCCCCTTATCATTTTCGACACCTTTGGGGATTTGGGAAAAATACCCCAAGATGGTATTAGCCATGGCCGCATCCCGCAAACCACCATGTCCATGAGGCGGGATGATATGCGACGTGAGAAAATAACGGATTTGACTCTGAAAAAAGTTTAACAACAGTTGACGATTCACCCCTGGGCTGATAATATTCGATTATAAATTTTTTGGGGATTGTGCTTTTATCCCCATAAAGATAATCCAGGCTTCGAATCAAATTCCAATCAGTTTTATGATCTGGCTCTTGCAACTGTAGCAGATGATCCATTTTTTTTGGGTAACCTGCACCAAACGCTGCACTAGTTATTACGGATGGGCTTTATCCGAATCGAGCGTTCTCATTTCTAAATTCCCGTAAGGCACAATCCTGTTGCTTACTGCAATCATCGAAGCGCGCTGGGCGTATCCAGTGCGGATGTCTTCTTTTGATGACGCCGCGCTGATTGCAAGGAAGAGAAGGGATTATGCCATGGACGGGATTCTGTACCGAATACCACCTCCATTCAAAGCTTTTGTGGGGGTACTGATTTTTTGCATGGTGGCTTTTGGTTTATGCCCCACAGGTTTCAGTGCCCCTGCATCGACGGAAAAATCAGCAGAACTGTCCGCCCGGGAGAAGCAAGACCTGGTCCAGCAGGGGGTTGAGCAGTACAAGCAGGGCAATCGTGACCAGGCCCAAAAGAACCTTGAAACGGCCAGGACGGTATTTCCGGATAATTATGCCGTGCCCTACTATCTTGGACTGATCTATCTGGAACAGGGAAAGCGGTCTGCTGCCATTGCCCAGTGGCGGCAATACGTCGAGATGGATCCCGAAAGTGAAAATGCATCGAGAATCCGCAAAAACCTCACCATGCTGCTTCGTGAAGAGGCCCAGGATTCAGCCAGGGAGGCGGTAGCCAACGAAGCCGCGCTGACCAGTTCACCGGCGGCCGGGAATACCGTGGCTATCAGTGCGTTCAATAATCTGGGGTCTGAGAATATCAAGCCGCTGGGCAAAGGGATGGCCGCCCTGCTGATCCACGATCTCTCCCAGGTCCCTGATTTACAGGTTGTGGAGCGAATCAGGTTGCAGGCTTTGCTCAAGGAGATGAACCTTGGCACATCCGGACTGGTATCGGCCGAAACCGCACCCCGGGTCGGCAAATTGCTTAAAGCCAAGCATGTGACCTCCGGCAGTCTGGCCGATCTGGAACAAGAGAGCCTACAGATTGCATCGGCCGTGGTGGACGCTGACCGGATGGCCAGTATCGGCACCCAGGAGGCCCAAGGGAGGCTGAAACAATTTTACGATCTGGAAAAGCAGATCGCCTGCCAGATTATTGAGGACCTTGGGAAAAATTGTGACCAAGTGCCGGCCGAATTTTCCAAGATTCATACCAAAAGCATGCCGGCCCTGGTTTCCTATTCCTGGGGGCTG
This sequence comes from Desulfobacteraceae bacterium, assembly GCA_050124755.1. Classification (GTDB taxonomy): domain Bacteria; phylum Desulfobacterota; class Desulfobacteria; order Desulfobacterales; family Desulfosarcinaceae; genus JARRKU01. The sequence continues at coordinate 5,626 of JASFER010000279.1, forward strand.
GAATATTTCGATGAGGGCAAATACGATGAGGCCCGGACGATGTTCCAGAAAGCCCTTGACGAAGACCCTCAATTTGAATTGGCGGCCGCAGCACTGCTGGCCACCCCCACCACAACAATGATGTCCATGAGCAGGGCACAAATGATTTCAAGTGCCTCTTCCAGCGGCCCGTCATCCGCCGTGGCGGGGACGGCAGTTGCCACTACATCGCCTGCCATAACGGTCCCCGCTGCCACTGTGGCTACAAGCACCGTGGGATTTCCGGCAACGACGGCAATCATTGGTGGTGCCGCCCTTGTCGGCGGCGGCGTCGCATTGGCCGGCGGCGGCGGCGGAGACGGAGGCGCTCCTGCCAGTGCCCCGCCTGCTCCAACGTCTCTAACCGGGGACTGGACGGGGCCCTGGACCGATGCGGGCGGTGCCGGCGGGGAGGCCACACTAAGCCTGACGCAAACGGATAATGCCGTCAGTGGAACGGTTTCGGTTACCGGTTATGATGAATGCCTGACAGAGGGTAATGTTTCCGGAACCGTTTCCGATAACACCGTGCATCTGACGATCCGGTCCGATGGTACGGAGACTGTGGAAGTGAACGGGACCGTCGACTTTTCCGACCTGAGCATTAACGGTACATGGGACTATACGGAATCAGGCTCGGTGGACTGTCAGGACGATACCGGAACTTTTTCAGCCACACTGACCACAGGCAGTGTGAGGATTCACTGGTAGAGCACTTTGGGTGGCGGCTGCAAAGCAATGATCAACCTTTTACCAGAAAAAACCAAAGGGGATAAGAATGTCCGGATGTATTATCTTCAAAGGGCAAAGGTTCTCGGCATACCTGCGTTGTGTGTGCTGTGCATTATTGATGATGCTTACATCAGGTTGCGGGGATGAGGGTTCCAATACCAATCAAAAACCTGAGGATAACATCACGGCTGCTGAGTCCGGTACCGGATCGGCTGTTTTCTCCGTCCAGTGGCATACGGCCTCCGATAATCCGGCTGCGGCCGATGTGCTGACAAGTCAGCTGGCCGGAGAGGACTGCACCACTGTCGGCGTTGTAACCATTACCTGCGAGCTCTATGACGAATCCGGCACCCTCATCGCCAGCGGCGGGCCCTGGAACTGCGATGACCATGAAGGCGTAATTTATAGAATTCCTCCCGGACCAGACATTACGTTCGCCGTATTGGGGTGGGGGGATGCGGATCAAACCAGCCTCATTTACCATGGACAGAGAACGGGCGTCACCATAACACCGGGCTTGACAGAAGATGTCGGCACCATTGACGCGTATGAAATTGTCCCCGCCGATTTTTCGGCAACCACGATCTCCAACAGCCAGGTCGACCTTGCATGGACCGTATCCCCGGATATCACCGGCGCCATTGCGGGCTACCGCATATACAGAGACGGCGCACCGCATGCCACCGCTGCCGCGTCCCCTTACCGTGATACGGGCCTCGATCCGACAACAAGATACTGCTACACGGTATCCGCTTTTGACGCATACGGCAATGAGTCCATCCAGAGCGATCAGGATTGTGCAACGACCAACGAGAACCAGGCACCGACCGTCAACATCACGGCACCGGCAGACGGCACTGCCGTCGACCAGGGCGATTCCGTTACATTCAGCGGGACCGCTGAGGATCCGGAAGACGGCACCCTGACCGGAGAGGCTCTGGTTTGGACCTCCAATATCGATGATCAGATCGGCACAGGAAACACATTTGCGACCGCAACCTTATCGGCCGGTGTCCACACCATCACCCTTACGGCCACCGATCAGCAGGGAGCCTACGCCAGCGCATCGATCACTTTAACCGTTAATGATGCTGAAGCGCCGACCGTCCCCGTTGGGCTCACAGGCAGTCCAATCGGCGGGAGCGGCATCGATCTTTCATGGAGTGCATCCAGTGACAATGTGGGCGTTACCGGCTATCGGATCTACAGGGACGGCGTGGAAGTGGGGACATCTGCATCAACAACCTACAGCGATACCGGTCTGAATCCGGCTATGGAGTACTGTTACACCGTAACAGCCTATGACGCTGCGGGCAATGAGTCCGGGCAGAGTACGCAGGTCTGCGTCACTACGATAGACACCATCGCACCGAGTGTGCCTACCGGTCTTACGGGAATTCCAAGCGGTGGCGACAGCATCGATCTTTCATGGAGTGCTTCTACCGACAATGTGGGTGTTACCGGTTATCGGATCTACAGGGACGGCGTGGAAGTGGATACATCTACAACAACAACCTACAGCGATACCGGTCTGAATTCAGCCACGCAGTACTGCTACACCGTAACAGCCTATGACGCAGTGGGCAACGAGTCCGGGCAAAGTGGGCAAGTGTGCGTCACTACGGAGGACACCATAGCGCCCACTGTCCCCGGCGATCTCCAGGCCACCGGCGTATCGAGCAGCCAGATAGATCTCATCTGGACGGCCTCCACTGATAATGTCGGTGTTGCCCTGTATCGGATTTATCGAGGCGGCACGTTGTTAGATACTACCCCGTCAACAACCTTTAGCGACAGCGGTCTGAGTCCAGCCACGCAGTACTGTTACACCGTAACA
>JASFER010000280.1:0-8182 GCA_050124755.1 Desulfobacteraceae bacterium
CTTTCCCGTCAAACCGGCGGCAACCGCTGCACGGTCTTCATGGCGGTACCTGCCATGTACACCAAATTGATGGATTTTATCGGCGACCAAAAGCTTGATTTCAACCACATGCGCCTGTTTACCTCCGGATCGGCTCCTCTGCTGGTCAAGGAATCCGAACGCATTGCCAGGGTATTCGGCCGGGAGCCTGTTGAGCGCGAGGGCATGTCCGAGACCGGCATGAACTTTTCCAACCCGCTCAAGGGCAAACGCATTCCCGGATCCATCGGGATTCCCCTGCCCGGACTGCACGTCAGAATCGTCGATCCCCATACATTTGCCGATGTCGCCGCGGGGGAAGTGGGTGAGCTCTGGTTGAAAAGCAATGCGATCACCCCGGGCTATTGGCGCAAACCCAAGGAGACTGCAGACACCTTCATCGACGGATGGTTTCGGACCGGTGATTTGGGCAAGGTGGATGCCAACGGATACTATTATCTGACCGACCGGATCAAACACATCATTATTTCCGGCGGCGAGAACATTTCGGCCAAAGAGGTCGAAACGGTCATCGACCAGATCGACGGCATCGACGAATCAGTGGTGGTCGGCGAACCGGATGACAAATGGGGGGAGAAAGTTGTGGCCGCCGTAACGCTCAAACCGGGCGCGGACGTGGGCGAAGATGAGATCAAAGCTTACTGCAAAGCGCATCTGCATGACTGGAAATGCCCCAAGGAGGTCAAATTCCTTAAACAAATACCGCGCAACACAATGGGCAAAATACTCAAGGAAGAAGTCAAGAAACTGTTTGCGCAATAGCCTTTCCGACCTTTGAAGTGAAGGAGAAAAAGCAAATCGCCCTGGTGGCCCATGACAAGAGAAAACAGGACCTGCTCAAATGGGTACAATCCCATCAGCTGATCGGTTGATGGTGGAGGCGGTTTGAAAATCTTCCCACAAATGATTCTTCTGCCGGCAGGTTCGTCATGCGCTGCCGGGAAAAACAGGCGCGGGCGATGTACCGTGCCGGATCCTCAAGCTCTTTGTCGTTATGGGGCCATAGGCTTGGACAACAATCAACCTTAAGAAAATCGCAGGATTGAATTAAAAATAGTACTTTATTCCGAATCCGGTGACAAAGGCGTTGAGGTTTGTATTGTCTTTAACGTGGTAGCCGGCGCCCTTAAAACCGATATCAACATCCAGCATCACATATTTCAGGTCGATGTTCAAAGCCACGCTTGGGGACAAAAAGCATTCCATTCCTGTGTTCACATGATACCCGAACCCATCATCGGCAAAGGCATTGACACCGGGAGGCGCGCCGTCGAAGAAGTCGCCATCGCCATCGGCATTCTTCATGTCATGGATATAGTAACCAATGCCAAGCCCGACATAAACCGTGGTCTTGTCACTAGGCGCAAAATGGTAACGCCCTGTCAGCAGCACGGGTATCTGGGTCAGTTCACCGTAATCGGAGACAGTATCTAAACCAAAGAAAACATCGAATTCCTCAACTTTCATAGTTGTCTCTTGGCGCCCCACATCCAGTTCCAGGGAGAATGATTTGCTGAAAAAATAAGTAACGCCGGCAGAGATGCCAAGCGCAATGTCATAATCTGCATGCGAGGGCAAAAACAATTCAATATCTCCGCCCTCGTAACTATTGTACGCAGCCCTCACCCCCACGGCGAATCTCTTTTCCTGCGCAAAAACCAACTGCCCCTTTAATACAATCACAACCGCCAAAACAACAACAACCAGAACTCGAGTCTTCTTCACAGTGGTATCCCTTTCAAGGTGAGAGCATTTCAAATCAATCAGATGAACGCGGCCTCAATAACCATTACAAATCAAAAGCATATGCTTGAAACTACCCCAGCAAGAAATCATTGTCAATTCCATCTTGCTCAGGTCCGGCCATCCAGGCAAAAAGGGTTCTCTTGGGAGTTCGCTGGACCCGTTTCAAGAGGCGAGTCTGTGGCTGCCCAGGGCTACGATTAGCCTTGGCGTCTTAGCGCAGGTGCAGCGTAAGAAATATTCCGGATTGAGAATCGGGTCAATGGAATCGGGGTAAGTCTGCCCTTGACTCTTGATGATCAAAATATATATGCGTCAAGGGCAGACGTGATCCCTTTACTGATTCCGTATAACCGGATAAAGGATTATTTTGCCGATGTGGTGTTAACTTGGAAGGTGTGACCTTGGGGCCCGATTTCCAATTGTGCTTCTCGGGGAAGAATGAACCCAACGTCGCATATCTGCCATCATTACGGCAGGCCGGTGATTTCGATATCATCGATCGCTATATCACCGCGCCAACCACCGCCGGCCGTGCAACGGAAGCGGACTTTAATGGTGCCGCTAAAGCTGTTTAGATCGACTGTCGCCTGGGTGTATGCATCACTGCTGGAGTAATGTTGCTCTCTGCTAAGGCTCCAGACGTCGTTGGTCCAGGAATTTCCATCATACACATCCACGCTGAGCGTGCCCATGTTGCTGCCATACATATGATAGTAGAACGATAAACGACGATCGCTGCCGGTGATCTCCGGGCCTTCCAGGATTGCGGTATCGCCGGCATTATAGGCGTCCCCCCTTGAAGTTTCCACGTACATGTACCAAGTGGTGCCATTGGCACCACTGTCAGGGCCGGTTCTGCTTGATGGTGTACCATCGGAATTGCGAGTCCAGTCGTTGGTGTCATCGCCGGTCACATTGATCCAGTTGCCTGGGGTCGGGTTCTCAAAATCTTCCGATTCCAGTACTTCCGGTTCCGAAGCATCGCTGGGCGTGGCAAAGACTTCAATGCTGTAGCTGGATTCGTTGCCTGCCTTATCGACTGCAGTTACTACATAGTAATACTCCGTACCGTTTTCCAGACCGCTGTCGGTATAAACACTGGTCGTAACATCTGTAGCGATAGATGAATACCCACCTCCGCTTGTTGTACTGCGATAGAGGGTATAGCTTGCCAAGTCCGACTCTTCATTGTCGTCCCAATCCAGACTGACCGAACCGTCACCGGCTATAGCTGCGAGAGCAGTCGGTGCCGCGGGTGCGATTGAATCAGTATCAGACGTAGCTTCAAACGCTCCGATACTGGGTGGATCTGCAAATGGTATGCGGTCGTAATCGGCTACCGCTCCACGAGGCACATCCCGGCCATAGCCCCGGGCCGGACTGTCCGTAGAAATGCGATAATTCCCGCCGGGAATGTCATAGAGCAGGGGATCTTGCTGAACGATGGCATTGACTTCGGCCGGCAAACCACTTGGGTAGACGGGACCGCTAAAGTCCGGATCGTCCAATGCATACCAAAGATTCCAGCCAAAAGTGTAGGTTTCGGGTCGCGTGTAGTCGTACCATATGATACCGACGAAGGCTTTCATTTCTGATCTGTTGAATACGACCAGATTGTTGATGAAATAGCCGTCATGGCCCGCCGTCAAACTGGTGTTTTCTTCCGAGATCAGGGCAACATAGTCCTGAGGTTTGATGATGGTGTTGTTGGCAAATACACAGGTGTCGCATCCTACAAATGCCACGGAAGTTGTTCCGGTTCGCAAAAAAGTGTTGGCCACCACCTGGATGCGGGCGGCTTCATATTCAGCATCCAGAGGCCGAATGTAGCGGGCACCTGTACTGCCGCCGGCATTGACGGCCCGGTGGGGGATATTTTCGAAGCGATTGCCGTGGATGAAAACATCGGCACTGCCGCCTTTGCTTTGTACCCCGGAGCGCAACACGTCATGAATGTAGTTCGAGGTAACGACGCCATTATGACACCCGACCATATCAATGGCCTCACCTTCATTACACCCCTGAATTTCGCAGCCGGTGACATAGAAGTCGTCAACGCCGGACATCTTCAGGCAATCATTGTTTGAACCGCTGCCGATATCACGAAATTTCAGGTTTCGCAGGACAACGTGATGGGTGGGCGAGCCGTCCAACCCGTCACTGATGTTCAAGCCATATACACTAGCGTTCTGGAAGGTCAGTCCCTGGAGGACGACATAATTCGAGTTTTTGAACATCATTCCTGTGGGCGAACCATCGGCTTCAATGACCACTTCGCCCTCAGCAACGACAGCCACAGGGTTGCGAGCCGTGCCCTGGATGTTATTAAAATAGCCGATCTCACCATAGGTGCCGGATTGAACTCTTATGCGAGTTCCGGGTTGGGTTTTGTATAGCGTCAAGGCGTGTGCGATAGTGGAAAATGGAGCGTTGGCACTACCGTCGCCGGTGGCGTCATTTCCAGTAGGGAAAGGGGCGACAAAAATATCTCGCAGGTATTGGGCGTTCAGATCAAACGGTTGGGGAAAGTCCGATTGACTAAAGTCCTGGTCAAACGCAGAGAGCTCCGCAAGAGTATAATCCCGGTCTAAAAGCACCGGACCCGTCCCAGCCCGATCCTCGTCCCAGTCAAGATCATTGGTACATTCCAAAGCCCTTGCCGCAGAACCTAAAAAGAAAACCCCTACGGCTATAACAGCAACAAATAATAAATAGCGTATGCATGGCATGCTAATTTGTCCATTATATGATGTTCTTAGACTAGATAGGTTATCGTAATTGGCTTTTTAAGTAAGCAGGTATACCAAAGGTTTGCTTTTTTTAAATCAAGATCAATGGGTACCTGCGTACTTCAAACCGACGTGATAGTCAATACCAATTTATGGGAAGGTGAGCCCTTCCAGAAGCGCTTCTGAGGGGATCGCGCCGGACAAAGATGGTGCGGGTGCGCACGAGCACGATTACATATGAAGCGAACCTTTCTGTCGTTAACACCCGTATGTTCGATCTACAACGATTTTTCTCGAAGACAGCCTGAATGTAATAATATTTCTCGACCTATAACTGTTTTTCCTGTTTCAGCCAAGGATGCGAAACTTGAAGATGCTGTAACCATTTTTCTTGATATATGTCAAAATGTAACGATAATTCTTGCATCGTAATCTTTTTTCCGGAGGAAGGCATGGTTAAGAACGATCAGGAAAAATCCATATGCCGAAATGCAGGATATGCGGAGCTCGTTAAGCGGTACGACCTCGATATCAGACCGAACTGGCACACGTCCCTGGTGACAACCAGCGGCATCCATCGGATTGATTTACGCAGCGGCATCATCGAGGAGGTTTACCCGCCCAAGTACTGGCCGGGGGATACGCTGGGCGACCATCTTGAATTTGCGCTCAAGTATGACGGGACCAATCCGGCGATCCTCGCCGGCTTGTTTCAAAAAGAAGTGGAGGAAGATTTCCTTGAATATGTCCGCTCCAAACCCACCGGCAAACATGCCAGGCGTTTGTGGTTCCTGTATGAGTCCCTGACAGGTAAAACGCTTCCGCTGAATGACCTGAAACGGGGCAATTATATCGATCTTCTCGAACCGGCTGAGTACTACACGATCACCCCGACCCGCCAGGTTCGACGTCAAAGGGTCAACGATAACTTGCTGGGTGACAACCGATTCTGCCCGATGGTTCGTCACACCGGCACCTTGCGTGACTTTGAAGCGGCCGACTTACCCCAGCGATGCCGGCAAGTGGTGTCCGGCTATTCCCCTGCAATATTGAAGCGTGCGCTCGGCTGCCTTTACACCAAAGAGACAAAATCGTCCTTTGAAATTGAACACATCAAACCCGGCTCCACCCGGACCGAGCGCTTTGTGACCCTGCTCCAAATGGCGGAACAAGATGACTTTTGCCGGAAAACGCAATTGATCGAGGTTCAAAACCACATTGTCGATGAGCGGTTTCGCGATACCGATTACCGGTTGAGCCAGAGTTACGTCGGCGAAACGGTCTCCTGGCAGAAAGAAAGAATCCACTTCGCCTGCCCAAGGCCTGAAAACCTGGCCGACCTTATGGAGGGTCTGATCGCCGCTCACGAACGTATGAACACCGGAGGCGTGCCTGCAGTGATTCAGGCAGCCGCGGTTTCCTATGGGTTTGTTTTTCTGCACCCGTTCGAGGACGGCAACGGCCGTATCCACCGCTTCCTGATCCACAACAATCCTGCCCGGCGGAGCTTTACACCCGAAGGCGTGATGTTCCCCATCTCAGCGTCCATGTTGAAAAATCCAGCCGACTATGACGCTTCTTTGGAAGCGTTCTCCGGGCAGCTCATGCCGCTGGTTGAATACTCCCTAGATGAAGATGGCCATATGAGCGTTCATAATGAGACTGCCGTATGGTACCGCTATATTGATATGACACCCCAGGCCGAAGCGCTTTTCAGTTTCATCGAACAGACCATCGATACGGAACTCGCAGACGAATTGGCGTTCATCGCCAACTATGATAAAATCAAAAAGGTCATTCAAGAAATCGTGGACATGCCTGATCGACAGATCGACCTTTTCATTCGCTTCTGCCTCCAAAACAACGGGCGGCTCTCTGCGAGAAAACGCGCAAGCCACTTCGAGTTACTGTCGGATGAAGAAATCGCCCGCATGGAGCAAGCTATTCAATCCGCCTATGGAAACCCTACCGCAGATGCTGAATAAGGGCTTCAAATGAAACCCGGGCGTTAACCAAGAAGGCATGTTAAACGGAAACTTTCCCTTGATTTCTTATCCAAAATCAGACATATTGTTACCACTTATAAATAAGTGGGGGCTTTTTGTCTGTAGCTGAAATGAAAAGAAATTTTATAGAAATATTTCGCAAGAACGGTGGGCAACTTCGGATGAGTGAGGCGATAGCGGAAGGCATTACGCGCTATATGCTTTATTCGCTCAGAGACAAAGGCATCATCGAACAGGTGAGCAGGGGCGTTTATCGCCTCGTGGAGCTGCCTCCGATGTCTAACCCTGATCTGGTTACGGTGAGCCTTCGTTTTCCTAATGCAGTTATTTGTCTAATTTCTGCGCTGTCCTACCATAATATTACAACTCAGATTCCACACGCTGTTTCCGTTGCTGTAAAAAGAGACTCAAGAGTACCAACGCTCGACTACCCTCCTATTCAAGCCCATAAATTTTCGAATGAAGCATATAACTCCGGCATTGAGAATCATAAGATTGATGGCGTGCCTATAAAAATTTACAATCCCGAGAAAACATTGGCTGATTGCTTTAAGTTTAGGAACAAAATTGGAATGGATGTTGTCCTTGAAGCTCTTAAACTTTACAGATCCAGACAACAGTATAATCTCGAAAGGCTGCTCGAATACGCGAAAATCTGCCGAGTTAAAAATATTATGACGCCTTATCTGGAGGCAACGATTTGACCAAAACACCGCTGAAAAATATCGCAGCATCCGTAAGACAACGTCTACTCAATAAATCAAGATCCGGTATCCGGCCTTTTCAAGAACTTGCCCAATATTATGCCATGGAACGGCTTCTATACCGGCTTTCTCTATCCAAACATTCCAAACGCTTTATCCTCAAAGGTGCTTTGATGCTTCGGATATGGAAAGCACCTCAGATTAGAGCCACCATGGACATTGACATGCTTGGAAAGACTAGCAATAAGGCGTCTGATCTAATTTCCAACGTGATCGAGATTCTATCGATTGATGTTGATCCCGATGGCCTTTCCTTTTCCCTTGAAGAAATAACCGCCGAACACATTGATGAAAGATTTCTATGATATTTGGCTGCTTTCCCGCCAGTTTGGGTTCGATGGGAAAACATTATCAGAAGCCACCAGGTTGACATTGGAGCAGCGTGGAACAGAACTTCCCGACGAAATTGTTGCCTTTTCACAGGAATTTATCGCGGCAAAAAGAAGCCAATGGAATGCTTTTAGAAAAAAGCTCGGACAAGACCATGTTCCTTCTGAGTTCGAACATGTAGTCATGACGGTCAAAGAATTTATTGATCCAATAGCATCCGCCTTGGCTTCGAGGAAGCCTCCACCTTCGAGATGGTCTGCACCTGGTACATGGGTATAGTTATGGATTATAAGGAATTACTCGAAAAATATACTGTTTTATTGGAAGAGGTAGAGCGATTAAGAAAAGAAAATAGCCGCTTAAGAGCCCAACTTGAGATAGCGACGTCCGAGCCTCTTGGAAATACTCCTGAAGATTTAAAAATCGTTGAAAAAACACCTTACGAGGAATCTATTACCCATAATTTCAAATCGGTTGTTGATAATACGTCGGATTCCTCCGCCAAAATTCATCTTTTTATGTCGCTTTTCAAAGGCCGCAGTGATGTTTATGCAAAGCGATGGGAAAA
>JASFER010000281.1:0-8143 GCA_050124755.1 Desulfobacteraceae bacterium
GGGTTCATAGGCGGAAAAATCAACCGCCTCCTGATAGCGCTGGCCTACGGCGGCCCGCAGATTTTGAAAGAATTTGAGGTCCGCCTTGTATTTGCGGATGGTCTTTTCTTCGGTGTCCATTAGAAACGCGGTGGATGAAAAGGCCAGCGCCAGGGTGCGTGCAAACAGGCTGAAGCGTTGGTAAAAACGATTTCTAAGGGCATCGTCCCGCAAATGGGTCTCGAAGACCTCCTGGTCTGTAACGCCCCGTACGGCTGCGAACAACTCCCACAAATTGGCACGTATCCGGGGGAGTTGATCGGTGCGCTCCTGAACGTAGGTTACCGTGGCTTCCAGATCGGCCGGATCGTACTCAGCCAATTGCCCGTAAAAATCCATGGCCTGGTCCAGTTCCTGGATCACACCGCTGTAATCCAGGATCAGGCCGTACGCCTTGCCGGGATGCAGGCGGTTGACCCGTGCTATGGCTTGCAGCAGTGTATGTTCCTTAAGCCTGCGGGCCAGATAAAGCACCGTGTTGCAGGGTGCATCAAATCCGGTGAGCAGTTTATCCACCACGATGATGATTTCGGGATGGTCGCTGCGTTTAAAAGCATTGATCAACTGCCAGTTGTAGTTTTTCTCGGTCCCGAAACGGTCCATCATGGCCTGCCAGAACTGCTTTTCTTCTACGGTCGGACCGTTTGGCTTGTCTTCCCCCTCCCGCATCGCGGGTGCTGAAATCAGCACCTCCGAATTCACCTGGCCGAAGCTGTCCATGAACGCCTTGTATCTTAAGGCCGTCTGCTTGTCTGGCGTCACCAGTTGGCCTTTGAGGCCGGTGTTTTGATAGGCCGCGGCAAAGTGCATGCCCACGTCCCAGGCGATCATGCGCACTTTCTGCAAGGCTTTATTCAACCGCCGTTCGGTGGAAAATTTGCGTTTCAGGTCCGCCTTTTGCTCTTGGGTCAGCCCCAGGCTCAGCTTTTCAAACCAGCCGTCCACGGCCTGCCGGTCCACGTGTTGGGGAACATGCCGGGCTTCGTAGAGCAAAGGCACAACGGCCTTGTCCGCCACGGCGCGGCCGATGGTGTAGGCCGGCCGGAAGAGATCGCCGAACCGGGCAAAGGTGTTTTTCTTGGCCGATTTGGCCAGGGGCGTACCGGTAAAGGCGATAAAGCAGGCGCCTTTCAGGGAGACCCGCATGCGGGCGTGCTGTTCGCTGTATTGGCTGCGGTGACCCTCGTCCACCAGAACAAAGGTGTTGCGGTCCGCCTGTTGGAGATCGCGACTGGCGACGGCCACGGCAAACTTGTGGATCAAGGTGGTCACCACGTGGGTGCGCCGGTCACCCAGCAGCTCAACCAGATGCTTGCCGGTGGTGGCTTGCTCCGGCACCAGGCCACAGGCCCGGAACGTGCCGCAGATCTGATCGTCCAGATCGATGCGGTCGGTGACCAGGACGATCTTGGGACTCAATATGGCCGGATGCAAGGCCAGGGACTTGGCCAGCATCACCATGGTCAACGATTTGCCGCTGCCCTGGGTGTGCCACACCACACCGCCCGGACGGGCTTGCCCTTGCGGTCCGGACAATACGCGTTTTAAAATCTCCCGCACCGCAAAATACTGCTGGTAGCGGGCAATCTTCTTGGCGCCGGCATCAAAGAGAATAAATTGATAGGCCAGTTCCAACAAGCGCTCCGGGCGGCACAGGGCGTATACGGTGCGGTCCTGCTCGGTAATCTCGCGCCCCCTGCGCACCAACGAGAGATATGCATCGCGCACATCAGCAAAAGGGTCGCAGAGCAATGCGGCCATGGCTTCATCGTCCACCGGCGTGTCCATGGCCCGTCGGATTGCGCCATCCAGCCCCCCCTCTTTCCACACCGACCAGAACTGGGGCGGCGTGCCCGTGGTGCCGTAGCGTGCTTTATTTCGCGCCAGGGCCAGCAGGAGCTGGCTGAACATAAAGAGCTGGGGAATACCGTCCCTGGCCTGGTAGTCGCCCAACTGATCGATGGCCCAGTCAATGGGCTTCTGCCGGGTCCGGGTGTAGGCTGAGCGCTTGCACTCCATGACCACGAGGGGGATGCCGTTGACAAACAGCACGATGTCAGGGATGTAGTGCTTCTGAAATCCCACCCGTTCCACCTTGAATTCGGCCGTGCAGTGATAGGTATTGTTGGCCGGATTTCTCCAGTCGATGTAATCGATGGTAAAGCTCTTGGTGTCGCCCTCGATGGTCTGGGGCACGCTGGTGCCCAAACAGAGCAGGTCATAGGCCTGCTCGTTCTGGCGGACGGCACCTGTAGCCCGGAAGCCCTTGAGGGGCTGCACCACGCTCTGAATGGCATTTTCCGTGAAATGATGGGTGCCGCCTTTGAACGTGAAACGGCAATGTGAGCGGATATGGTCCACCAGCACAGGTTCCAGGATGGTGCTGCCCAGCCGGTCACCCCGCAGCCGGCTGGCTTCCTCGGGCGTCAGGTACTGCCACCCCAACTGCATGAGCAGATGCAGGGCCGGCAACTGGGACTGCACTTTTTCCATGTAGCTGGGCAGTTCGTGGGGCTGGACGCCGTATGGGGGTTGATCTTCCATGGGCGTTCCTATGTCTTGACGCGGACTTCGCCGGTAAGGAGTTTTTGCATTAGGCCGCGTTTTTGTTTTTCCGTGGCAGCTAGTTTTTTTTCTTGCAGCATGATGTCATCGTCTATAGCCAACAATGCTTTCGCTATAGCATCCTGCTCTTGGATACCGGGAGCCTTGATTTTAATTTGCGCTAAGTTATGGAACTTTAGATTCAAGGTATCACTAACGAGACCTTGTGAATGACGCCAAAACAAATGCACTACAGATGGAAGCTTAAAGAGATATCCAAAAAAATTCGTATTGACGCCTTTTTTCGGTTTACAGATAGTATAGGCGGGACTCACAATACCTTCCAAATCAGAAACCGCCGAAACACCCTGCCACATCCTCATTGTATTGTAGCCGATATCACCGGGGAAAATACGTTTATACCTTGATTTATCCGCACTTGAAGAATCCTTTCTGTCAATATCGGACGCAGGAATAACACCCCTCTTGCCTGTAATCGCCAATAAAGGTAAATGATCGCCGTTTGTTTCTCTCCTTTCTGAAAAAAGATCACCCAAACAATACTCTTTCCAAGGCTTGGCAAATCCCGGCAGCCGCTTTTTCCCCGTCAGCAAATTTTGCATGAGAGCTTTCTTACGGTTCTTTTTGGAGCTGATAAGCTTGCAGATTTTGTCGATGACAGCGTCCCAGGCAAAGAAGATTTTTACTATTTTCTTCTGCTCTTCGAATGTAGGCACGGGAATACAAAGATTGGCAAATCGGCTGACGCCCAGGTGTGCTATTGAGGTTGTCTGGGAAGCAATTTTCGAGAAGGCACCGCTTTTTTGCAAATGCGTAAACAATATTTGGCAAAAATCTTCCTGAATTAATCCATTTGGACGAAATCGAATCAATGTATTTTGAAAACAACAATTAGGCGGCATACCCATATATTTTGCACATCGCCCAACCAAGTCCAGACTTTGACCTTCATTTAAGAGGATATCCCCATTTCGAAGGCGGTAGCGATGGAACTCTTCCTCCGTAAACATCATTTTCATAACGTCGGAACTATCAATGTAACCATCATAAATATTTGCTACTCGAAGATAGGGGTGTAATTTACCTTCAGTGAAGTGAGGTGACCTTTGACGGCCGGCTTGTACCGCCCCCACATCTCTGACTCGCAAAACTTGCCAATCGTTGGGTATCCACCCTGCTAATGTCTTTCTATATCCCGGTCTGTTTGCGTTGCGATCTTGCATTGCTGTTCTCGAATGAGGGTGTGGCCTACTAATTAGCATTCAATCTTTAGCTCCCCCCTCCCGCCAGGGGAGGGGGATGGTGCGGAGTTTTTTCTATTATAGGAATCCCAACTCTTTTAAATATCCATTCATCTTTTTGCGGGTCTTGGCCAACTCCTTTTCGATTTCGTCGATCTCGTCCTGCACGGCCTTTATATCGATCTCCGGTTCGGGCTCGAAGGTGTCCACGTAGCGCGGGATGTTGAGGTTGAACTCATTCTCTTCGATCTCTTCATAGGAAGCCAGGTAAGCGTATTTTTCGGCGGGACGGCGTTTGCGGTAGGTGGTGACGATCTTTTCGATGTCCTGCAGGCGCAGCCGGTTCTGGTTGGTGCTCTGTTCAAATTCCCGGCTGGCGTCGATGAACAGCACTTTGGATTTGCCGCCCACAGGACGGGATTTGTCGAAAATCATCAGGGCGGCCGGGATGCCGGTGCCGAAAAAAAGGTTGGCCGGCAGGCCGATGACGCCGTCCAGCATGTTTTCGCGGATCACGGCCTCGCGGATTTTGCCCTCCTGTCCGCCCCGGAACAGGACGCCGTGGGGCACCACCACCCCCACACGGCCGCTGCCGTCCATGGCGGTAGCCAGCATGTGGGAGATAAAGGCCCAGTCGCCCTTGCTCTTGGGCGGTATACCGCGATGAAAGCGGTTGTATTTGTCGCCGGCCGCGATCTCCTGGCCCCACTTGTCCAGGCTGAAGGGCGGGTTGGCAATGACCACGTCGAACTTCGTCAGGGCATCGTTTTCGTCTATAAATTGAGGGTGACGCAAGGTATCCTCCCACTCGATGTGGGCGGCGTCCACCCCGTGCAGGAACATGTTCATTTTGCACAGGGCCCAGGTGCTGCCGTTCATTTCCTGGCCGTATAAAGCGTAATCCTCCGAGCCCACCTGCTTGCCGGCCCGGATCAGCAGCGAGCCCGACCCGCAGGCGGGATCGCAGATGCGGTTGCCGGGTTGGGGAGCCACCAGCCGGGCCAGGGTTTCAGATACGGCTGCCGGGGTGTAGAACTCGCCGGCTTTTTTACCGGCGGTGGCGGCAAATTTTTCGATCAGGTACTCGTAGACATCGCCGATGACGTCCATGTGGCCCACGGATTCGAGACGCAGATCCAATGCTTCCAGATCTTCCAAAAGGTTCTTGAGGCGTTCGTTGCGCTGACGGGCCTGGCCCAGGTTGGCCTCGCTGTTATAGTCGATGTTGCGAAACACATTGTGCAGCTTGCTCTTGTTGGCATCTTCGATGGTGGCCAGCAGAATATTGATCAGCTCTCCGATGTTGGGGCGGGTGCGGCGTTCATAAAGACTATGGTAGGTGGCCGGGAAGACCTCCTCGATATTATCTTTTTCGTCCCTGATTTCAATTTGGGGGATAACAAAGCGGTCGCGGCTCAGCGCGCGTTCGATGCGCAGCTGGTCGCCTTTGTATTTCTTTTCATAGGCGGCCCGCCGGGATTTGTGAATATCGCTGAGATACTTCACAAAGAGCATGGTCAGGATGTAGTCTTTGTACTGAGCCGGGTCGATCACCCCGCGAAAGGTGTCGCAGGCCTGCCATACCTTGTTAAAAATCCGGTCCCGTTTGTGCTGGTCGTTCATCAATGGAGCCTCATGGTTGAATGGTCATTTATGGTCTGCAGACAGGCGGCCGTGATCAGTTCTTTGCGTTTTTGGCCAAGTTGCTGCAACAGATTCACCTCTTTTAGCATCAGTGCGTTTAAATCTGCTATTTTGGCTTGCCGGTCCAAGGTCGGCACGCGGACCGGGATATTTTCCAATACAGCCCGGCGCACAACGGGCATATGCACATTGCGCCCGCTGTGTGTCAACAGGTAGTGTTCCACCGGCGCCTGGTTCAGGTACCAGCCCAAATAGCCCGGTAGGATTTGCGGACTGGATACGCGCACGATGAAAAAGCAGGCCGCCGCCAGGGCCGGTTGCGGCAGATCTCCCAGCAGTATGGTAAAGTTATGGGCGCCTCTGGCCATAAATAGAAGATCCCCTTTTTCAAGGAGACGGTCGTTGCGCGACAGGGCCGGATGGAATCGGACCAACTCCCGGGTTTCATAGGCCAGTTTATCTCCATCCACATTTTTGGCTTGCAGCAGATAGTGACTGCCGTCCGCTGCGGCTTCAATTTTTTTGCGGGTGATGTAACCGCTGTGAATGTCGCTGATTTCCTTTAATTTCATATCGTCCTCCGATATCACGGTATACCCTCAACTGCAATATTTTATCGCTTACATTAAAATTAGATTATGCAAGATAAAAATTATTGCAAATTTCATTTGACTTTTTTATTTTTTGTTATACAGTTATAAATATCTTGTCAATCTTTATTGCGCCGCCCTGATTAATGAGCCAACAAATTTAATTCATACCCTGCACTGCTTCGTGCTTGAGCGAAAACGCTTCACCCCTGGCGGGAGGGGTTGGGGGAGGGGGCATCATGGCCTCATATCCTTCCCCCCCCACCCCGGCCCTCTCCCGTCAAGGGGGAGGGGGTTAAGGATTTTTGTTAAGCCATTATTCAGGAAATCGTCACCAATCAGAAAGGAGCAGTAGCGGATGGCCAATCTTCAAGGTGCCTTTGAAAAATTACACAGGCGTATTGCTTTGACGCCCGACAATATGGTGGCGCTGCGGATAACCCGCGAGGCGATTCGGGATCGCATCCGCAAATATTTTCGTGAAACCCTGAATCAACAGATCCCTAGATTCAGGGGCCAAGGCGCATATGCCATAAACACCTTAGTGAACCCCATCGATGGCGAGTATGACCTCGACGATGGGGTTTACCTTCAGCATCTGGATAACCGGGATGCCCGTAAATGGCCTTCAGGAGCTACTGTGCGACAATGGCTGATCAATGCCGTCGAAGGCCGCGGCCGGGAGGAAGTCGTGGAAAAAAAGGCCTGCGTGCGGGTACGATACCCGGGGCTTTACCATGTCGATCTGCCGGTATACGGAATTCTTAACGGTCGATGCATGCTGGCGCCGGAGGGTGAAAATCAATGGCGCCACAGCGACCCGCTGGCATTGATCCAATGGATCAAAACCAATGTTGACTTGTACGGAGAGCAACTCCTGAGGATCATACGTTTTTTGAAAGCATGGGCCGATTTTCAATCATTGCAGCTCGGAAAAACGCCCAGCGGCCTGATGATGACGGTCCTGGCGACGCGACATTTCCAGGACCATGCGAGAGACGACATCGCCGTGACCTACACGCTTCAAGTCATCTCAAAGGCTGTGACGTGCTTTTTCTACGTCCCCAACCCTGTGGACATCAGTGAAGAATTGACGGATGGCTTAACCCAAAATCAAAAAGAGCGTTTTCGGGATGCAATTAAATCGGCGGCAATGGACGCAAGGGGCGCTATAAGGGTCAAAAGTCCTCGTTCGGCACGCAAGCTTTGGCGCAGACAGTTTGGATGCCGCTTTCCACTTGAGCAGAAGAAAGACAAGCATATGTGCAGGTAGAATGGTAAAAGAAACCCGATATCGAATCTTCGATGATCAGTACTTTTTTTAAATGAGCTATTACAAAATCTGGGGAATGCCAATTGTGGAAGCGGCGGGAGTGAAGCTATACCCTTTTCGAGATAAGAGAGGCCCACCGGAGCGGGCCTCTCCTATCAACTGATGTTTTCTAATTTCTGTAGAATCGGCTGAAGATCATTTTCCAAAACCGCTTTCCAAAACCGTGGTTTTTCCTGCCGCGCTTCTTGTCGTCCTCGTCGTCCTCGTCTACGTCTCCTTCGTCCTCATCTATGCCTTCTTCGTCCTCGTCTACGTCTTCTTCGTCCTCATCTTCATCGTCATAGCTGCCCCTGTCGCTGTCATCGCCATCATCATCTTCCGTGGGCGGTTCTTGGACCGGAGACTCCTCCACTGGTGGTTCTTCGACCGGCGGCTCAACCACCGGCGGCTCTTCGACGGGCGGTATACTTTCAGCTGTCACTTGTACGCTGCATGCATCAGTGGCTTGGAGAAGACCGTCGGTCACCGTCAGCTCGAAGGTCAGGATTTCGGTTGTACCGGCAGCAATTGCGGGAGCGGTGAATACGGGATTAATGGCGCCGGGATCAGACAAGGTAACGGCGGTGCCGGCCGTTTGCTTCCACGTATAGCTGTCATTGCCCAGGGCGCCGTCCGGGTCATTCGAGCCGGAGCCATTCAGAATCACCTCATTACCGGCCATCACGCTCTGATCAACGCCTGCATCAGCAATTGGCGCCTGGTTGACATTGGTGATATTGATAACCACCGTG
>JASFER010000282.1:0-8129 GCA_050124755.1 Desulfobacteraceae bacterium
TCCACCCGTCCCCCCACGGCCCCCACGGCAGGATCCCGGAAAGCAGGCAGCAGATCATGCAGCCACGACGGGTCCGCCGCGCAGTCCGAATCGATGAAGGCCAGAATCTCCCCTTTGGCCTGACGGGCGGCCAGATTGCGGCAGCCGGCGGCCTGCCTGCGGTCCTTGACCGCCAGGGTCCTGACGGGAAATTGGGCGGCGACCCGCAGCGACCCGTCGGAAGATGCGTCATCCACCACGATGATTTCGAGACGGTGCGCCGGATAGCGCAGGTTACTTAGGGAACGCAGGCAGTGCGCCAGATCCTTTTCCCGGTTTCTGACCGGTATGATAACAGAAACCATCGGATAGCTCGGCAATGCAGGAGCACACCGGCATTCGCAAAGCGCTTTGCGCACCAGCTGTTCCAGGAAGATCTCCGTTTTATTCCGCAGCATTTCAGGCACCCAGGCGCTCAACGCTTGCACGGAAACGAAGTCGGTTGACGTCATGTGTTCCAGCAGGGGCTGCCAGCAGGGCTGCAAGGCAATCGCGCGCAAGGGAAAATCCAGAATAAGCATGGGTTTGGAGCCGGGGTGCAGACAGCATCGCACGCCTTTTCGCAGTCGGTAGGCAGCCGCCTGCCCGTCGGATGCCGCTACCGGAGCCATGGATGTCGGGGCATTCATGAAGTCCTCTCTCTTAAAAATGATGAGGCTCCGGAATCGAAGATGACGGCGATTCCGGAGCCCGCTATCCGTCTCAATACTGCAACCCGCTTATGGACGGCGCGAGACTAATAAACGCCGCAAATTCCGTCCACACTGAGCTCCTCGATTTCGAATTCTTCCATGATCAAGGGGTCCTCCATGTCGGCGGGGCACTCTTGTTTAACCTTCGCTTCATTTCCAGGAACAGATTTATCTTCCACGTATACTTCCTTCCTATATTGTTAGCCCTTCGGCATGAGCATACTCAAACCGGATCGGCAATTTATATGTCTCTGCGCTTTTTCACGAACCAACCCAAAGCCAACCGGTTTCGGTCCGGCATGTCGGCCAATTATCGGTTGCCGAAATCCACTTCTTCACCCATGCAACGCGTGAACATGTTTTTAGCATCCGCCAGGCTCACATCCTGGGGGTTGCCTTCGGTGCAAATGTCGTTGAGCACGCCTTTGGCACAGACCTCCAGATCTTTCTCCTGCATGCCGAGGTCCTTGAAGTTCTTTCGGATGCCGAGTTCGTGGCGCAGTGCCTCCACCGCGTCGATGAACTTTTCGCCGGCCTTGTAAGCCGACAGGCCGCCTGTATCGATGTGGGCGGCTTCGGCCATCATCTTGAAGCGCTCCGGGCAGGCCCCCAGGTTATAGCGGCAGACATCCACCAAGCCGATGGCGTTGCACAGCCCGTGGGGCGCATCGTAGCGGCCGCCCAGGACGTGGGCCATGGAGTGGACGATGCCCAGGCCGGCGCTGTTGAAACTGATCCCCGCAGCCAGTTCGGCCCAGACCATTTGCTCGATGGCCTTGTCGTTGTTGCGGTTGGCCGAGGATTCCCGAACGTTGTCGAAGATCTGGCCGATGGCCCACAACCCCGGACCATAGGCGGACTGCACCTGCAGGCGCGATGCAATGGCTTCCACCGCATGGGTCAGGGCGTCCATCCCGGTGTAGGCGGCGATATCTCCGGACATGCACTGATGGAGCAGCGGATCGTCGATGGCCAGGCTTGGCGTGCAGTTGGGATCGAAGAGCGCCATTTTGTACATTTTCTCTGTGTGGTTGATGATGGAGAAGCAGGAGGCCTCCGACCCGGTGCCCGACGTGGTGTTGATGGACAGGTGGGGAATCTTGTTGGGCCGGGTGGCCTTGAAGGCCCCCTCGAAGGTCCTCACATCCTCTCCGTCATGGGCATGGACCAGGCGGATGGCTTTGCAGCAGTCTATGGAACTGCCGCCGCCCAGGCTGATGAGCCCGTCGAATCCTTCGGAACTGAGTTTCTTGTAACCCTCCATAACCTCGTGGTCCTTGGGATTTCCTGTGACATTGTCGTAGACGCTGGAGTTGATTTCGGCATGTTTCAATATCCCTTGAAGTTCATCGACAATGCCGGTCTCCTTCAACCCTGTGGTCACGATGAGGGCATTGGTGATCCCCAGCTTCCTGGCCTCTTGCCCCACCATGGTGTGCGCCCCCCATCCGATGATGATACGCGGGTAGGCATGCATCATCTTGAGAGGATATTCGACTCTTTCTTTTGCAACGGTTCGCTTCTTGTCTGCAAAGTGTGCCATGTTGCTACTCCTTGTTCGGTTTCTGGTCGTTGTTGATATTCCCGGTGCTGATCCAACGCCGGGGGGATGAATGCGCGGCGATGCGGTTCAGTGCGTTGATCTCACCTCCTTTCCGATCTTTCAATGCCGCATGGCTACCCTTATCGTGACCCCACAAAGCAACAGCCGTGCCGTTTCATCCGGCCTTCCGCTGCTTTCGGCCGGCGGATGTGCTGCCCAGAAATTTATTTGTTTAAAATCAATGCAATAAAGGCGATAAAGCCATGGAAAAAGATGAGATTCACGGCCAAAAAGCGAGTATGCACGCCATCAAACCGGCCTGAAGAAAAAACTGGGTTGGGAATCAATCGACCACTCAAATCGCCCCTGTCCTGTGTATATCCCAAGCCACGGAAGACAAATCCCGGGGTTTGGTGGCAACCGCGCAAAGTGGGAAAATGTTGCTCAAAAAAGCATATCCATGCATGACGGGTCACATGAAGATATCGTGTTTGCGGATTTTGTTGAAGAGCGTCCGGCGATTGATGCCCAGCACCTTGGCGGCTTTGCTTTGATTGCCGCGGACCTTGTGAAGGACATGCAGAATATGATCCTTTTCCACTTCCCCGAGGGTTTTTTCGAATGGTTCCTTTTCCGGCTTATTGGATGGGATCAGGCAGGGAAGGTCATCCGGTTCGATTACCGGTGAGGAAGCAAAAAGGAGGGTCTTGAAGATCACCGAGCGGAGTTCTCTAACATTTCCAGGCCAGGGATAGCGTAGCAGCAGGTCCAAGGCTCGGGAGGATATGCGAACCGGAGTACCGACCGGACCGGAGTTGGCTTTCAGGAAATGTTTCGCCAGGGCGGGAATATCCTCCGGCCGGCTTCTCAAGGGAGGAATGTGGATGCAAATGACGTCCAGGCGATAAAGCAGGTCGGGGCGGAACGCCCCCTTTCTGGCCGCATCGGTCAGCCGCATGTTGGTGGCCAGGATAATGCGCGCATCGATGAAGGTTTCGGCGATATCACCCAAGCGGCGGTACCTCTTGGTCTCTATGAATCTGAGGAACTTCTTCTGCACCTCCAGATCGATGTTGCCGATTTCATCGAGGAAAAGCGTTCCGCCGTCCGCGGCGGCCACCAGACCCGTTCGATTTTCCAAGGCGCCGGAAAATGTTCCTTTCTTATGTCCGTAGAGTTCGCTCTCGGCCAGATTGCCATTGAGCATCCCGCAATCGACAACGATATAGGGTTTTGCGCTGCGCCGGCTCCGGGCATGAATTTCATGGGCAATCACATCCTTGCCCACGCCGGTTTCACCCTGGATCAATACAGTGGCGTCGGTGAGCGCCACCTTGCGGATTTGTCGATAGATGTCATGCATGGCCGGACTCGGGCACAGGATGCATTGCCTATCCCGGTCGGCCATCTTCGAATTCGCTGGTACGCCTTGCTGGAAGGCGCGTTTTTGCCGCACCGCCTGATCGATGAGGGGGATCAGTTCACTCAGCTTGAAAGGCTTGGTGATGAAATCCAGGGCCCCCAGCTTCATGGACTGAACGGCCACATCGATATTACTGTGCCCCGTAATGACAATCGTGTCTACCGGAGAAGGCATGCGCCTTATTCTCCGGATCACATCGATGCCGCTCATGCCCGGCAGTTTCAGATCTACCAGCGCCAGATCAAAGCGCTCTTGATCGGCCAGCGCCAGGCCTTGTTCTCCGGTGGCTGCCGTTGCCACCCGGAAGCCTTCCTGCTCCAGTTCATCGGTCAACAGCCGCCTGATATTGCTTTCATCATCAATGGCCAGAATTCTTCCGCGGATCGTCATTGGGCCCCCTTTCCCGGTATGGATTGTGAACCGACAAAGACCAACGTCCACAGGGGCTGATGGTCATATTCGGTCTACAATGTGCAGGAAGCAAAGCCGTTGCTTGCAACAAAAAGCCAGAAAGGAGACGGGATTGCTGTCCCATGAGTCCTTCCTGGCTCAGTTGATAGTACCCCACTGTTTCAAACGTTGGGATAAAACAGTTCGTTCATCTTACATATTGAGGATTCTGTCCTCAATTAGTCATCCTTTGAATGGTAAGCTTAAACACATTTCAGATTGGAAGTTTCACCAGCGATCAGAAAACAAAAAGCCACGAAAACGCCCGCTGAACAAAACGGCAACAGCCTTCGTGGCTTCAATTAACAAATGGTTCCGATAACGAACGAAAAAGGGAGACGCTTTCCTTGCGCTCGTTTGAATAAATTACCATAGCCTGTTTTAAATGGCGGTGTCAAGTCGTCTTTGAAAACGCGTAGATTGTCACTTAATAATCCGATGATCATCGACTCGTCACCAACTCAGAATATGGATTCCTCCTATCACTGAATGCTTTTCTAAAGCAATGGACATTATGGGCATGTTAAAAAAAAGACTTGACTTCTCAAAGTATTATGCATAGAGGATTGAGGAACAATTCTCGGCAGAAGCCGCACAGCATTGTTTTAAGATAAAAACAACTCCGCGTTTTCAATTAAGAATTCGGAGCTCCCCGGCAAGCCGGTATACGGCGGGAGTTTACAATCATAGAATCAGGCCGCGAAGGCAATCGCCCCTGCAGGAGCAGGCGATTTCGCGGCCTTTTTATTTTCCGGCCGGCTTGACGGGCGCACAACAACCGGAAAAGCGGGTGTTGAAGAGAAAATCAACCGTGTATTTTCTCCTTTCAACCCCCTTTTCATAATTGCTTTCTGCGCCATGGTATGGGGGGGCGCCTATGATATTTCCGGCAGAAATCCCCGCAAGGGCATAGGCGTCCTTCTCATGCCATCACCTTCATGGTTTCTTTTATCGGGAAATTTCTTATGGAAGTAAAAGCGGTGATTAAAAAATACTGGGACTGGAGAAGCAAGAGCTATGGTGATGATGCAGATAAATCCATCAGAATTGCAAATAGATGGGAAACTGTTTTAGAAGAACTGGTTTCAGGCGCTTGTGGAAGACAGGCGCTTGACATCGGAACGGGGCGAGGTCAGTTTGCGATTTATCTTGCCCGGTTGGGTTTTGCTGTAACAGGTGTTGATCTTTCCGACAAGATGATTTTCCATGCCGGGAAAAACGCTATAAAACATAATCTCGATATTGCTTTTCATACCGGAGATGCCGAAAAACTGGAGTTTGACAATAACACCTTTGATGTCGTGGTGTCCCGCAATTTACTTTGGACGCTCCCTTCACCCGATAAAGCGCTTAAAGAATGGCAGCGGGTTCTGAAGCCTGGAGGAACGCTGGTGGTATCGGATGGTTTATGGATGAACTATACCTGGAAACGCATCCATTATCTGGCTTTTAATTTACTCAAGGGGATGTTCCGCAAAAGCAGTTTGATTTCCCTCCGCTTTTTCAGCAGTTATGCAGGCCTTCAAAAATCGCTTCCGTTTTACGAAGGCATTTGCTTTGAAAAAGCGCGCATTCTGCTGCAAGCCGCCTGTTTTAAAGATATAAAATCCTATGATACATCCTCCTTCGGCATAAATCCTTATAGAGGGAAAAATCGGTCAAAAAGATCCGAGCCGTCTTTTTTTATAGCATACGCAAAAAGATAAGGCGCTGGCCGGGATGACCGGCTTTAACATCACCCCCATGGCGTTTTTGGGCGGCACTTTCTTTCCCATCGAGCATCTTCCAACCTGGGCGCAAAAGGTTCTCATTTTGCTGCCCTTATCCACACCGCCCGTGCGATCCGGGCCTCATCGTTTGGTACCATATCGACATTTTTAAAACGCCCGTTCATCATGCCTAAGTTGAGCTGTCTGGCATCGAGGTGCAAATTGCCCTGGATGGGCACTAAATAAACTGAGGATTGACATTTTAGGGCCAATTAACCTATTGTAAGTAATATCCTGATTTCAAAGTATCATTTTTATTTCCCTTTCCTCGCTTTCGGAGTTGCGGCACCTATTGATCCGGTCCGATTTTGTATTTGGCATATCGCTTTTTATGAATATAGAGAGCCGGCCAATCCTGAGCGCCAAAGCCGCCGTCGTTTTTCAAGCAATGACAGAAAATCTGCAATACCACCGCCTGCTGGACTGTCTTGAAAACGAAAGGACGCCTTTCAAAGAGCTCCTTTGAGAGGAAAGCATGCGATGGATCCGCTTCGAAAAGGCACCCTAAACACAGGTGATCACTCAGAAACCTTTAATTGCATGATGTTACATATGAGGGAGGAAATGATGGGTATCCCAACCATGGATATGCTGGTGAAGGCATTGCTTGATGGCGATCAAGCCGGGGCATTGGCCGAAGTGAGGAACCTGCGTGAAGGCGGTGTTGAACGTGAGCGGATCATCACGGAAGGGGTGGAAAAGGCCATGGCCCGGTTGGACGCCAAATGCACCGTGGAACAGTTCAACTTGCTGGAAATCATGCTCTCCGGCCGCGCGGTGATGGGGGTTGTAAAAGAACTATATCCGTCCATGACCCCTCCGCCCCGGACGAAGGGAACGGTTGTGGTCGGGACCCTGGAGGGGGATGTTCATGACCTCGGCAAGAACGTCCTCAAAGGCGTCTTGACCGCAAGCGGGTACCGGATCGTGGACTGTGGTAAGGACTGTCCTGCGGTGAAAATGATTGATGCTGCAAAGCGGGAAGCGGCCCTGGCTCTTTCGGTCAGCGGCTTGATTACCACCGTGATTCCTCAAGTACGCGTTTTGAGAAGCAAAATGGCCGAGAGGGGACTTGGACATATCAAGGTGATGGCGGGCGGAGCCGCATTGAAACAAGCCTCTCCCGAAATTCTGAATGTCGATTTCGTGGGTGACACCGCTTTCGACGGCCTGCACTATCTCGACGAGATCACTGGAGGTGGACAATGAATAGCATGGAACGAATCAGGGCGGCCCAGGGTTTTGAGAAGCCGGACCGCGTGCCGGTGATCGGCCAGGTATTTGGTCATGCGGCTGTACTGGCCGGGGTATCTCTGGGTGATTACGTCCGGGACGGCGAACTGCTGGCTCGGTGTCAGATGCAAGCCCTGCAACGCTATGGTTATGATACCGTCTTTGCCTTGATGGATACGAGTGTCGAGACGGAGGCCGTGGGCTCCATCTTAGCCTACCCGCGAGACCAGTACCCCTATGTCAAATCCTATGCGCTTTCGGACGCTGAAAACCTGGAGGGGCTTTCGGTGCCTGATCCGCAGCAGGCCGGGCGGATGCCGGAACTGCTGAAGGCGGCGAGGATCCTGCGGCGACAGGTTGGCGATGACGTACTGGTGGTCGGCTGCGTGTCAGGCCCCATGACCGTGGTCGCGCAATTGCTGGGTCTGGAAACGGCGCTCTATCTGGCCATCGACTATCCTGAGCGATTTGCCCGCCTGCTGGATTTTGCCGCCGAGGTCGCCATCCGGTTCGCAACGGCGCAGATTGAGGCCGGCGCCCATCTGCCGATTGTTTTCGACCCCTGTGCCTCGCCGGCTGTCATTCCGCCCCAATTCTTCCGCGAATTTGAACTGCCCCGTCTCCGGAAAGTCTTTACGGGGCTCAAGGAGGCGGGGGCAGCAGCGAACTGGCTCCACATTGCGGGGCCGGCCGGGCCGATATTGCCCCTCTACCCCCAATGCGGGGTTGACATCGCAAATTTCGATTACTGTGTAAGTCCCCTGGAGGCTCAGCAGGCGGTCCCGCACACCTGTCTGGATGGCAACATCAAGCCGCTCTCCTTTGTCGAAGCAAGTCCGGAGGTGATCGCCGAAGAGTCCTCCCGATTGTTGAACGTTTTTGCGTCTCGCGGGGGCTTTATTCTCTCCTCCGGTTGTGAGATTCCACCGGAGGCGAAACCGGAAAATGTGGCGGCCATGGTTTCCGCCGCACGCGGGAGG
>JASFER010000283.1:0-8074 GCA_050124755.1 Desulfobacteraceae bacterium
CATGGCGGTAACATCATCAAGGGTGATTACGGCCCCCAAGCATTCATGCTTTTCGTCCAAAACCGGACGGACAATCGCTTGTAGAAACTTTTCATTGCCAATTAGAAATTCATAGGGCGGTATATTATCAACATCCACATGTCGGCCCCGGGAGATCTTCAGAACCAATCGGCACAATCCCTCATCCGGAATGTATTGATCTACATCCCTGCCTGTTTCCACATCTTCGGATAAGCCCAATTGTCGCTTGAAGGCAGGATTAATGAGCACCACTTGACCTTGGACGTCGGTCACCAGGACACCGATGGGAAGGGATTTGACAATCGTGTGAATCCGGCTTTTCTCCATTTCCGGATCTGACGCCATGGTCATCTGGTTCTCCTTTTTCGAGATGGCGTACAAAGGGCAGTTCACTTGATTAAAAACAATCCACACCACTCGCTATGCGGGTGGTCGTTAACTCAACGGTGGCTGTTCCCCATCACTCAGGTTGGATCATCGGTCGAAAATAGGTTCCGAATTTCGCTTTCAATAGGTATTTTGTGATGGCCCCAAGGCCATGGAGCACTCCTCTAAACGGTGGTTCAGTCTTCGTCAAAGAATGGAGAGGATCCGGAATCTGATTGCGTTTGCAAATAAGCTTCCCATTCCATAGGGAGCATTTGTTTCTTTTTGCTGTTGCATGTTTTGCAGGCCGGCACCACATTGCCTTTGGTGCTCTTTCCGCCCCGGGCAAGGGGCACGATATGATCCATGGTCAGCTCATGGGCCGGTATGGAACGGCCGCAATAGTAGCACCGGCCTTTGGCGCATTGCCGCTTCCACCATTGAGAGCCGCGCATCTCACGCGCTTTGTGCCGCTCGGCCTTGATTTGGGCTTCATCCAAATCATATGCAAAAGGGCTCGGCTGGTTCATCTTTCAAATCCCACCGGCAAATCCCACCGTTTTTCAGTCTATGGGCCCTTGGCCGGGACGCCATAGTTTAGCGAATCCTTTCGAAAATGCAACCCTTGACCGGCAAGGCGGCCAGCCATTTATCCACCTCTTCCGTCAGCAACTGGTAATAGGCGTCCGAACCGCCTAAGCCGGTACGGCCAAAGTAAAAATTAACCTCAAGAATCAGAGGTGAAGCCTGCGTTGCATGAACGTCGGCCTCATCAAAGATAAAATCAAATCCCGCCAGCTGCAAACCGGTTTCCCGACAAAAGTGTTTTGCCCTATCTTTTGCGGCTTTCTGCAAGTGCCGGTCCGAGGCATGATCAATGGCAGCGCCACCGGACACGCTTGTGCCGAAGGTATCTTTTTTCGACTGCACGCGCCAATAGGAGATGAATCGGGACCCGATTACCACAACACGCAACGACCGATACCGCGCGGCAATGAACTGCTGGATGAGAAACCCGTTCTGGCCGGTGGATTCAAAATCGCTGGCCCGTTCAATGACTTTTGACAGTTCATCCTGTTGGGCTACTTTAAAGACCGTATCGCCCTGACCACCCCAGTCGAACTTGACCACAGCGGGAAAAGCGATCGGTTGGGACGAATGACGGTAATTCACCACCGAATCGTAACAGCGGGTTTCAGGATATTCCAATCCCAGACGCTCAAACAATTGAATCTGGCCGCGTTTGCCCGGAAAATCAAAACGCACATCTAAATTGGGGAATACATGCGGACAATTCCGGCGCGCCATCCGGTACAAGGCCTCAGAGCAACCCTGGGGCAAAATCACGGCAGCCGCCCGTTTGATGGCCGCCAAATCAGCCGCGTTGGGCAACCGCCCGGCACAAATGATGTTCTCATCAGCCTCTATAATGGGATGAAAGGAGACAACCATTGAATTGGTGCTCGATAACCTACTGAATTAATAACCAAATTTTCTAAGTGCCCTGGTATCCTTGCTCCAATTCTTCTGCACCCGCACAAACAATTTGAGGAAAACCTTGGCGCCCACCATGCGTTCAATCTCTTTGCGGGCGGCCTGACCGATCTCTTTGAGCTTTTGGCCGCCTTTTCCGATGACCATTCCTTTCTGAGAATCACGTTCAACGTGAATGGTGGCAAGAACCCGGACCAGCTTGCCCTCTTTTTCTTCTTTAAATTCGTCGACGGTCACCGCCACCGAATAGGGAATTTCTTCTCCGGTCATCCGAAACGCCTTTTCACGGATCATTTCCGCGGCAATAAACCGTTCGGGCATATCGGTTAAGCTGCCCGGCGGATACATGGGAGGACCGCTGGGCAGGGCCGCCTCCATGGCGGCTACCAGGTCTTCCACCTGTTGGCCGTGCAAGGCGGAAATGGGCACAATCTCTTTAAAACTGAATTGCCGGGACCATGCGTCCATCTGATCAAGCAGGCGTTCCTTCGGGACACGGTCGATTTTGTTGAGCGCCAGGATCGCAGGCGTCTTCCGGGCCTTCAGTTTTTTGACCATATATTGTTCGGCATCCGTATTGGGCGCCGTAACATCGGCCATCACCAAAATTAAATCCACGTCGGCCAATGCGGATAAGGCGATATCAACGATACGGACATTGAGCGGCTTGCTGGCGCGGTGAACGCCCGGGGTGTCTAAAAAAACAAACTGTGCCCGGGGGCGGTCCAATACGCCCAAAATTCGGTTTCGTGTGGTCTGGGGCTTTTTCGACGTAATGGAAATTTTCTGCCCCAGCATCCGATTGAGAAGGGTCGACTTGCCCACATTGGGCGCCCCCACAATGGCTACGAATCCCGATTTGAAATCTTTATATTCATTTAAATCCATGATTGAATTATATACCTGTCACCTGCTCAATCAATTCCCACAAAAGGTTTTTGCCGAGACCGCTTTTTGCTGAAAACAGCACCAGGTCATCCACGTTAACGCCCAGTGTTTCAGCAATCAGGCGCGCTTGTCTTTTTTGCTTGGTTTTGGATAGCTTGTCCGCTTTGGTCAAGACTAAAATCATCGGCGTTCTGTAATGCCGCAGCCAATCCATGAGGTTGAATTCTTCCACGCGGGGCGTCCGACGGATGTCCATCAGCAGCACAACGGCCCTTAAGTTCGGGCGGTTGGTGATATAACGCTCCACCATGGGACCCCATTGCCCTTTCACGGCTGCGGGGACTTTAGCATAACCGTATCCGGGCAAATCCACCAGCGACAATGCGCCATTGACGCTGAAAAAGTTGATCAACTGGGTGCGCCCCGGGGTGGAGCTGGTCTTAACCAAATGTTTGCGGTTGACCAGTTTATTGATGAGAGACGACTTACCCACATTGGAACGACCGGCGAAAGCCACTTCCGGATCTTCCGCCGGTGGATACTGGCGGACCTGCACAGCGCTGGTGATGAACTCGGCTGATTTGACATGCATGGGGTTTTATTCCTGCTCGCTATGTCGATAGAACTGAACATCGGCCTTTTCAAGGGTCGCCAAACCTTCGCCGATGGCCGGATCGATATGGGCCAAAAAATGGGCCAGTTTCTCCTGTGTATCCACAATTTCGATGATAACGGGAAGGTCTTCGCTCAGCCTCAGGATTTTGGCCGTGTGTATGCGGCTGTTGGCTCCAAACCCCATCATCCCCCGCAGCACAGTGGCGCCGGCCAAACCCATTTTTTTGGCTTGCAGCACGATCCACTCATACAGCGGTTTCCCATCATGCTTGTTGCGTTCACCGATGAAGATGCGCAGCAGTTGTCCCTCTTCGGGTATTTTCATGGCTTATCTCCAGATGATATAGGTTGTCATGCGACCCAACATGACAGCCCCGAGTCCCAGAATCAAATGGGCTCCCATGTAAATGGCCGCCATGTAGAAACGCCGGTCGTTGATCAAGCTAATGGCCTCATTGCTGAATGTTGAATAGGTGGTAAACGCCCCAAGCAATCCGATCATGATGAGAAATCGCATCTCCGGCGATAAAAAACTGCGTATCTCATCGAGGCGCGTCAGCATGCCGATGATCAGGCATCCGATCAAATTTACCGCCAGGGTTCCATAGGGGAAGTCAACGCTCTGGGTCCACTTTTGAACGCCGCCGCTGATCACATATCGCAAAACAGCTCCAATAAATCCGCCCATACCGACGAAGAGAAGATTTTGCATGGTAATGCCTTTTACTTGTGCTTTAGACCTTTCAACATTTTTTTATGCAACGTCAGGGTAAAATAAAGCCAACCAATCTTCTGTTATCATGTCATTTTATTTGTTTCAGGGCAATAACTTCATCGGAAAAGGCCTCTGAGCGGAAGCCCTCAGCCGTTGACCCGGATCATCCGTGTAATTATTATCAAGTCCCCAGTGCCTTTGACCGATAGCGTTATCAGAAGCAGCGGGAAAGGCGGAATGCCCGATGAACCAGATCAAAAACGCCATCATTGCGTTCATCTGCTCATGCACACTGGCGGTTGGACATCTATCCATTGAACTGATTCTTTCGAAACGACCTGAAAATACCTTCCAAAAACCCCGGCATGAGTTCCATGCGTTTGTGCATCCGATCTACCCCGGCCAAGCGCCGTGCGCCACCGAACAAGTCTTTTATCACAACGGTCGTATGACCGGAAAGCTGATCTTCTGGAACAATCAACCCTGGGAACGCACCCTTTTTGAATATGATGATGAACGATCTCTCTACAGCGTTCAAACCATGATCTATCATGGAGAAAAAATATCCCTGGTACGCAAAGACCTTTTTCAAACCTCGGAAACCGACACAGGACCCGACCAAAGGCTGGAAACCTGGTATTACTATTTTGACAAGGACCGGGCCAATGCCCTGCGGCAGGTCGACACTTACTGGCCGAACACAACCCTTGTCAAGGAGAGGCAACTCTTTGACGAAACCGGCGGACTGACAACCACCGCCCTTTTTGAGTATGATCCTGATGCGGATGGCCACGAACCGGATGCAAACCAGAATATCCTTACGGCGACGCGAATGACTTTGATTGGCGAATATGGCGAAACCAAATCCGACTATCGCGAAACCACCGACCTTGACCTGGTTGCGCTATATGGGGATCAAAACCTTGCCGAAGCTGAAGTACACCGCCGCATCACCGTCTCCCGGGATCGGGCCCGGACCCCCATCCTGGTCATGGACGGCGGCATCGATATCAGCCACCCTGATATTGCCTATAAACTGTGGCGCAATCCTGATGAATATCCCAATGGTGAAGACGACGACGGTAATGGCTTGGTCGATGATATCTACGGCATATCGGACAATCCCCGTCTGGGGCAGCCTGTCCAAGATCTGCTTCTGCCGCGTTTCGGGTTGCCGGCCTTTTCCCACGGTACTTTAGTGGCCTCCATTGCTGCACATGGCAGGGAAGATGTGGCCATCATGGCGGCTTCTGAAATAACCACCATTAATTCTGCTTACCTATTACCGCGCATTGAGCTTTTCATAAAAACCCATGGGGTCCTATATACCAACATGAGTTTTATTTTCGACAGACAGCTTCTGAGCATGGGTGCGGGCGCCGAGAGAAGCTATCAAATCCAGCAATTGATTCAAAACACGCCGGAAACCCTTCATATCGTTGCCGCCGGCAATGGGGCGCCCATCAATGGAAAGGGATTTAACGTGGACCAATATCGGCAGCAGGGAGATCTGGTGCCCGTGATGCTTCCCCAGGCCAATACGCTGGTGGTGGGCGCTTTGGATACGGATCACCTCGATCTCGAAGATTATCCCACCTATGAATTGGCGGACTTCAGCAATGTGGGAGAACTATCCGTTGATATCCTGGCCCCCGGCGTCCAACTGTGCGGGGCACAAATGGGAGGCGGCAGCACCTGTCAAGACGGCACCTCCTTTGCTGCGCCGTATGTCCTCAACCACGGAGTTCTCAATGTGGCCTGCGCCAACCCTGAGTTGGACATTTATGAGATCAAAGAAATCTTGATGAAAACCGCCTATGTTCCGGATTTGGATTATCCCTTCCCCGTGCGTTCAGGCGGTATTCTTCACCCACAAAGGGCCGTGGCCGCAGCCCTTTGGTTAGTCCAACATCCAGAAGCTTCAGTGGATGCGGCCGTATTGGCCGTTCGCAGGGCTGAGTCCAATCCGATTCCCGGGGAGGGCAATAATGAGCCTTATTTAAACGCCTTAAAATCTTTTTGGGCCCTTCGCCGGCTGGGGGATACACAATCGTGGTATGCCCGGGCCGATAAGGAATAAGTCCGGCCATTGAGAACCCATAACAGGCATCATCTCAATTTGTGGTAACTGACACCTTCGTACTGATTTAATACAAGGCTATAAAAAGCCGCCCACCTGATGCAGCAGATGGGCGGCTGTGATGTTTCGGATTGGCGCAGCCGGAGTTAGACGGATGCTTCGGCCTCTTTTTGAGCGGCGACTCTTGCGGCCTGAGCGGCGCGTTTCTTTTCAAGGCTGCCGTTTAAAAAATAGAGCCAGTGCAGGCTCAGCAAATAGGCGAACAGCCAGACACCGATGGCGATCAATACAAAGGCCTTGACGATATCCCACGCCGAGCCGTCCAAAGAGAAGCCCGGCACATAGCCGAACAGGAATGGTGCAAGGTAGAGCATCTTGGCAAACTTGAATGAGGCAAAGGCCGTCCGCCACATATTGGCCTTGGCGATGGTGGCGCCGGCAAAGGCGGCGATGCACACCGGCGGCGTGATATTGGAATCCTGGGAAAGCCAGTAAACGATCATGTGGGCGGCGACTTCATTGACCCCCAGATGGGTCAGGGCCGGAACGGCCACCACGGCGGTGATCAGGTAGGCCGCCGTCACCGGCACTCCCATGCCCAGCACCAGGGAGGCCAGGGCGATAAGCAGGATGGTGAGCACCAGGGACCCGCCGGCCAGTTCGATCATGATGTCGGCAAATGTCAGCACCAGTCCGCTGTAAGTGAGCACGCCGATGATGATGCCGATGACGCCCACGGTGGCCCCGATTTTGAGGCTGCTCTCGGCACCCTTGCGGGACGCATACGCAAAGCGCTTCAACTCCATGAGAATATCGGCACCCTTGGCACTGCGCCGCCAGGACACAAGCACCCCGACAACAATACCCAACAACACTAAAATATTCGGGGTGGCGAATTTTCTAAGGGCGTCAATGGTGGCCTGGCCCGTCATCATGCCCCCGAACTTCATCAGCCATTCAAAGATCAGAACCAGCGCCATGACCCAGACAATAGTCAAATCGATTTTGGTATCCTTGGTTTTGTGACTGATGGCCACACAACTGGCCAGACCGATGATGGCGGAATAGGCCGGTGAATAGCCGGTCAGCATAAAATAGGTGATGACCACCAGGGGCATGGCATAAAGCCACTCCGCCTTTAATATTTTTCCGGCGCTTTGATCGCTTTTTTCACCTTTGATGCCATGGATCTTGGCTTCGAAGTGAACCATGGTGAACACGCTGAAAACGTACATCAGCGCCGGAAAGATGGCAATCAGCATGATGCGCGAATAGGGCAGACCGGTGAGTTCGGCCATGATGAATCCGCCGGCCCCCATGATGGGGGGCATGAACATGCCGGAGATGGAGGCCGCCGGTTCAATACCGCCGGCGATGTGGGGCCGGAATCCGGCCCTTTTCATCATGGGAATGGTGAATGTGCCGGTGGAAACCGTATTGGCAATGGCGCTGCCGGAGATGGAGCCGAAGAGACCCGAGGCGATGACCGATACCTTGGCCGGTCCGCCGGTCTTATGCCCCACGGCGGCCAGGGGAAAGTCGATAAAAAACTTCTGGGCCCCTGAAGATTCCAGGAAGGCGCCGAACAGCACGAAAAGGATGACATAGGTGGCCAACACGTTGGCCATGATGCCGAACACGCCGTCGCTCTTGTAAAAGATGGAAGTGCACACCTGGGGCAGTGTATCCCCGGCATGGGAGATGAGATCGGGCATATAAGCGCCGAAAACGCCGTAGAGGATCATCAGGACGCCGATGATGACGAATACCTGGCCCACCACCCGGCGGGCCGCCTCGATACCGATGAGCACGCCGATGATGGCCACGTACTGGTCAAAAAGGGTCTCGGCACCGGTACGGTAGTTAATGGCCTCGAAATTGACAATCCAATACCC
>JASFER010000284.1:0-8033 GCA_050124755.1 Desulfobacteraceae bacterium
GACCAGATTGATTCCAGGATCTTTTTGGAGCAGGTTTTCCATGGCCTTGCGCCCGCCCTCCTCGGCGCCCATGGTGACATCATGACCCACGATGCGGCCGTCGTTCTCATCGCCGATATCCGCAGGATTATTGATGTCGATGCCAAATCCCTTCAAAAATCCCTGATCACGCTGAACATCCACGGATATTTCGCTGATGTTCAAATCCAGCATGGCGATTTTCGGTGTCTTGGATCCCATCACCGCCCTTGCCCATTTGCCGATCATCAATCCGGCCTCAAAATTGTCGGTGGCAAAGGTGGCGTCCGCCGCGCTGGGCGGGTCCAGGGGAGTATCCAGGGCGATGACGATCAAACCGGCCTTGCGGGCTGTTTGAATGATCGGAACCATGGCCTTGGAGTCGTTGGGCGTGATCAATATCCCTTTGGCGCCTGCTGCGATGAGGTTTTCCACCGCCTGCACCTGGCTTTCCACATCGCCGTCGTATTTGCCGGCAAAGGTGCGCAGCTCGATCCCCAGTTCTTTGGCTTTTCCGAGGGCGCCTTTGCGCATCTCCACGAAAAATGGATTGGTGTTGGTTTTGGTGATCAAGCCAACGATGATTTTTTCCGATGCTTGTGCCGTGGCGGTCAGCAGAGCTATCAGCAAGAGACAGCCTGCGGTTTTCAGAAAACGTTTCATATGCCTTCCCTCCGATCTGACAAAATGCAAAAAGGTTAAACCAGGCGTGAATGGAGATGGCACGTCTCCGGTCGTTTAAGTTTTTACCGCGTGCAAAGCACGCGGTTCCATCAAAAACAATGAATGCAGCCTGCCGGATTGGTAGCAGATGAAAGTTAATGGAAAATTTCAGGATCGGGAAAATATTTGTAACATTTGTAACATGGGGGTCAGCCGCCCAAAAGCCGGTCCAGTGTGTGAAGCGGTATAGGTTTGGGGATGACTTCATCGTCGGGCTGCAGCCCGTAGTGCTGCTCCAGATTTTCCCTGGGCAAACCGGAGGTCAGTACAACCCTGATCTCCGGAAGGTCCTCCATGAGCTTTTGTTTCAGGTCGACACCGCTCAACTGACCGCTCAAACTGACATCGGTGATCACCAACGCCGTATCCGGTGCCTGCTTTTCCAGGATCTCCAGCGCGGTTTCCGCGTCAGGTGCCGATCTCACCGCATATCCGAAAGTTTCAAGCTGTTCGACGACCGCCTCACGAACGGAAGCGTTGTCCTCGACAAGCAACACGCTTTTGTCCTTTGGAATGAAAACGGGTTCGATGGAGGGGGGGACCTTCTTCTTCTCAGCTATTTTGCCTGGCTTTTCAACCGGGAAGAACAGGGTGATACGGGTACCCCGGCCGGGAATGGATTCCAGATGCATTGCGCCGCCGGACTGGTTGACAAATCCATACACCATGCTCAATCCCATGCCGCTGCCCCGGCCCGCCGGTTTGGTGGTGAAGAAAGGCTCCAGAACGCGTTCCTGCATCTCCAGGGGGATGCCGACGCCGGTGTCCTCAACCATGAGGGTGATCCAGGTTTTGGGTGAACCGGGCCGGGCCTGCTTTCGGGTTTTGAAAATCAGCCGGCCGCCATGGGGCATGGCGGCGCTGCTGTTTACGGCCAGGTTCAAAATCGCATTTTCCAGCTGGGATGGGTCCGCAAATACAGGCGCATCGGCTCTCAGATCGGTTTCGATGGCGATGCCGGGCGCCATGCTGTACTCCACAAGGTCCAGCATTCCCGTGATCAAGTCGTTGATATCGAGGGATTCAGGGTGTAAAAGCTGTTTGCGGCTGAAAGCCAGGAGCCGCTCAATCAGCGTCACACCTTTTTCCGCAACGCGGATCGAACGCCGGAGATATCGTTGCTGTTTCGCACTCAATGCCGGTGTGGCGTCCAACAGCTGGAGATTGGTGAGCAATGCCGCCAGCATATTGTTGAAGTCATGGGCCACACCACCGGTCAATTGGCCCAAGACCTCCATTTTCCGGGATTGATGAAGCTGCGCTTCGAAAGCCCTGCGTTCCGTCAAATCGGTGTAAAGCGTTACGAATCCGCCGTTGGGCATGGGCTGGCTGCGAAATTCAACAACTTTTCCACCGTGATGGCGGTGTTCGAAGATCAGCGGTCTGTCGTGGCGAAGCGCGTTAATGCTATCGATATTCACCGGCGTATTGTCGATGGATCGAAATTCATGGGGTTCTTTCCGGATTTCGGTCTGCAGATCGTTTAAGCTTCGACCCGCATAGACCTGATCCGCGGAGAAATTAAAAATCTCCAGAAAGCGTTTGTTCCAGGAGATTAGCTTGCCGCCGGCGGAAAACACGCTTAGGCCGTCGTTGATTTGATTGAACACCGTTTCCAGCAGCACTTTTTGCTGGGCCAGCCGATCGCTGAAGGCCTTGATTTGAGTGGCGTAATCACGAAAAACCGTAAAGGCGCGGGCAAGTTCTCCAATTTCATCTTCGCGCTGGATGCCGATGCGGCGGGTATGGGTGTCTCCTTTTTCCGCCAGCTGCATCATATCCTGGGTCACTACCGACAGGTCACGG
Organism: Desulfobacteraceae bacterium; assembly: GCA_050124755.1. Lineage (GTDB taxonomy): Bacteria > Desulfobacterota > Desulfobacteria > Desulfobacterales > Desulfosarcinaceae > JARRKU01. The sequence continues at coordinate 2,548 of JASFER010000284.1, forward strand.
GTCATCTGAAAATTGAACCGATAGTGGTGCAGCATGCCCCATATGAGCAAACCGGCAATACCCATCATCCACACATACGCGTTCAAAACAGTGGATTGCACCCGCTTGCGCTGCAGCACCACATCCTGCTGCAACTGCCGCGTGAAAATACTGACCTGATCGGCAAGCTGTTCCGACTGGGCCCTCAGGGATGCCAGCAGATAGGCCTTGCGGCGTCCGATGGCCTGCTCGTGTTCACGTGTTTCAAAGATTCTGTCGATCGCCTGCCTTACGGCCTGGATAAATTCAGCGGATTGATGCCCTGCTGCGAGTTGATCAAAGGTATCGTCAAGCAGCTTGCGCTGGTTGCTCAGGCCGCTGTCCAACGGATCAATGAGAAATCCAAGAAGGGTGAAAAGGTCCATGGATGAAAGCGTTTCAGCAGGCACGTAGGAATGATCACGACGCTGCAGTTCGGCGAGCTCGAATCGGGCCACCAGAAGATCTTCCCGAAAAAACAGTTCTTCCTCGATTCGTTGGATGAGTTCCGACAAGGTTTGCCGGAATTTGTGCAGCCGCGATTCCAGGTGGCGCTTGAATGTTCTGTTGGTCAGGCTTTCGGCGATGCGTTTCAGATCCCTGAAACGGGATTCCAGCCGACTCCGTTCGGTCTGCAATTGAAACGGTTTGGCCGAACCGGCGATATAGGGCGCCTGGGCGGCCAGCTGGGCAACGCCTTCGGACAGGTTGAGCGCCGTGCTCATTTCGGGCAGATTAACAGCTTCGAAGTCCGCCACCGTTTTTTGGGTCCTGTGCAAGCCGTACCAGCTCGCCAACCCCAGCCCCATGGTAAGCAATACCACTGAAAATATGGTCCGAAAGGCTTGTATTTGAAGTCCGCGCATCATGCTTTCCTTACTTCTCCGGAAAAAAAATAACCCGCCCCACGCTTGGTAAGAATATAGTGCGGTCGTTTCGGATTCGGTTCGATTTTGCGCCGGAGCCGCAAGACCATCACATCGATGCTGCGGTCGTAGACATCACCTTCCATCCGATGCAAGCGATCCAGCAGCTGGTCGCGGGAAAAAACCCGGCCAGGTGAGCGGGCCAATACCTGGAGCAGGCTGTACTCTCCAAAGGTTAAATCGATGCGTTGGCCCGATCTGTCCTTCAGCTCCCGGCTGGTGAGATCCAGTACCCACTCGCCGAAAAACAGACATTCATGGTCCGTGTCGATCACCGTCGGCAACGGTCGTCCAAGGCGGGTGCTGCGACGAATCAGCGCATTGATACGAGCCAGAAGCTCGCGCAGGTTGAAAGGTTTCATTAGAAAATCATCGGCTACCAGCTCAAGCCCCAGGATGCGGTCGGTTTCGTCGCCTTTTCCCGTCAGCATGATGATCGGTATATCGCTTTCCTGCCGGACTTGCCGGGCCAGCTGCAAACCGTTTTCCCGGTCCAGGTACAAATCGATGAGCAGCAGATCGCATGCCCTTTCTTTGAGGACCTGCCAAAGCTGTTCACCATTGGCCACGGTCGTGGTGCGATAACCGTTGTCTGTCAGCGCATCATCCAGGGCTTCCCGAATTTCCGTGTCATCATCCACTACTACCACGTGATGTACAACAGGTTTACCCACTTTGATCTCCTCGGCATATCTGACCATTTTAACAATTACGGTTTTCTATAAAGCTCAAGTTGCGGTGGTTTTGTCGTTCCCGTGCTTGTGTGCGTGTGCGTCATCGCAATCGATGTTTTTGAGCGATCACAACTGACCGCGCCCATCAGTCTTCGTGCAAAAGACATTCCCGTTCCTGTCCTGTTAATCGGAATTAAATTGTTTGATTGGTTGTTCGCAAACGGGGAGCTATGTCCCGCCTGAGGCGGGATTGCACCCCGGGACGAGAAGCCATCCGCCGTGCAGGTGGCTAATGAACGCTTTTAAACATTAAATTAATCTGAATTAATAATCTGATCAAGTTCGGTGCAAAAAAACTTCAAAGCGTGTGCAAAATTGGTAATCCAATGTCCTGCATCACACCGGGTAAGTATCATAAGTAACCGATTTATAAGGAAAGGGCTGAATAAGGGTTAATAGGCATGTTTATTGCTAATAATGAATCATTGTAAGCGCCTGCCTCGTTCACAGTATGGAGAAGGGTTGGCAATAGGGATATCGAAAGCATTTGACAAGGTATTGTCGGAATTGTGCGGCATTGGGGTTCATAATGATAATTACCCACCCCGTTTCCCATACCGGTAACACCTATGTGTTGAAAGGGAACGACCGGAGTCAACGACCACCCGCAAATACAAACGATACGGTGATGGGCCGATCAGCGGCATTTTCCGCTGATCCTTTGCCCTTAATGAACCCTTCCCACTCCCGTGATCATTGATCGGGGGTGGGAGGGGGCATTTAAAATCCGCCCTCGACTTAAACCTGTCGCCCGCCTTGAATTCAGGTTCGATTGAAGGTTTTGAAACCGCTTCTAGTCCCGATGCCGCAACCCGTTTTGAATGACTCTATTTGGTCGCGCTTTACGCTACTCGGCCTCGCGATCCGTTTCCATCTCTGATTCCAACCGTTCATCGGGTTCAAACAAGATTGGCCCTGTTCCATAAAGTTCGTGAGCCACTTCATCAAAGCAGCTCTTCTCAGACGCATCGCTGCCGGTCCAGTAAATACTATGGATTTTTGCGCCTTTGACAGTCAGAATGTCAAACAGGGAGAGCTGATCGGTCTGCATCCCAATTCTATAGCAGATGTTTCGCGAAGGCATGATACCTTAGCAAATCCTCGGCCTGGCCCAAAATGATCTGTTTTTGATCGGCCAGTCGCAAGTAATTGCCAGCGCAGACAAACTCTGTGGCAAACGTGCTCACACTATCCTTAAAACTCTTTTTCTTGAACAGGCCTAAGGCGGTAATAATAACGATAAGCCCTTGAAACAGATTTGGTATCGACTCCAGTTGCATGCCCTTGCTTTGGCTGGCACCATCGCCCTGGTCCATCCGGCCCTCTTGGTTGATATGGGTCTCTGCCGTTGAGTTCGAAGAGATATCCTTTTTTTCGACGGTATCCTCTCCATTACCATGTCCAGTCTCTTTTGCAAATTCGATAGCTATCGTCTTCTGTAGACTTCCCTTCATTTGGGTTGCATCATGCGACCCTTGCCGAGGACGCAGTCGCAAATCTGAGGCTTTTTCCAGAGCACCACCATCGGGCGCAAAAGCATAATTGTGTTTGATTTCTTTGGGATGAACACTGTCTGAACCTGGGGCCGGCGTGGCACAATCAATGCTTTTCAATAGACAATTCAAGAAACAATTCAAGAAGCAATTTAAAATGACGATACTTAAATTGTTTTAGCCAAAGGAACACGCTCATATTTTTTTCAGCGGAGGAGCTATGGATGTTGTAATGCTATCGAGGTTGCAGTTTGCAGCGGCTACCATGTTTCATTTTTTATTTGTCCCGTTGACTTTGGGACTTTCTGTTTTGGTAGCGACAATGGAGAGCAAATATGCCAGAACCGGAAATGAAACTTATCTGAGGATGACGAAATTTTGGGGCAACCTTTTTTTAATCAACTTTGCGCTGGGGGTCGTTACGGGAATTACCCTTGAATTTCAGTTTGGCACCAATTGGTCGCGATATTCCGCCTATGTCGGCGATGTCTTCGGCTCATTGCTGGCCATTGAAGCCTCTGTCGCCTTTTTCCTCGAATCGACGCTTATCGGCATATGGATATTCGGGTGGAAAAAGCTGTCAAAAAAAGCGCATGCCACGGTCATATGGCTGGTTGCAGCAGCAGGGAACGTCTCTGCGATCTGGATACTGATCGCCAATGGCTGGATGCAACATCCCGTGGGTTATGTGTTCAGAAACGGACGAGCCGAGCTGGCCGATTTCGCTGCAGTGGTTTTCAACAAGTTCGCCCTCGTCGAAATCGTCCACACCGTTCCGGCAGCCTATGTTCTGAGCGCGTTCTTTGTAATGGGTATCAGCGCCTATCATCTGCTGAAAAAGCAGCATATCGGCCTTTTTACCAAATCGTTTCAGATGGCCCTGACCTTCGGCCTGATTTTTTCGATCCTGGTGGTGATTACGGGAGATCTCCACGGTCTCAATGTCACCAAAACCCAGCCCACCAAGCTGGCTGCCATGGAATCCCACTGGGAAACATCCGCCAGAGCGCCGGTTCATCTTTTTGCCATTCCCGATGAGAAAAATGAGAGAAACCGTTTTGAATTCGGGTCCATCCCGGGCCTTCTCAGCTTTTTGGGTTATCATGACATCAACGCGGAAGTGAAAGGACTGAAGGATTTCCCCAAAGAGCAAAGACCGCCTGTTTTTTTGTCAATGCTTTCTTTCAGGATGATGGTCGCGCTGGGTGTCCTGTTTCCGCTTTTATGTATTGTCGGATGGTTTAAACGAAAATATCTGATGGAACACCCGAAATATTTGAAGGTGATGCTCTGGATCATCCCGTTGCCCTATCTGGCGACGACGATGGGATGGGTGCTGGCCGAAGTCGGCCGGCAGCCCTGGATCGTTTACGGTTTGTTGAAGACGTCCGAGGCGGCATCGCAGCTGGCAGCCGCCCAGGTAACCATATCTTTGATTGCGTTTATCCTGGTCTATGGTCTGCTGGGTGCGGTGGGGTTTTATTTGATCGCAAATGCCGCCCGCAAAGGCCCGGTACCCGCCTTCGACCCAAACACTGTCGACACCCAGCCTGTTAAATAAATCGATCTTTTGTTTTCAGGGGAAATGACAACTATTGAATTGAAGTAAGGGGCAAAAATGGAATTACAAACGATATGGTTCTACTTGTGGGGTTTGTTGTGGGCTGTTTTTTTCATGACAGACGGGGCGGACTTCGGCATTGGGTCCCTCTACCCCTTTATTGGGAAAAGTGAAGCAGACAAAAGGATAATGATCAATTCCATGGGACCGCTCTGGGATGGCAACGAAGTATGGTTGATTACCGCCGGAGGTGTCACCTTTGCCGCCTTTCCCACCGTCTATGCCGTCATGTTTTCATCCCTCTATTCGGCCTTGATGCTGATTCTTTTTGCATTGATTTTGCGGGGGGTATCTTTCGAATTCAGAGGCAAGGTGGATCATCCGAAATGGCGCAAAATCTGGGATGCCTGCATCTTCATCGGAAGTTTTGCACCGGCGCTTCTCTTTGGCGTAGCCTTTGCGAATATCTTCAGGGGACTGCCCATTGACGGAGAAGGTCTATATCACGGAACGCTGCTGACCCTTTTAAATCCTTACGGGCTTCTTGGCGGCGTGCTTTTTGTGATGCTGTTTCTGGTCCACGGCGCCTTATGGCTGGCCATCAAGTCCACCGATACACGCCACCAAAAAGCGTTGGCCGTCGCCAACAAGCTTTGGCCCGTTGAACTGGGGGTAGCTGTTATTTTCCTCATCGCAAGCCTCTTTTCGACCCGCTTGTATGATAACTATCTGGCCCATCCGGCTTTCTTCCTGG
>JASFER010000285.1:0-8001 GCA_050124755.1 Desulfobacteraceae bacterium
CCGCGCCGGTTTCCCGGTAGCACTCGGCGCCGGCCTGGTGAAATTCGTATATCAGGGAAAAGCGCTGAGATAGTTGCTGCACGGTTTCAAGGACTTCCAGGGTGGCATCGACGATTTCACGACCGATGCCGTCACCCGGCAGAATGACAACCCAATAGCTTTTTGCCATATGGATCTCCTGTGCTCAGCGTTCGCGCAAGAATAGATTTACATTTTTAAATCAATGTCATGAACTTAAGCTGTTTTAATCGGGATCGAAATCGCTATCGGGATCGCTATCGAAATTGAAAAGAACTATAGTACCAGCATGTTCGATCCCTATCCCGATGCCGATAGCGATCCTGAAAAGACATTTGGAAAGCATAAAACGCTTAAGTTCAGACAATGGTTTTTAAGTTCCAAATTGTCCTTTCGGAATCAATACATAGCCCTCCATCAGGCGGCGGGCCGTACGCCCGATCACCGCCTCCCGGTAGCGGCACTGCTCTGCTTCCATCTCGATGACGGCACCGACATCGATGATGCCGCCCGGGTGGCCGATGCGCAGCAATTCATGGCGCCGTGCGCCGTCACTGAGAAGATCATAAGCGATGGTCCCCGGAATCATGGCGGCGCCGGCCGTGGAGATTCCCCCGCTGACCGCATAAGAACGGTGCAGCGTTCCCATGGACATGATCCGTGCCGTTATATCGATCTCCTGGTCGGCAACGGATTGTCCACCGGTTGTAGTGTAGGATTTGGGGGCGGTGACGAATGCGATTTTAGGCACCGCCTGGCTTCGCCGGGTCGCCTCTTCTTCCGATGACGCCAGCCCGATGCGAACGGCCGCCTTGCAGCGGATCGCCTCCAATGTCGTTTTGATGGCGTCGTCGGCATCGATCTCGTCGATTTCAGTACCGGTCAGCCCGATGGCTTCCGCCTGAACCAGGACCACCGGGTTGGCCGCGTCGATGATCGTTATGGCCACCGTTCCATGCCCCTGGATCTCAAGGTCGTCCTGACGATTGCCGGTGGGAAAGAGTTTGCCGGTCAATGCCCCGCCCGGGTCGGCAAACCGAAGGGTGATCCGCGAATAGGTACCCGGAACGCCGGCAATGGTGTAGTCGCCTTTTTCATCGAAGCGGCCGTTTTTTACGGGCACTTCCGCCGTAATCAGCTTGTCGGTGTTGCGTTGATGAATGCGTACGCGCGTGATCGGCTCCTGGGCTTTCACCAGCCCTTCATCCACGGCAAAGGGTCCCACCGCCGAAGAGATGTTTCCGCAGTTGCTTTTATAATCAACAATAGGTCGGTCGATGGAGACCTGGCCGAAGTTATAGACCACATCATAATCGGGCGATGGGGAAGGACTGATGATGGCCACCTTGCTGGTGGTGCTGACACCGCCGCCGATACCATCAATCTGGCGTCCATTTGGATCGGGGCTGCCAAATGCCGCTAAAATCACCCGGTTTCTTGTATCCGGGTCTGCCGGAAGGTGGTTTTCATGGAAAAACAACCCCTTGCTGGTGCCGCCCCTCATGAAAACAGTGGGGATTCGTTTCTGCATAACCGTTTCCTCCATTTTAATAACGTTGGTTGGCTGCATTGTGGAAGCTAATTGCTCTAATGATTACAGCAAAAAAAATGCCAGGAGGTGTCCATCCAAAAAAACCGTGCACCCCGGGCATGGGTGACACGTTTTAACGTTTTAAGTGTTCATGCGGCGTATTACCACTCACCTGAACAGGGGCATCGGCGCATAATTTGTGCCCATCCACAAATGGATGGCAGCCTTTAGCTTATAAGATAACCGCGTTGAGAATTAGGATAAGACAATCTCTATGCTGGCTATCGGGTGTTATACCCGGCCGGCGCAGAGGCCGGCCCTACGCGAATCACTCCGGTCCCTGGGGTTTTGAGGGTTCCCGGGTAGGGGCGGGCTCTGTACCGACCGGTTCAGAAGGTCATATTAGCGAAACCGAAAAAATCAGCTAAATATACTTATTTGAGCGCTTATGCCCTTCAAGGAAGAAGAAATTAATGGATGAATACCAGTTAATGGGCGGCTTTTTTTAACTCCGGTTTGTAAGACAGGTCATTTGGTGGTGGCTGACACAGTCTACTCGATGCCGAGTTCTTTGATCTTCCGCCACAGCGTCGTGCGACTGATGCCCAGCCGTTCGGCCGCCCTGTTTTTGTGAAAACGGCACTGTTCGAGCGCTTCCAGGATAATGGTGCGCTCGCTGTCAAAGGTTTGATGCTGGATGCGGCTTTTTAGGGTTGCCGTTGGTTGGGGATCCGGTTCTTGGATAACGGCGCGGTGTTCATATTGAATCAGCTCACGGTAAAGCATTTCCAGGGTATCCTGGTTGCAGCGTAGATTGCAGTTCATCACCAGGCGTTCCGCAAAATTGCGCAGTTGCCGTACATTGCCGGGCCAGCCATAGGCCGTGAGACGATCAAGATACGCTGCCGGCATGGAAACGGGTTTCAGACCCTGACGATCCGAAAACAGCTGGATAAAAAAATCGAGTAAAAGCGGGATGTCCTCCTGTCGTTCCCGCAGGGACGGGATTTGCAGCCGCAGGACATTTAATCGGAAAAAAAGGTCGGCGCGGAATTTTCCCTCCTGGACGGCCATGTTCAGATCCTGGCTGGCGGCGGCTATAATCCGCACATCCACCGGAATTTTACGGTCGCCGCCGATACGCATGATCTCGCGTTCTTGGAGCACCCGCAAAAGACGGATCTGAACGGATTCGGGGGTGGAGTCGATCTCGTCCAGGAACAGGGTGCCCTGATGGGCGATTTCGAAGCGGCCCGGCTTGCCGCCCTTTATGGATCCCGTAAAGGCGCCTTCCTCATAGCCGAATAGTTCGCTTTCCAACAGCTGCTCGGGAAGAGCGGCGCAGTTGACGGATACGAAGGGCTGTTTTGCTCGACGGCTGAGATTGTGAATGCCGTGCACCAGTATCTCTTTGCCGGTTCCGGTTTCCCCCATGATCAGAATGGTGGAGTCCGTGTCGGCGTATTGCTTACCGATATTCACCACATCCCCCATGGCGGGACTTGCATGGACGAGATCGTCGAATCCGTATTTGGCCACAAGTCCCTTGGACAGCGAACGGCGGACCACATGTTCGGTGCGGATGACATTGCTGACATCCCGGAAGGTGGATACCGCCCCGATGATGACGCCTTCCAGAGTGATGGGCCTGCAGTTGAAAACGTAACGCTCCTTGTCGATGCGGGTGAGGCGGTCGGGAATCGGCTTTTTTGTCGTCAAGACTTGGGAGATGGGGGCCTGGGGGATCACCTGGGTAAAATGGCTTCCCGGTACGGCTGTTTTGTCGAGTTTGAGCAAAGCGGCTGCGGTTTCGTTGATGGTGGTGATGCGGCCGCTTTCATCCACGGCAATCAGTCCATCCGAGGCGGCGTCGATGATGGCGTGATATCGCAGGGCTGTGGCCTTCTGGTCCCGGGTGGCAATGGCCACGGATTTGGCGTTTTCAATGGTCGCGGCGATATCCTCCTCCGATGTACGAATCTCCACGAACTTGAGACCGAGGGCTTCGGCACTCTGTTGGGTCACGCTCCCGCCCACAACGACGTCACAGCCTTCATCGCGGCCCTTTACGACGGCCCGTTTGAGGCTGGCTTTGTCCTTATAGATCTGCTGGACAAGCTTAATCCGGAGAAGATCTTCCAAAACCTCGAAGCCGCCCAATTTATGGCGGAAAACCGGCAGCAGGATTTTGTTGCCTTCCTCCTTGGCTTGTGTCAAGCTGGTGAGAATATCCAGTGAGCGATGTGGAAATGAGAGCACCGGAATGCGCAGATTCTCACGCAGCAGGTGGGCCGTCCCGCGACGGCTGATGATCACTTCCACGCCGTTGCGGACCATTTCCAATGCCAAAGGAATGGCATCGTCGAGCCCGTGGGTGTTTAAGAAGATTTGATCCGGCTGTTCCGCCGCGAGGGCTTGGACGCGGTCGATTAAAGAGTGGCTGGATGCAAATATCCCGATGCGGATTTTTTTGCGGCTCATGAGACGGGTCTCCGAACAGTTCACAGAAAAACTTTAACAATGCGTTTCACAATTGAAACATATTGTCAATGCGTTTTAACGTTCGGTGAACACAATCACTTGGTTTGTCGTGAAATTGCCTACTGTAGAAGGATCCTATCCATAGCCGATTCTGCTATTGCCCTTGGCATAGATCATGAATTTGTCATCTTACCAAATGCTTTTCTCTAACTGCCAATATGTTTCAGTTTGTTTGGGCGGTCGCATCAAGCGATCCCCTTTTCAAATATATTTATTGGGGCATCACAAATATCGATGAACTTTCTGGAGAGGGATATGCGCAAAAGCCCCAATACACGGATCCACCAATTGCAATAGAAGGAGGTTTTGAAATGAGAAAATGGCAATGCATGGTATTGGCAGTAGTATGTACGATAGTGATGGCTGCTCCGGCGGTCCAGGCCGGCGCTGATTTTTCAGGCGAAAAAATAACCTGGATCATTCCTTTTAAAGTGGGGGGCGGCAGCGATGTCTGGTCTCGCCTGTATGCACCCTTCTTTCAGAAGTACCTGCCGGGCAATCCCATCGTGGCCGTGAAGAACATGCCCGGCGGCGGCAGCATTACCGGTGGAAACCACTTTGCACAGCGTGTGCGGGGTTCCGATGGCTTGACGGTTTTCGGCTCTTCCGGTTCGACCTCCTTTCCATATCTTCTGGGCAACAGCAAAGTGAAGTATGATTTCTCCAAGTACCATATTGTTTTTGCCTCGCCCACCGGCGGGGTCGCCTACATCAACCCTAAACTGGGCGTGAAATCGGCGGCCGATCTGAAAGGCTTGAAAACAGAGATGGCCTACGCATCCCAAGGGGCCACATCCCTGGATATCGTTCCGCTGCTGGCCTTCGACATGCTGGGGCTGAACGTCAAGGCCGTTTTCGGCTACAAGGGGCGCGGCTCCGGCCGAGTGGCCTTTGAGCAGGGTGAGGTCAACATCGATTACCAGACCACCACCGCCTATATCAAAAATGTGCGCCCCCTGGTCACCCAGGGCTTGGCGGTTCCCCTGATGACCTGGGGGGTTCTGGATGATAACGGCAACGTCGTGCGCGACCCCGTTGAGCCCGACCTGCCCTGTTTCCCTGAAGTTTATGAAATGGTCCACGGCAAAAAGCCCGCCGGTCAGGCCTGGAACGCATGGAAAGCGTTCATGGTGGCTGGTTTCGGCGTCCAGAAAGCCATGTGGCTGCCCCAGAAAACCAAACCTGAAATCGTCACCGCCTACCGGGAGGCGGCAACCAAAGTCATTGCCGATACCGAGTTCCAGGGCGTCGTTAAAAAGAGCCTGGGCGGCTATCCCCAAATGGCCGGAGAAAAGGCCCGCAAGGCCTTCGATCAGGTCCTGAGCGTATCCAAGGAAGACAAAGCCTGGATCCTCAAATGGATCAAAGACAAATACGATGTTGACGTGAAATAGCCTTCCCCCCCACACCGGCCCTCCCCCGTCGAGGGGGAGGGCGTTAAGGGTTTTCTTCAGCCATTATACAGGAAATGTCATGGATGCCTTTTTCCAATCATTTACCACACTGCTGTCACCTGCCCATTTGCTGCTATTGATCGGAGGCGTTGTATTGGGACTGTGCGTCGGCATCTTGCCCGGACTTGGCGGGATTGTGGGGATGACCATTCTTCTTCCGGTGATCTACGGCATGGACCCCCACAACGCCTTTGCTTTGCTCATCGGTATGGTGGCGGTTATCCCGACATCCGACACCTTTCCATCGGTAATGATGGGAATCCCCGGATCTTCAGCGTCACAGGCCACCATCATGGATGGCTATCCCCTGGCGCGCAAGGGTGAAGCGGCCCGCGCCCTGGGTTCTGCATTTACGGCATCGCTGATCGGAGGATTAATCGGCGCCACCGTTCTGACGCTCATCATACCCGTCGCCCGTCCCCTGGTGCTGGCCTTCGGCTCTCCGGAACTGTTCATGCTGGCGCTTTTAGGCATGTCCATGGTCGGCGTGCTGTCGGGCAACCAGCCCATCAAGGGGATCATCGGCGCAGGCATCGGCCTCATGCTCGGAGCCATGGGGGATGCTCCGGCGGTCACCGAGTATCGCTACACCTTCGGGATCGACTATCTCATGGACGGGGTATCCCTGGTCATTGTGGGACTGGGGCTGTTCGCCTTTCCGGAAATCATTGACCTGCTGATCAAAGGGCGCCCGATTTCGGAAAAGGCCGAACTCGGCAAGGGCTGGATGGACGGCGTAAGAGATACCATCCGCCACAAACTCATCGTACTGCGCTGTTCCATCATCGGCGTGATCATCGGATTCATCCCGGGGCTGGGCGGATCGGTGGTGGACTGGATCGCCTACGGTCATGTCATCCAGACCAGCAAAGACCGCGAACGTTTCGGCAAAGGCGACATCCGCGGGGTCATCGCGCCGGAAAGCGCCAACAATGCCAAGGAGGGCGGCGGATTGATCCCGACGTTCCTGTTCGGCATTCCCGGTTCCGGGTCCATGGCGGTCTTCCTGGGAGGGCTCCTTATTCTCGGCATTCAGCCCGGCCCCACCATGGTGACTGAAAATGTCGACCTGGTGTACACCGCCATCTGGAGTCTGGCGTTGGCCAACATCTTCGGAGCCGGCCTGGCACTGCTGCTGTCCAAACCGATCACCAAACTCACCGTGGTGCCGTTCAGCTACCTGGCGCCCTTCATGATTTTGATCATTACCTTTGCAAGCTACCAGGCGACATACAGCTGGGGCGATCTCATCGCCCTGTTGCTGGTGGGCATCCTGGGATGGCTGATGAAGCAGTTCGGCTGGCCCCGCCCGGCGGCCTTGATCGGCTTTGTCCTGGCCGGCAATCTGGAGCAGTACCTGTTCATCTCGGTGCAGCGCTACGGTCTCGGATGGTTGAGCCGGCCCGGGGTCATCATTATGGCGGTCATTATCGTGGCCTCCTTGAGCGCATCCATTGTCTACCAGAAGAAGCTCAAAACAGCCGGCAAGACGGTAACGGATAAGGAGAAATAAAACATGTCACGATACCTGACCTTGAGGAACATATTCTCTCTTTTCCTCATTGCCTGGTTTGCCTATGGTGTGTGGGAAGCGCGTTCCTATGCCTTTTTGGCCAAGATTTTTCCATTTTACATCAGCCTGGTCCTGCTCATCTTTGCCGTTATCAGTGTTGTTTTGGAAATTCGCAAGGTCGTCGATCAAGCCGATGATCTTCATGAAAAATCGTCAAGCGCAGATCTGAGCGTGGACTGGGGGATGCCCATGTCTGTCGTCTGGAGGCGATTCGGCCTCTACATCGGCATTATTCTGGCGGTCTATGTCCTTATCTATGTTGTCGGCTATCCCCTGACCATGTTCCTGTTTATTGCGCTTTTTTACCGGTTTTTGGCCAAAGCCAGGTGGGTGACGTCCATAGTGGCAGGTTGTGCGGCTTTAGGTTTTCTGGCGTTGGCCTCCAATGTGCTGGGCATGGATTGGCCTGCCGGATTGATTAAGCTGCCGTGGCCGTTGGGGTAAGTTAACAGAAACCTTATACCTTTAACCAAATTGGAGTGAAGCCATGACGGAAGCATCCGAAATCACCATTTCACGGGACGGCCGGCCGGCCGTCCCTGAACAACCCATCATTCCCTTTATCGAGGGAGACGGTATCGGCCCCGACATCTGGAAGGCCACACGCATTGTAGTGGATGCCGCCGTTGAAAAGGCCTACGACGGGCGGCGGCGGATCGCCTGGGAGGAAGTCCTGGCCGGGGAGAAGGCCTTCAACACCACCGGTGACTGGCTGCCGCAGGCCACCATTGACGCCATACGAAAATACCATGTGGCCATCAAGGGACCGCTGACCACGCCGGTGGGGGGCGGCATCCGCAGTGTCAATGTCCAGTTGCGGCAAGTGCTGGACCTGTACGCCTGCGTTCGTCCCGTACGACACATCCAGGGGATTCCCAGTCCGG
>JASFER010000286.1:0-7954 GCA_050124755.1 Desulfobacteraceae bacterium
GCCCAGCTCGCTTTCCCCCTGGCCGCGCGCGTCATATAATAACAATCTGAAATGATGTGATAGTTGTTGGGCAACGGCTTTCCAATACATTGTGGTCTGCAGCGTGCCGTTGACAAATGTGATGGTAGGCTTGCCGGATCCTTCCCCCAGGAGCTCATAGTACAGGCTGCATCCATCTGAGGTTTTAAAGTAAGGCATACGAGGTTCCGCTCACACCAAATACCAGGCTATTAATTGCACATTAAGCCTTTTTCATGGCACCTAAGAGTAGCCTATCTTGCAATTTTGGTCAATTGTTCTTATGAAAGCATCGTCTAAAGTGTAAGCTGAGGACTGGAAGATAATTCTAATGAAGGCAATGCTGATGCTTCACTTTTTTTAGACAGTAAGGTGCCTTGAACGCCGGTCGTCCGTCTGGCACAACCCCAGTCCGCAGGAGTTGTGCCAGACCCTTGGATAACGCCGGCGAATGGCAGTGGTACCCCGCAATTACCCGTGAGGCATTTCTTGACGCACCCAATAGATTTTGAAGCAAATTTTTATTATATTATTATTATTTTTATGTCAACCTTTATTTATTTTAATTTTCAGAATTTATATTTTTAAATAATATTCATTTATTATTTTTTTTATTACCATCGACATAGATGTTCTCAAGTATTTTGTTTGCCTTCAGTGTTTACATAAGCAATTGTATTTTATAGACTGTATAACAATTTCATCAATAAAAGAACCGAGTCAACCATCGCCTGCTTGGCGGGTGACTCGGGTCGATTTTAAAAACAACCAACCATGGGGAGAGCTGGCTATGCGAAATATGGTTTATACCGGCACCTGGTTTTGTTTCTTAGTAATGACGACTGCCGTTCTTTTGGGTTGCCAAACGACTTATTATGCGGTTTGGGAAAAAATGGGAAAAGAGAAACGTCATTTGTTGCGGGACCAAGTCGAAAAATCACGCGTCGATCAAGCCAAAGCGTCAGAAGAGTTCAAAGATGCACTGACACGCCTCAAGGAAATGTACGGGCTTGAAGGGGGCAATCTTGAAAAGATGTACAATCGGTTATCGGATGATTATGAAGACTGTGAGAGCCGGGCCGCCCGTATTGATGAACGTATCGAAAAAGTACAACGCATCGCGCAAGATCTATTCAACGAATGGCGTCAGGAAATCGATCAAATACAAAATAGCTCGTTTCGTTCCAAAAGCAGGCAAAAACTCAGGGCCACTCAGTCTCGGTACGCACGCCTGGAATCTGCCCTGAAAACGTCCCGTAAACGCATGTCGCCGGTATTGGCAAGTCTCCGAGATTATGTTCTCTTTTTAAAACACAACTTGAATGCGCAAGCCATTGGTTCTCTCAAAGGCGAAGTCGACAGTATTGAGACGGATGTGGATCGCCTTGTACGCGACATTCAGAACTCCATCAAAGCAGCAGATGATTTTTTAAAGGAATTTAAGGCTTAAACAGGTCAAGGCAAATTATGTACCTAGCCCGCCAATGCATTGATGGTAAAACACATTTCATCATTCGGCAATCGTACCTTGCAACAGACTGCTTTAAAAGCCGTGATCTATTCTACCTGGGAACCGACCCTTCCCGGTTTATTTCATATCCCGGCGGCAATAGCTACTACTATGACACTTGCATTGAAGAAGCGCTGTCTCAGAAAGGGCTTAATATCCAACAGGACGATCTTGATCCGATATTCTTTGAATTCTTGCCCCCTGAGATTCAACGGGTGATCATCGGCTTCGATCACGGCTATCGCCATAGACCGAACTTTTCCCAAAAGGGTGAGCTTGGAAAAGCCCCTCCTATTCACGACTTTGACAAACGACGATTCCATTACCTTCGATTCGGTCACAGCCGACAACGCAATATCCATGGGTTACCGGAAAAGGTCTTCCGGCCGCTGCAAAACAAATCACGGGATGAATTGGAACAGTATTTTCTGACGGAAGAACGCAGGCTCCGGCACCATGAAAAAAGGCTATATGTCGCGACCATTTTTCGGCTCACTACATTTCAGCCCCGGGCAGACGCCAACCAACCGCTCTTGGTCCAACTGGACGGCTGTTTCATGGACCGCTTGTGCCGGTTGAACCGGGACAACCTTTTTCTGGCAGGCGAGTCAAAACCCAAGGGACTGTTTGAATACTTGATTAAATATGTTATCATTTATTTTGATTTTGAGCCCCGCCACCCCAATACCGATCATATCTTTATCAGTGAATTCATCCGTCGGCATCGCAGATACCGTCCCATAGGCAAAACGAAAATCAAAATTAAGGAAATTGAAAACCTCTTTGGGTATGAATGGAAAGCGCTCAAGCATATGAACCGAACAAAATTAGCCCGCTTATTTCGCAGACTGGCCCTCAAGCACCATCCCGACCAAGGTGGCGATGGTGAAACATTTCGACGTTTGACCCAATATTACCGCGCCTTGCTTAGTCGAAAACCAAAAGACTAGACCGGTTCTATAATTATATTTTGCGAATGCGTTCCATCTCTCGATCCAGCGGTTCCAATTCTTCTTCTCGCCCCGATTGCCTCAGCCGCTCACGCAAAGCATCCAATTCCCGCTGAATCCTGGGCAGCCACTCCTTTTTGACCTTTTCTCTGGCTTGCTTTTCCTTTCGTTCTATCTCCGCAGCTAAACTTTCAAGCGATTTCTTTAAATCCTTATATTCTTGACTTTCCGGAATAGCTTGGACATCTCTGCCGAATTGATCAATCTGTTTTTTCAAAAATCCTATCCCGGCCTCCAGTTCTTCCTGCAGCACGGTGCCCAGATCTTTTTTCGGCGGCTCTCCGGTCACTGAAGAACCATCTGCCAGGAGCGCACCGCCCTCTTGAGACAATTCAATACGGATGCATTTGCGCCCCTGTTGCTGAGGATCATCACTCACAGAAAATCGTGAGTATTCGGTGGCCGCATTGACAAAACCTTTTTCGATTTCGAGCTGCACCGTATAGCTGCCGTCCTGGTTTAAATTCACCGCCATCACCTGTCCGGCCGTATTTCCATCGAAGACTACCCGATCGCCGTTTTCCAGACCGGACATATTCACAAAATGCACATTGATCCGGAGACTGTCAGATCGGCAGGCAATCAAGGCAACCATAGCAAAGGCCAATAGCATCATCTTTTGCATGGTGAAAATCTCCTTTTATTTGGACGGTAATTTCAAATCTTTCAAGGCGGCAAACGGCCCATTAGTAGCTTCATTGCCACATTTACATACGTTTTGATTCAGATCTTGACCGCACTGCGGGCAAAGGCCTTTGCAATCTTCACGACAAATGGGCTTGTATGGCAACGCAAGCACAACTTGCTCCTGAAGCGCATCGCTAAAATCTATCTCATCGCCGGCATAGAAAATCATTCCAATCTGCTGGGCCGTCAGTTCAATCCCCGCTTTATCATTACGATGCAAATCACCGGGAATCGTTTTGGAATAGTTCAGCGTAAATCCACTTTTAATCCGGTTTTTAAAACGAGTTAAGCACCGCGCGCACGCTTGACGAACGGTGGTCTCAATTCGACCTTGAACCCTGATGAAATCGGGCATGGGCATAATGTGAAGCGCAATTGCAACCGGAGAAACAAATTCGCACTCCCCACTGTCCTCCAGCGATTTAAGGGCCGCAAATCGGCGCGCCTGTTCTTCAAATGACAGGTCCAGCCCGTGGGAAGGGATATGATGAATTTCAACCTTCATAGCATCACCTTGAAGAAAAGCTTCATAGCGATTATACTCCACAATAGTTTAGGCCTGAAAAACTCCAAAGTCAATGAACACACGCGTTGGTTCTTGCTTGCGCCCTTAAGGTTGGTCGCGTATTATATTTGACACAGGCCGACTTTTTTTTGACGAAATCCAGTCGGCACTTCAGATGCCGTCTCCATGTGTAACAGAGTAACTATCATACATCACTATGGATTTGACACTTCGCCATTATGGTATGCTTATTGCTTCATTTTTTCGGTGTCGTTCAATATCTCCAAAATCCACGAAGCAAGGAGGGCCCATTATGTTGCGGGCACCCTTTGGTACACGGTCTTTGGCCTTTCTATTCATTTTAATGGTGGCACTTTCCACGCATGATGCGATAGCCGATGCATTTCCCACATACGAGGTCATTAAGCCCAATGTGTCATTCTGGGTAAAAGTCTATTCACAATACAATACTACCCAAGCCGTTGTGCATGACGACAGGGATCTCAATATCATCTATGACGTCATCGACCTCAAGCCACACGATGCCTTCAAGGCACGTAAGGTCAACCGCCGGCGCATGAAAAATGCCAAAGCCAGATACCAGAAACTTTTAAAACGTTTGGCGGCCAATCCAAATACGAAAAACAAAGCCGCACAGCGGCTGGCCGCATTGTTCGGCGAGAAGGCCACGGCCAATACTTTTCGCACCGCCAGCAGACGCGTTCGGTGCCAAATCGGTCAGCGAGACCGGTTCAGAGCCGGCCTGATTCGCTCCGGAGCGTACATTGAACAAATTAGGGCGATCTTCAACGCCAATGGATTACCGGACCATTTGGCATACTTGCCCCATGTGGAATCCTCCTTCAATTACCAGGCCTATAGCAAATTCGGCGCGGCCGGCATCTGGCAGTTTACACGCTCCACCGGCAAGCGGTTCATGAAAGTCGGCTATGTACTGGATGAGCGGCGGGATCCGATTAGCGCAACCCATGCGGCGGTTGCTTTGCTCAAGGAAAATTATGACAAACTGGGCAGCTGGCCCTTGGCCATCACCGCCTATAACCACGGTGCAGCCGGCATGGAAAGAGCCAAGCAAAAATATCGCGACTATCCGACCATTTACTCCAAGTATCGCAGCCGTACCTTTAAGTTTGCATCACGCAACTTCTATTCAGAATTCTTGGCAGCCTCTCACGTGGCGTCCAATTATCGAACTTACTTTGGCGATCTGCCTTTAGACAGGCCCCTGCCGGCCCATACGGTGACATTGGACGGCTATATCAGCTTCAACGATCTGTGCCGACACTTCAAGCTATCCGAAGAGATCGCCAAATCACTTAACCCGGCTTTGCGTACGCCGGTATTCAATGGCCAAAAATATGTCCCCAAAGGCTACACCTTCCGCCTGCCGGCCGACATCGAGATCGCTTTGCCGGAGTTGGCGGCCATCCCCGACACGCTATTTAAACAACGTCAAAAACCCAGCCATTTTTATACGGTCCAGCGGGGGGATACCGCCGGTCGAATCGCCCGAGTCCACGGTGTTCGGCTGTCCGATCTCATTTTAGCCAATAACCTCAGCCATCGGGCCACTATTTACCCGAGACAGACATTGCGCATCCCGGTGCGGGGTGAGCCCCTGCCGCCAATCAAGAAAAGAGCGCCTGAAAAACAAAAACCGGTCTTGACAGCCAAGGCTGATGTGCCGAAACCGGTCGTCGAAGCCCCAAAAAGTATCAAGACAGAAGCGGATTATCCTCAGCCGGCATTGGCTTCGGTCATCCCCACACCGACGCCGCGGCCCAAACCTTTGGATCATATGAAAGAGACGGCACCTGCGGATACCGGTGTTCCGAGTGTTGAGATCGTTTCGGCGGACGTGCGTTTCGAAACGACCAACATGGATTCATCCCGGCCCACCGGCACGATCCAGGTGGAAGTGGAAGAGACCCTGGGGCATTTTGCAGAATGGGCCGGTGTGCGCACCCAGAGCATTCGTCGGCTGAATCGACTCTCCTTCGGCAAGAAATTGCATCTTCACCAAAAAGTTAAAATACCGTTAAACAAGGTATCCGCACAAGCTTTTGAAGAAAAGCGCTATGAGTTTCATAAGCGGCTGCAGGAAGATTTCTTTGAAGTCTATCGTATCGGCGAATTGCGATCATACAGAGTCAAACGCGGGGATAATCTATGGACGCTGAGTTTGGATAGATTTGACGTCCCCATGTGGTTGCTCAAGAGCTGTAATCCTGAAGTGGACTTTGCAGCACTGCGCTTACAGCAGGTGCTGATGATCCCCAATATTGAGAAGAAGGCTGCGGATGAACAGGAAGATGAGCCGGACACTGAACCAGATACTGAACCAGATACTGAATTAGACGAGATGGATACACCGGAGCTTCCAAACTCAGTGCTTTGAAAAAAAGGTCAATGACCAATGCTGGCGATAGGGATCGTATCGTAAAATATATGTATCTCCATCGCTGCCCAACACCTTAAAATAGCGATGATTGGGCGCCAGCCAGCGGTCCAATATATGGCATACGTCAACGCGGCGATCCTCCAGCCAGAACCGCCTGGGGCTCTCCTCGCCGCGGTAGCCGCTGTAACATTCCACCCGAATATGTTCCATATTCCATCTCTTGACAGGGATTGTGCTTGTTATGTATCGTTTTTCGATACCCACACGATGCCGGTTGAATTTGCTTGGGAAAAGGGCTTCACAAGCGATTCAACCATGGCACCACACTCCATCATAGTTCTTTAAGCAGAAGGAGACAACCATGGCTGACATTAAAATCGGCTGGATAGGAACCGGTGTTATGGGAAATGCTATGTGCGGGCATCTGATTGAAGCCGGCTATCAACTATATATTTACAATCGCAGCCGAAGCAAGGCCGAAAACCTTGAGGCCAATGGTGCTCAATGGTGTAACGATCCCCTGGAGGTTGCCGATAACAGCGACATCCTTTTTTCCATAGTGGGCTTCCCAGCCGATGTAGAGCGCGTGCTGCTTGGCGAACAAGGCGCCTTGGCCGGAGCCAAACCCGGATCCGTTATCGTGGATATGACCACTTCCAGCCCTGCTCTGGCGCGCAGAATCTATGCCGCCGCCAAAGAAAAATCCGTATCAGCGATAGATGCTCCGGTGTCCGGAGGTGATATCGGTGCTCGCAATGCAACGCTTGCCATAATGGTGGGTGGAGACAAACCAGCATTTGATCACGTCCTGGCGTTGTTTGAAAAAATGGGTCAGAACATTGCCTATATGGGCGATTCAGGGGCAGGCCAACACACCAAGATGTGCAATCAGATCCTCATCGCCGGCACTATGATCGGCACAGTGGAATCGCTGCTGTACGCCCATCGGGTGGGAATGGACATGGACGCGGTGATCGATGTTATCGGCCAGGGAGCAGCCGCTTCCTGGTCCATCAACAATCTCGGCCGTCGCATTGCCCGGCAGGATTTTAGCCCCGGTTTTTTCATCAAGCATTTTGTCAAGGATATGGGGATTGCCCTGGAAGAGGCTCAAAACATGAACCTTTGCCTTCCCGGACTGGCCATGGTCCATCAGTTTTATACCGCCGCCAAAGCCTTGGGATATGAAAGGCTTGGCACGCAGGGTCTCTATCGTGTCTTGGCACAGATGAACAACGTGAACATATGACACTCCAAAAAATTTCGCTGATACCGGATCTGGTATTTGAGGCCCTTTAAAGGCACACCATGCAGTGTATCATACTTTGCGCCGGTTTCGCCACACGGCTCTATCCGTTGACACGTCATCGCCCCAAGCAGCTTCTGCCGGTCGGTTCCCGTTGCGTGCTCGACCATCTCATGGATCGTCTATCCGAAACCCGCATCCGGCGTACCACTTTGGTATGCAATCATCGGTTTATCCATCTGTTTGAACAATGGCGTGAACATCATCAATCCTCTGTGGATGTTCAACTTCTCGATGATGGGGTCGCCCATGTCGACCAGCGGCTTGGGGCTGTGGGCGATTTGCACTTGGCGCTGGAAACCTTAGACGTTCAAGAAGACTTTTTGGTTCTGCATGGGGACAATCTGTTCACATTCTCTTTGAATCCCATACTAGCCTCTTTCAGCCGACGAGGTAACACATTGACCACCTACAATGTGCGGGACATTGAGCGTGCTCGCCGGGCCGGTCAGGTGACCTGCGATATCAATGGTCAAGTCATTGCCTTTGTTGAAAA
>JASFER010000287.1:0-7827 GCA_050124755.1 Desulfobacteraceae bacterium
CACAACTGACCGTGAGGGAAAGCCAGGTGGGTGTCTTTTTTTATAAAGGCAAAGCCGTTGAAGCCTTCGGCCCCGGACGCCACACGCTGCAAACCGGCAATATTCCCATCCTGACCAAAATTGCCAGTCTGCCCTGGGGCATGACAAGCCCTTTACGGGCCGAGATGTACATGGTCAACATGAAGGTTTTCACCAACCTGAAATGGGGGACCCGGGACCCTGTTGCCTTCAAAGACAGTGAACTGGGGCTCATTCGTCTGCGGGCCTTCGGTATCTTCAACCTGCAAGTCGTACAGCCGGTGTTGTTTATCAACAGCATGGTGGGTACCCAGGGGATCTTCACCACAGAGGGCATCGAAGAGTATCTCAATCGTGTCATCGTTTCACGCTTTAACGACTATATGGGCGAGACCATCGACTCGATTCTCAATCTGCCGTCCAAATATGATGAGCTTTCAGAAGGACTGTCCAAAAGGCTTCAGGAAGACTTCAAACACTTCGGGCTGGGTTTGACCCACTTATATATGAATTCCATCACCCCCCCTCCTGAAGTCCAGAAGGCCATTGACGACCGCAGCCGCATGGGCGTGTTTGACGACATGAACAAGTTGATGCAAATGAAAGCGGCCATGGCCATGGAAAAAGCCTCGGAAGGCGATGCCAGCGGCGAAGGTATGGGCGCCGGGCTGGGATTGATGATGCCGGCCATGTTCGCCCAGTACTTCGCAGGGCAGCTTCCGCCGGGACAAGCCGGCAAAACGCCCGGAGGTGGTCCGTCAGGCCCACCGGAGGGAGAATATAAATGTCCGGAATGCCACCACGGCATTCCCACCGATGCCAAATTCTGTCCTTTGTGCGGACATCAACAGTTGGTCTTTCAAGAATGCACCAATTGCGGAAAGAACCTTACGCCCAACGCCAAGTTTTGCTCCCGCTGCGGTCATCCGGTTGAAGAGAAACCCAAAGTCAAAAAATGCGCCGGTTGTGGTGCGGAGAATTTGGGGGATGCTAAATTCTGTGCCGAATGCGGGGAAAAGTATTAGATATTGTGACAGCATTCATCATCGAACATCAATGCCCCCAGTGCGGAGCGCCGGCGGAATTGGAAGAGACCGACAGGCTGTTTCATTGTGGGTTTTGCCGTGTCAGCTCATTTTTAACCACGCCGAAGTTCTTTCGGTATACCATCCCGCATAAAGCGCCAACGGGAAAAGACGTCATCTACTATCCTTATTGGCGCTTTAAGGGAATGCTTTTTTCGTGTTTGAAACGGAACATTGAGAAGCGCTTTTTGGATGTCAGCCACCAAGCCGTCAAAACACACCATTTTCCCATCAATATCGGCTTTCGCGGACAAACCCAGAAGCTGCGTTTTGCTTCCACAGAAAAAGAAGCCACATTTATAAAGCCCCAGGTTCCATTCAAAGAAGTGTTGGCATCCTGGACGCAGCAATACAGTTCAAAGCTGCGCGAGCCCATTTTGCACCAGGACTATATTGGCGAGACCTACAGTTTGATCTATGCGCCTTTTTATTTGGACTCAAAGGTCATGGATGGCGTCCTCAATCAGCCGGCCACCGCATCCCGCGTCGAACAAATTGAAGACGGATTGCTGATCAACGACACCGATCAATGGCCCCTTCAGTTTCTGGCCACCATCTGTCCCCAATGCGGATGGGACCTGGACGGAGACCGGGACTCACTGGCATTGAACTGCACCAATTGCCAAACCGTATGGTGGGCCAAGGGCGGCAAACTGGAACCACTCAAAGCGGCCCATGTCCCTGAAAAAGGAGACGGCTGGGTCTATCTGCCCTTTTGGCGCATTCAAGCGGACATCGATACCGTTCAATTGCGCAGCTATGCAGACCTCATCAAAACGGCCAACCTGCCCAAGGTTGTCCAACCGGGTTGGGAGCAAAAACCGTTCTATTTCTGGAATCCGGCCTTCAAGGTGCGGCCCCAAAGCTATTTGACCATCGCCACCAACATAACCCTCAACCAGCCCGTGGATAATTTCCAGGCCGGTCAACCCAAAGGAACGCTGCACGCCGTAAACCTGCCGCTGCAGGAGGCTGCGGAGAGCCTGAAGCTCAATGTGGCCAACTTTTTAAAACCCATTGAGCGGCGGACGGAGCTGGTCCCCAGAATCAATATCAGGGCCCGTCGGTTCTTATTGGTCTATGTACCCTTCAAGGACACGCACCACGAACTGGTCCAGCCCGATCTTAATCTGGCCCTCAATAAAAACATGTTGGCCCACGCCAGGAACTTGTAACGTTCTGACGCCTTGACCAAATGATTTCCACGGGCTAATGTTTTTAACATAGACGCCTTCGATAAAAAACAGGAAATAGAACGGGAGCATGATGATACACTGGTGCTGGACACGATCACTCATTTTTATCTTTTTGCTGGGCGCTTATGGTTGTGCCACCATAAATTCAACACCTGCCGCAGTAGACATTCCAGGTTGCGAGATCACGCGCGTCGATCAGGCGTCGATTTCCGCCCCAAGAAAAATCTGCATCTTACCTGTCAAAGTCAAAATCAGCGAACTGAATGCCGGCGGTACGACGGAAGAAGTTCCACAGTGGTCGGCAGAAGGAAAGAAAATTGTTAAACGATGCCTTTATGAGTATATTAAGATCCATCTGGATGTAGAGATCGTCCCTGTGCAAGCGATTTCCGAAGAGCATCAACGGCTGCTCGACCAATACCGCGCATTGTACGAACTCGTCGCTGCCAACCGGCGGTACATAAAGCGCATCGCTGCCTGGAGCCATCTCAATGGCCGGGTGGTCACACTCGGTAAAGGAATGGCACGCCTTAAGGAGCAACTCGGCGCCGATGCAATTTTATTCGTATCGGGTTATGATTATCATTCAACTGCTGGAAGAAAAACAGCCTTCGTGCTTTATGCCGCCTTGACCGGAGCTGCACTCCCGATGGGGCATTGCGCACTGCATACGGGACTTGTTGAATTGGATACCGGGAACATCCTGTGGTCCTTTACAAACAGCAGCGGTGAATACAGCCTTAAAAAAGAGCAGGATGTAGACCGAATGATCAACAAATCTTTTTCCGGGTTTCCGCCAGTGGTTGGCCGGGAGGACGAAAATGTACGGTCTCAGTAACATTTACCGGCTGATTTCCGCGTTCCTGGTATTGGCGCTATTGTCCGGTTGCGCAACAGGCAATATTCAACCATTTCGGAATGCGCAAAACATAGGACCGGCGACGGAAGGTGAAAACAGACTCTGGCACGCGGCCCAGAAGATAGAGATGACCTTTAAAAAAAGCGGTCAGATATATGAGGACCCTGAACTTTGCAATTACCTTCAAGGTGTTATGGATCGGCTTTACCCCGAGTTCAACGGTAAAATTACCGTAACCATACTCAAAGCGCCGGTGTTAAATGCCTTTGCCTTGCCCAATGGGGCGATCTATGTGAATACGGGACTGATCGCGGCCATGGAAAATGAAGCCCAGATAGCCGCTGTCCTGGCTCATGAAGGAATCCATTTTGTCAATAAGCATTCAGCACTGCAGAGACGCAATTATCACAACAGTGTCGGCGTCAGTTGGGCGGTGGCCCTTCTGGGGATTCCTTTTTTGTCGGAAATCATTTCAGCCTCCTCCATCTTCGGATATTCCAAGCAACTTGAAAAGGAGGCGGACCGACTGGGACATAAAAGGCTGCGGAACGCCGGATACGACGTAAGGCAAGCACCGAGAACATTTCGGCACCTCGCCATCGAAGCCAAAGCCAACAAGGTTCCGGAACCTTTTTTCTTTTCGACCCACCCGAAGCTTGAAAATCGTATCCGGAGTTTTAAAGAGCTCAATGCTTCTATCGCACACCCTTCAGGTGTGGTCAACACGGCGATATATCAGCAGCATGTCGCCGGGCTGCGCCCGGTTGTTCTCAAAGAAAAAATTGCGGCCGGTAAATACGAAGCGGTAATTGCCGTTTTAACCCAAGAAGAATTGATGCCGATGTACGGCAAACACAGATACTTCTATCTGGCCGAAGCATATCGGTTAAGAAACCGGGCCGGTGACCTTGAAAATGCTGTTAAAGCCTATGAAACGGCCGCATCCGGTTGTCCGGATTTTGCACCCGTCTTCAAATCATTGGGCATTGTATACCTTAAGTCAAAGCGCTTTAATCAAGCCGCGGACTGTTTTGAGCGCTATCTGAAATTGAATCCCAATGACAAGGACAGCGCCTTTGTTCAGCAATATCTCAAACAAGCGAAAAAGGGAGCGGTTGAATCATGAGCCGATCGCGTTGTTTTCCAGGTTGTGTACTTGTACTGATGATATTGAATTTTAGTGCCTGTGTCACCCCCTGGACACGCATCGAAACCCCCCAAATGAACGGCCCGGACGGGCAATATCAGGTCACCGTTCCCGCGTGCTGGATCCATGCTGCGTTTATCACGGATGGCATTTATATCAGCAAAGATGGCCCTGCTTTAAACTGGATTGAAGTCAGACATATCAAAAGAGAGCAAGGGTTCCCATTGACGAAGGTGAAGCTTGATGGTGATTATTTGATTACGGAAGTAGCAGAATATTATCTGGCAGAGCTTAAAGAAAAATATAGATGGGGCACGGTCAATCAGGTAATCACCGAACCGGCCGAAATTGACGGCAAAACAGGCTTTAGGATCCATTTGGAGATTATCAATGCCCGAGGTCTTGAATTCGATGTTCTGGCTTACGGACTGCTGGACGATCTCAATTTCTACCATTTGCTGTATAAAGCGCCGCACCTGTATTATTTTGAAAAGGAACGCCAAGCCTTCGAAGGTTTGGTTGCCACTTTTCATGCCCGGCCGTGACTGGAAAAGGAATGCGCTTGACAGTATCTGTCTGGATGTATAAAAGACGGTTGAATTTTCAGACCTGTGCCCGGCAAACGGAACACGGTGTAATTCCGTGACGGACCCGCCGCTGTAACCGGGGACGCCGGCTGATAAGCAGGCCACTTTTCTGAACGGCTTCGGCCTGTCGGAAAGGGAAGGCGGCAGCCGGACGAATGATCCGGAAGTCAGAAGACGATCCAGGCACAGTGTTGAAACCTGAAGGTAAAGGGTTTCAACAGCCACTTTTATGGCTGTTGGAACCCTTTTTTTGTTCAGAAACAGCAGGTGAGTGATGCAAACCAATTGTATTCTCGTGCCGGAAATCGGCCGATTTGCGTGGACCCAAAAGGAGATTCCACAGCCAAAAGATGATGAAGTTATGATTCAGGTGGAAATCACCGGATTATGCCGCACAGATCTTAAAATTATCCGTCATGGCCACCGCGATCTTGTGCTCCCCCGGGTACCCGGCGAAGAGGTTGTGGGGCGCATTGTATCGGCAGGTTCATCGGTGACCGGATTTGAGAAAGACGATCGTGTCTATGTATACCCCGGTATCTGGTGCGGCGCCTGCGACGCCTGCGCCAAGGGGGCGCAGAACCTTTGTCGGGAAATGCAAATCATGGGATTTCACCGGGATGGCGGATTTGCCGAATATGTGATCGCCCCGGCCCAAAGCCTGATCCGCTTACCAGACACGCTCTCCGCAGACACCGCGGTTTTGGCGGAGCCCCTCTCCTGCTGTCTCAATGCCCTGGAATTGGGACGCGTTAAAGCCGGGCATCGGGTCGGCATCTGGGGCGCCGGCCCCGCCGGCCTATTGCTGGCCAGGGCCTCCAGGGCATTGGGTGCCGATCCAACCAACATCGAGCCTGACGAGCGACGCCGCGCGTTTGCCGATGGAATTCACCAATGCACGGATCAACGATTTGATGTTTGCATCGTGGCCGTGGGATCTTCCCGTGCCTATCAGGAAGCACTGGCCCACATGGCCCCCAGGGGTGTGCTGGTGGTCTTTTCCGGTCTGCTCCCGGCCGACGACCCGATTCCGCTGAGCCTCAACCAACTGCACTATCATGAACAAACATTGGTCGGCGCCTATGGATGCGCTTATCGTCATGGGGTGCATGCCCTGGATTGGCTGGCCGATAGAACAATCCACGTAGAGGACATGATATCCCACCGCATGCCGCTGTCATCGTTGGATGATGCGCTGCAATTGGTGGAGAACCGTGAAAGCATAAAAATCTTGCTCTATCCATCTTAAAAAGGAGTTCCCATGCCGTTTGACGAAAATTCCCTGCGCGAATTTGGACAGAATATCCAGAAACTCATTGAGAAGCAGCACCTGAGCCGCAATGAGAGCTACGACATGTTTCGACAAATACTGGAAAACCGTCAACCCGATCTGCAACAAGGCGCCTTTCTATCCGCCCTGACCGCCAAAGGCGAAACCGTGGAAGAGATCGCCGGTGCATGGCAAGCCATCGTTGACCTGGACACCTGCCAATTGGATCTTCAAATGGACCCACCACTGGTGGAAAACTCAGGGACCGGAATGGATGCGCTGAAAACCTTCAACGTCAGCACAGCCGCAGCAGTGGTGGCGGCTGCCGCCGGCATCACCATGGCCCGCCACGGTGCCCGGGCGTTGACATCGGTTTGCGGGACGGTGGACATTCTGGATGCGCTGGGCATCAATGTAGAGTGCTCGGTGGAGCATGTGGGGCGCAGTATAGAGACCGCCGGCATCGGTATATTTAACGGCATGAGCGCCCGGGTCCATCCCAACGCGCTTTTCCGCATTCTGAGCCGGATAAGATTCGGCTCCACCCTGAATATTGCCGCCTCACTGGCCAGCCCCTGCCGCCCCAGCCATGGTCTAAGAGGGGTCTTTGCAGAGCCGGCCATGGATAAAATAGCGAAGATCATGCAGGCCATCGGCTACCAACGGGCCATGGTGGTACATGGCTATGACGGCGACGGTCAAAAAGGCATGGATGAAATATCCACCCTTGGAGAGACGGCTGTCCATGAGTTTTTCCCGGATGGCCGCCAAGTGGCTTACCAAATCACTCCGGAAGATTTGGGCCTGAGCCGGACCACCTATGAGGCGGTGGCGGCGCAGGGCGATATAGAGAAAGAAGCCATCCGGTTCATGCAGGTCATCAGCGGCAGCGACCACCAGCCGTGCATAGAATTGGTTTGTGCCAACGCCGGCGCGATTCTTTATTTAGCCGGACATGCTCCCGACCTCAAAACCGGTGTAACCAAGAGCAATGAACTCATCCAAAGCGGCCGGGCTCTAAAGAAGATGTGTCATTGGGTCGCGGCTCAAAATGATCCCGATCATGAGGGCATCGCGCAATTCACCCGAATCGCCCAACAATCCGGCTTAAAAAACGAGGTTTGCCTTAACCTCTAGCTCAATCGTTTTGAACTAAGGTAAACAGGTAAAAAAACGCTCCCAACGCGGACGATAGCGATTGTTTATGTCAAGCGAAATCACGATAGCCGTAGCCTGACCAACAATTCGACTGCGATCGACAAAACCGAAGTATCTTGAGTCAGCGCTATTATCGCGGTTATCACCCATCATAAAATATTTGCCTTGAGGAACATTCACCGGACCGAATGAACGCAGGGACGGGCGCTGAGGCGTAATCATCACAGGATGTCGTGTATCGCAGAGATTTTCAACAAAGCCATGCTGGTTCGCGTCCATACTTGACGATGGATCACCGGTTTTCAAGTCATTGATGGGTTCATACTTTATTTTTTCACCGTTAATGACAAGCTGATTGTTCCGCATTTGGATATCATCCCCGGGGATACCAACGACCCTTTTAACCAACCGCCTGCCGTCAGCGGGTGAATAAAAAACCACAACATCTCCTCTTTTGGGCCCCCCCCATTCAGCGATATGCAATGTTGTGTAAGGGATTTTTAGATC
>JASFER010000288.1:0-7824 GCA_050124755.1 Desulfobacteraceae bacterium
GCTGGCTGATAAAATCAGCGTTTACCGGGCCGGCCTGTTGCCTGAAGAGCGGCGCCGGATTGAAAGCGACCTGAAAAGTGGAAAAATGCTGGCCGTGGTGAGCACCAGTGCCCTTGAATTGGGTATAGACATCGGCGATCTGGATTTATGTGTTCTGGTGGGGTATCCCGGATCCATGATGGCCACCCTTCAACGCAGCGGCCGGGTGGGGAGAAAGGGCCAGGAGTCCACGCTGATCATGATCGCCGGCCAGGATGCTTTGGATCAGTATTATATCTCCCATCCCCAGGCCTTTTTTAACGGGCGGTCCGAAGCCGCTGTGGTAAATCCTCGCAATGAAGTCATTTTAAAGGCTCACCTGGTTTGCGCCGCCGCTGAATTAGCATTGAGATCGGATGAGTCCTGGATAGGTGATGAAGGTGTCTCAAAAGTGGCGGCCGCACTGGAGAGCGAGGGTTCGCTGTTGCGTTCGGCTGACGGCCGGTGGCTTTACGCCCTTGATAAAAGGCCTCATCATAAAGTGAATCTACGCTCCGCCGGCAGCCGGTTTCTCTTGCTCGACGGCAACACCGTTATCGGCGAAGTCAATGATTTCAGGCTCTACCGGGAAACCCATCCAGGAGCGATTTATCTGCACCAGGGCAAAACCTATGTGGTTTTAAAAGTGGACGAAGCCGCCAGAGGCGTCTCTTTGAAACCTGCTGAAGTTGACTATTATACCCGCGTACGAACGGATACGGATGTCGATATTCTTGAAGTTTACAAAGAAAAATATATTGGAAATACAAAGATATGTTTCGGTAAAGTTAAGGTTACGGATCAGGTTTGCGGGTATGTTCGCGTGCGCACCGGAACCGGAAAAATGATCGACCGGGTTGACTTGGATGTGCCGCCCTCTGTTTTTGAAACGGACAGCATTTGGTTTGAAATTGCTTCCGCCCACTGCACAAATGTCCATGCAAAAGGATATGATTTGCCGGGGACCCTCCATGCTGTGGAACATACATCCATCGGCATCATGCCCTTGATGATATTGGCCGATCGAAATGACTTGGGCGGACTGGCAACCCCCTTTCATCCCATGACCGCTTCAGCGGCCATCTTTATCTATGACGGCCTTCCGGGCGGAGCCGGATTGAGTCGTCAAATTTACCCGCAAGCCCAAAAACTGCTCGAAAATGCGAGAGACGTCATCGGTCGATGCAGGTGTGAAGAGGGCTGCCCGGCTTGTATTCATTCGCCCAAATGCGGTTCCGGCAACCACCCCATGGACAAGTCCGGCGCCCACTTTTTAATCCGACAAATGCTCCGGCCGCAGATAGCGACCGGGGATAAGGTCGAGCCCACCATTGATACGGGCATACCTGCAGGGAACATTTCCAGACCGGGCAAGTTGACATATGGTGTCTTTGATCTGGAGACCCAGCACTCGGCCAAGGAAGTGGGGGGGTGGCACAATGCCCACCGCATGCGGGTGAGCTGCGGTGTGGTTTATGATTCGATGGAGGACACTTTCGTGGTCTATTCCCAGGATCAGGTCGGCCGGCTGATCGAGCACTTAAAACAATTTGACACGGTTGTGGGCTTTAACAGCAAACGCTTTGATTACAAAGTGCTTTCCGGTTATTCAGACTATGATTTCAGTACCCTGCCAAGCTATGACCTGCTCGAGCAGGTGCACCGACGCCTGGGTTTTCGGTTGTCTCTGGATCATCTGGCAAAACAAACCCTGAACGTGAATAAATCCGGATCCGGATTGGATGCTTTGAAATGGTGGCAATCCGGTGAGTTGGATAAAATCATCGATTACTGCCGAACGGATGTGCGGATTACCCGGGATCTTTTCTTATTCGCCCGCGAGAACGGGTATTTGATATATCGCCGCAAAAGCGGTGAACGCCTGCGCATCCCGATGCAGCCCGCATAGATAAAAACGGGGCGGCTGGCAGGGTGCGCTTTGCAGTGCCAGCCGCCCCAACATACAAGGGCCTTTCATCAAATTCCACTTCAGATTCCGGTCAAAATACCACTGCAGGTTCAGATCAGCGCGAGTAGGATGGGGAAATTCAGGTGCCACTGTATTCGGTCAATAGCGCTTCGGTCCAATAGTCGCTCAGCTCAATTTTCATTATCCGTTCCGTATCGTGCAGCATCAACTCACCCTTGCACGTTAGCCATAGGTAAAGCAATGGGTGTGCCAATAAGAGCACGCGGTTAACTTAAAAGCTGAAGCGGGCGGGGATAAACCCCATAAAAGCTCAAAAAAGGATATTTAGCAGGCTTTTAAGTTTCGCGAACACCACCTTCAGAACCGGTCGGGACAGAGCCCGACCCTACAACGCCAGGGACCGGAGTGATTCGCGTAGGGCCGGCCTCTGTGCCGGCCTGGTATAACATCCGATATCCTGCATAGAGAGAGCGTAAATAAAAATACCCATCGAAGACAATGGAATATCTTCGTTTCGATTGCACGGCAAATGGAGGTGGGTGATTTTCCTGGGTGAAAACCCCCATTTTTGGTCAAATCACCCAACGATTGCGGCTTATATCTTATCCGTAAGCCTTCTGTCGTACATTTTTCCGATGCCGTAATCCTTGCGGCGCATGAAACGTTCTTTGGCCGGTCCGATAATCTGCATTTCAGGGTGCTGTTTTTGCACGTCAATGGCAATGGCCATCTCCTTGGTGCAGCCGGTGGAGTAGGTGGCGTCTTTTCCCACCCACTCGGGAGGTATCTTTTTGTCCATGATTTGAAATGCCTGGACAATGTCGTCGTAGCTTTGGAAGCGCCATATGTCGATATGGCCGGAGCGCTGGACAATCTCCCACATATACATCAAATCGTCGGCATCCATGCCGGGTTCATAATACTCGGACGGATTGATAATGAAGGTGAGGGCGGATTGCTCCTTCAGATGATTCACAAAGGTCGACATGATGCGTTTGGCCATATCGATCTTGCCCGGTATGGATCCGATGATACCGCTGTAGAAAATCACCGTCATACCCTGGCTTTTGGCGTCCTTCATCTGATCGATGATGGTCTGTGCCTTGGTCTCCAGATCATGATGGGAAAATTTGATGACACTGGGATGACGCGGTTTGAACCGTATGGACAAGCTGCCGTCTTTCTCTCTGGAAATGTTGTAAATATCCTGGGTGAACTGGAAACGGGTGTCAAACAGACGCCGGCGCTGATCTGTACCGCGGGATATGACCGCATCGACCTCTTTAAAAATCCTGGCAAAGGTTGTCGAGGCCAGTAAAAGATTGAGA
The DNA here is from genome assembly GCA_050124755.1 of Desulfobacteraceae bacterium. Classification (GTDB taxonomy): domain Bacteria; phylum Desulfobacterota; class Desulfobacteria; order Desulfobacterales; family Desulfosarcinaceae; genus JARRKU01. The sequence continues at coordinate 3,277 of JASFER010000288.1, forward strand.
TTCTCGCTGGTGCCGTCGGAAAGCGCTAAAATGGATACATCGCCGCGCAAGGTGCGCACCAATTCATTTTTGCTCATGTTGGGCTCATCGATGACGGCGGCGTTGGACATGGCGTCCTGGAGCACAGGGTCGTTGAGCAGATCGGCGATGGTGGCTTTGGAGTAGAGCGGGCCTTTCTTAAATGCCAGAATAACCTTGTGCCCGTGGGAGACCAGAAAACGAATCACGGCCAGGTCCATGACCACCTCTCCGGCTTCGTCCGTCAGCCATAATATTCTACGCTTTTCAAAGGGCCGCTCCCTGAATCCGATAAATTTCAGCAGGGCGGCAATACCCTCTCCCTCGAATCGTTGCTCGAAAATTTGCAGATAATCGTTTTTGGAATAGGAGCGGCATTTGCTGTCGTGCCACAACTCGGGTGTGTTGGCCGTGCAGAGGAAACGTTCAAACTCTGCACTGGCAATCAGGTATTTGATGTCCGACAAAGTTTCCGGCGGATTGGCAAGCCGGGCTTTATCCACGTGGTTGAGCGCCTCGATGAACGCATCCGACCGAAGGATCTCAGCCGCATTACGGTTGCGTTGGGTCTTCTCTTCGATAAATGGATCTTCAATCAGGGTCCGCTTGAGGTAGATGCTCATCAAGCGCTTTTCAACCCGGGACGGGATCATGATTTCATCCCGGGTTTCATGCTTGTGCTTGTTGAACATGAGCGTTTCCAGATAGGATTTTTCATAGGGATCTTCGATTTGCCGCTCGATCAATTGGAGGATGTTTTGCAAGGCCCGGTTATAATGCTTTTGAATGAATGCAGATTTTTTTCGTGAGATGATGGCTTCGTACATCTGGTCCGAACACGGGTAATAACGCTCGTCCTGGTCGGAATAGACCATGAACCGCACCTGTTCCTCCGTGGCGGCATGGTCCGGATAGGTGTAGTAGTCCAGGTGGTTCTCAATAAAAAAGGAGGTCAGCCAGGCATCCATTTCAGGGCTTTGGCCGGAGACGTGGGTTTCTGGGGGGGACTGGGGGGCTTCCCGCTGGTTCGGCGTATGGGTTCCAGGGGCTTTCGGCATAAGGGCTCCTTCCATCTAGTTCAGATGCCTCGTCAGCTGATTCAAATGGGTGATCCGCAAATCGGGTGTGATATGTTTGCACAACGGATCATCTTTTCTCATTCGCAACGATCTGGCATCGCCGGCGAACAAAATGGTTTGAAATCCGATTTGGCGCGCCGGGTAAATGTCATTGCGCATATCATTTCCGAGATAGGCGACTTGATGGCTCGGTATATCCAATTCTCTCAATTTGTCGGCGGCCAGTTGGAACAGCAGGGCGGATGGCTTGGCGCAGCCATATTGGTAAGAAAAAAAGGTCAGTCGGGGATCAAAACCGAGGGCCGGCGGATCCGCGTCCAGAAACCAGCCAAAAAGCATGGGCGTAAAGAATTGGGCATTTGAGATGATGCCCAACCGAACGCCATCCCGCCGACAATCCTTGATAAGCCCGTCCAATCCCGGCATGGGCCAAGTGGGATTCACCAGCATTTCAAATTCAACGGCAAAGGTCCGCACTTTTTCCCGTGAATCAATGCAAAGCACCCTGGACCAGATTTTTTCAATTTGAACTTCCGGGTACGCCACACCTTTTGCTCTGCTGTGTTGATGCTCATCCTCGATCTCTTTGTAGAATCGCCGGAGCACCTTTGAAGCCGGGGTTTTGACATCATATTTGGCGAGCAGTTCATCAAGAGCATCGTGATTCCCGCTGCGTGCCTGCGCCACACTGATATCGCCGCTGCCGCTGATGAAAAGCGATCCGTAAATATCGCATAACAGGCAGCGCACCGGCGGACGCAGTCGTCCTTCAGGGGATAATTTCGTCGGCAACGGGGTCAATTTGGTGATATACGGCGCCACCAGGTCTTTGTTGATCATCGTCCATCCCCCCACTTTAAGAGGCTGAATTCATGGGGTTCCAGAAAGGCGGATGCCAGAACAGACTTGTCGATGCCGTGCCGCACCGGGGATGCCGCCACCGCGGCGTACACCTTTTTGAGCTGCCGCTCATATGTTTTCAGATGATACAACTGGGTAACCCGCTTGAAATTGTGGTCAATCCGGTCTGCCAGGGAACTTGGGGGGACCGGCTGCGCCAGGAAGGGATTGAGTCGTTTCAGCCGATCGGCAGCCCGGCTCTCCTTGAGCACCTTCCGGATGATCCGCTGCTGGCTGATTTCATCGAGCAGGCCGAAGTCTATGCGACCGGTGCCGCTGACCAAACGCCATGCCCGGTCTGCGTCGCCTTCCGCAAGCGGGACGGCCAATTGATCGGCGGATCGTCTCATGGCATTTTTCCATTTCATTTCAAATGACTTCGCATCTATCCATGACAGCGGCACTAAAAACCGGGTATAAAGATGGTCCAATTGAATCCCTTGGGCGATAAAACCCTGACAGGTGTTGGGCAGCAGGCGTCCCAAAAGCGCTTTGCGCGCGGTCCATGGTTCCAGAAAGGCAAATCCGAAGCCCTCCGTGATACTCGTGGTCAGCACATACTGGCAGCGGGCCACCAGCGCCGGAAAATCAGCGCCCACGCCAACTTCGAATTTTACGCAAAGATCGTGTCGTCGGGCAAATGACCGCCATTGATGATAACTGTTCAAATCCTTGGGGCTGTTGGGCGGCAAGGTGACGGCCAGGTGAACCCCCGGATCGAAATAGAGGGATAAGAGAATGGCTTCTCCGATATTTTTTCTCCGAATGGCGCGAATGGGATAAAGCACATAATCGCCAACCCTTGAATCATCCCCATCCCGATGCAAAGATGTGATGGTGTTGCGCAGCAGATGACAGCCTTGACGGCGTAAACCGGCCTTTATCAACAGTTGTTCATCACGCGGGTTGATCACCGCATAGTGGCAGTTTTGGACATAGTCTTCCTGATAATAAACGTCGGTGCGGCCATCCTCGGCAAAGTCGTGGATCTGGCACAGCAAAGTGACCCCGGAACCCTGCAGTGCTTTGAGCACGGCCTGCATGTGCCGGTTTTTCGCCAGGGTGGGATTGTGGACATGCACGATGTCCGCCCCCCCGGGCCAGTGACGGTTCAGCGCCTGAATGATTTTATGGGCGATGGCTTCAGGATCGCAGTTTTCATTGAAGGGGCTGTCGTAACCCAGCTCCGGCAGGGAAATGACCTCGGCCGGGAAAGCAACGGCGCCCGTGTCGCCGGACAAAACCACAGCCTGCCACCCCGCGGCCCGGATGGCTTCGACCTGTTGGCGAATGACCGTGGTAACACCGCCTTGTCTTAAATGATAATGGATGAAGGCGATTTTCATGGCGCATCAGGTATCATTGCTTGCATAAACGGTGGGGTCTTCAATCCCGGCGTCCTGAAAACCCTTTTTCCTTAAAATGCAACTGTCGCATTGTCCGCACGCGCGTCCACCGGCGGATGGATCGTAGCAACTGTGGGTCATGCCGTAGTCGACGCCCAGGGCCGCCCCCGTCCGGATGATCTGCGCTTTGTTCATATGCATGAGCGGCGTATGAATCTGGAGGGTTAACTTGCCCTCCACCCCCGCTTTTGTGGCCAGATTGGCCATGGTTTGGAAGGCGGCGATGAATTCAGGGCGACAGTCGGGATAACCACTGTAATCCACGGCGTTCACACCAATAAACAGGTCTTCAACATTGATCACCTCGGCCCATGCCAGGGCATAGGACAAGAACAAAGTGTTGCGTGCCGGAACATAGGTTACGGGAATATGGCCATCCATCTCTTGTGGCGATCGTCCTTTGGGCACGTCGATGTCCGCTGTCAGCGCCGAACCGCCGATGACCCTGAGATCCAGTGAGATCACCAGATGACGGGTCGCACCAAAATATCGGGCGACGCGATGGGCCGCCTCCAGTTCGTAACGATGACGCTGACCGTAATCGAAACTCAAGCTGAAGATCTCAAAACCTTGCTCTTTGGCCATGGCCATGACGGTGGTGGAGTCAAGGCCCCCGCTGGATAGTATGATTGCTTTTTTCATTAATTTAAATGGTTATCAATTATAGTTAAAGTTGTTGTTTAAACCCCTCGGGTTTTATCCGGCCACAATAATTTGTGCAGTTGAATTTGAAGGCGCGCATGCGATCGAGATTCGAGCATCCATCGGGCAAGTCGTTCAGGCGGCATTATACCGTATACCGGCGAAAAAATCATGCGCTCGTCTTCTATCCTGGAAAAGAAGCGCTTGGCCAGGGAGGATGCAAATTCAAAATCGGCTTGGTCGGCAATGACAAATTTGATTTGATCGTTCGGCCCCAACCTTTGTATATTCGCCATGCAATTATGGTGTTGCATGCCGCTGGAAGGGCATTTGATATCCATCACCTTGATACAACGCGGGTCCAGCGGTCCGATATCAAAACTGCCATTGGTCTCCATGCTTACGGCAAAGTCATTATCCAGCAAGAGGGAAACCAATCCGGGGGTTTCTTCCTGAAACAGGGGCTCTCCCCCGGTGAGGGTGACGCGCGGGCATTGAAAGGC
>JASFER010000289.1:0-7817 GCA_050124755.1 Desulfobacteraceae bacterium
TGTTGTGTCTCGGAAAGAAATTGTAAAATGGATTGGAATGCGTGATAGTCGAAGCGGCACCACAGCCCTCAAATTCAAATGTCAAAGCCCAAATGTCAAATTGATGATGTTTCAATGATCTCGACCTTCAGATTCCTGAGACGATTGATCGCTCCGGCCAGCTCCAGCATTCGCGGGCGGGCCAGGAAAACCGGGCCGTTTACACTTCGGGATAGCATTGCCAGCCCCTCTTCTTCAATCAGTCGGTACACGGCGTCAGCCAGGCCGGATGGCGAAAACAGCCTGTCCATAAATTGGTTGCGGGCCAGCAACAAGGCGTATCCAACGGCCATTACCTGATACGGGTCGACCAGGGCCGTCAGTTTGGTCAGGTCCAGCTGTTCGTTGCCGTATTCCAAAACCTTTTCTTGAAGTCGCAGCGGTTTGATCCGCACAGACAGGGTCTTGCCCAAGCGCCGGGCACGATAAGAGGGATTGAAATTGTCGGCCAGCAATCGGCGCTTGTCTGACAGCATCAATGGTCTGGCCGGCCGCTCCGGTGCGGGCAGCGACAAATGGCGCACCCGTTCGGTCATGCACACGGGCAGATAATCCTGCATGGCAATCACATGTTCGGCAACGCCCAAATACTCGGAACTGCCGCCCACCACGATCAGCGTGCTGACCCCAAAGCGTTGATCAAGCTCCCGGACGCGGTCAAAAAGCGGTGTGATGGTGTCCTGGGGTATCAATTTGCGCATATTGCGATCTTTAATCAGGAAGTTGGTGGCCGACGAATCCTCGTCAATCAGCAACAGCTTGGCTCCGGCAAGCACGGCCTCGATGATGGCGGCGGCCTCGGATGTGCTGCCGCTGGCGTTTTTCGTCCAGAATCTTTTGGCATCCACCTTGCCGGGCAGGTTGTCGATGAAACCGGAGATATCCAAGCCGTTCACCGCTCTGCCGTCTTCGGCGCAGATAAAGGCCGCATCGGGATGGGTGACCACTTGTTCGCGGCCGTCTCCCGGAATATGGGGATAGACCCCTTTGGCCAAAGCATCCAGCAGGGTGGATTTGCCATGAAAACCGCCGCCGATGAGCACGTTGACCCCCGGCCGGACACCCAGCCCCCTTTTGCGGCCGGCATTGGTGAATTCAACTTCCACGGCCATTTGATCCGGTGCATAAAAAGCCACCACCTCCTCTTTCAGCGGGGCTTGGGAGACACCGGATTGCCGGGGCAGGATGGCGCCGTCCCCCACAAAGGCCACCAGACCATACCGGCCCAATTGATTTTGAAGGGCCACCATATCTTCAACGACATCACAGTGTCTTTTTATTAGGGCGGTTTTTGCGACCCATGCCTTGAGGGTATCGACGATTCCGGTCAACTCCCGGGAAAACATCTGCGCCGCCTGCCGGCCGAGAACCCGGTTTTCAGGCGAGCCCGGCAGGCTGACGCGAAAGGCGATTTGAACCGTGTCGCTTTCAAAGCTGACAACATTTCGTTCCAGCACCTGGGGCGGCAGAGACAGGGGCTGAAAAGAGCCGCTTCCCTGGTGGCCGCGGTTCTGGCGGGCATGGGCGGCCACACCTGCACTCAACGCACGCAAGAGGTAATCGGCCGTGGCCATCCTGCGCGGCCGGTTGGATAGACAACCATCGGCCAGGCCAAGCTCGGCGATCTTCAATCCGAGATGGCAGACGGATGCCGGGAAAGCACCCGGACTGCCTTGGATGTGGATAAAGCGCAGGTGATAACGGTGGTGGCAAAAGGCCTTGTTCAACAGGTTCCGATAGCTGCTAAAGGATTGCCCATCGAGCCTTTTGAACAAAGCAAGCAAATCACCCATGGGCTGCAGTGGCGACGGCATCGTTTTTTCCTTGGCCATGGTATGCATCACCCTTGAAAAAAGGTGACTTGATTTTTTCCGTTGCTTTTTGATTGGTATAGAGCTTTATCGGCTTTTGCAATTAACGCCCTTGCCGACTTGGCATTCAAAGGGCATGTGGCCACACCCAAACTTATGGTCACGTTCAGATCCTTCTTAAATTGATTTTCAACACGCTTTCGGATCCTTTCAGCCAGCCGCAAAGCCTCCTGGCGGCCTGTCTGAGGAAGAATGACGGCGAATTCTTCGCCGCCGTATCGCGAACAGATATCCAGGTCTCGAGCGGCTTTTAAAATGAGTTTTGAAAGGTCGGATAAAATCCGGTCACCTTCCTGATGGCCGTGGGAATCATTGATTTGTTTGAAATCGTCAATGTCCATCATGATCAACGATACCTGGGACCCATATCTATTGTAGCGCTTGATTTCGATCTCCAATTTGGTGCGAAAGGTGGCCACATCAAAAAGCTGGGTCAGCCCGTCCTTTAAAGCGATTTCAGCTATTTCAGCGATCTTTCCTTTGCTGATCACGCAGGGTTCTTCTATAGCCTCGTCGATATTGGCCAGGTAATCCATGGCCGCCACGGATATACCCACAGGTCTTCCCAGGAACTTCTCCATGGTATTTTTGTGGTAAATGATATTGTCCCAGAGATACCGGGCTTTTTCATCGGGGAAATACTGGTGCGTCAAAACAAACAGTATATCCACGTAAATCTTGTCTCCATGCTTGGTTTGCAGGTGCTGGAAGTGTTTCTGCTCTTCAGCGCTCAAATCGCGGTCTCCGGCCAGTGCGGCAATAAAATCAAGGTGCAGCTTTTCAGGATATAAGGTCTCATAAAGCTGTTTTCGGACAATATGTCTTTGTTTCTTTCTCATGACCATTGCTTATTCTAATGCCCGCCCTTCTCCCGAGCACCCGCGGACAGCGGCCACCATCAAATGACAATACGCTCATAGATGGCAGGTCACCGCCCTCGGACCTGTACATAAAAAAAGTAAATTCGATGCGTCTAAAAGCTTGTCTGGCAGTACTGCCTCAGCGGCGAGTTCGAAAGCTGCTTTTTTAACCTGCGGAAGCCGGTCGATTGTCAACGATTGCGGTTGTGGCGCTGATTACCTTGCCATTTGGTTACCAGTTTATCTCCCATCGGCCCCGTTGCGCAACCGATATCTTGAACGTTTGAATGGGATTGCAGGCTCATAATAGTGTTTCCAGATGGTCGCACAATTGAACAACCGATTTCGGCCAGGTGAATACCACACAGTGCTCGCCGTCTTGACAGCCATCACGGAACGGGAAATAATCCATCTGCCCGGTTCGCGTTGCACTGCATTCCCGTTATCGTGTATAGATATCCTGGCGACGGTGTGTTGCAAGGCGGTATTAATACAATTAAAACAGGTGCCTGAAACCGTTTATGACGACTGCGGCAAGCCGGTTTCGCCGTATCCGTCAACATTGTTTGGAATGGACCATGCGGGTGTTGTGTGTTTCAGATATGGTGGTGCCCCAACTCGATGGGAACTTCGACCCCCATCGTTTTGGACAGGTCGACCTCGTCATCTCGTGCGGTGACCTGCCGCCGGAATACCTCAAATTCCTGCGGGGAGCCTTCAATGCACCGCTTTACTATGTGCGCGGCAATCACGACATCCGCTACGGGGAGACACCTGTCACGGGCTGTATCAACCTTCACGGCAGAATTATCCGCCACGGTCGACTCAAACTGTTGGGACTCGAGGGCTCCCGCTGGTATAATGGCGGTCCGGCCCAATATACAGAGGCCCAGATGCATCGCCTGGTCTGGCGGCTGCGGCCTCAAATCTGGCTGAAAAAGGGCGTGGATCTGATCGTTACCCACGCCCCGCCACGATTTATTCACGATGCGGAGGATCTTTGCCATCGCGGCTTCAAAGCCTATCGCAAGCTGATCCAGTGGAGCAATCCCCGCTTTTTTTTACATGGCCATATTCATGCCGATTTTTCGGACGATGCTCAGCGAAGCACTTCTTTAGGGCATACGCAAATCATCAATTGCTTTGGACATTACCGGCTTGAATTCGATGATCAAGCATCTGCTGCATAATATCAAGATCGCCTGGCAACGGCGCGGCGTGCCTCAAACGGCCAAATCGTTTAAGGACGATCAACAGAAAGAGTCGGCCTTTGCGACCATCGATCGCGGCATACGGTGTGTCGCCCTGGATCAGATCGTCGGCAGCGTCGGCCGATACAAAGACTTCGATACCAAGTTCAGACCCAAGCATCACATCGCCACCGAGCGATACACCAAGATCAAACAGGCCTTTCGCGAAGGACGCGTTCTGCCCCCGGTGAAACTGTACCAAATTAAAGACAAATTCTATGCCCTCGACGGCAATCATCGCATCGCAGCGGCCAAAGAGCTCAGCCACACCGACATCCGCGCAAGCGTCGTGGAGTTCATTGCCGCTAAAAAGACGCTTGAAAACATCCTTTACTACCAGCGGTTGCAATTCACTGAAAAAACGGGGCTGCCTTACAGTATCACGCTGACGGAGGTGGGCCAGTATGAATATTTGCTCCATCAGATCTCCGCGCATCAAGCTTACCTTGAAGCATCCGACGCAGAACGAATCGGGTTCGGGCAAGCGGCACAAGATTGGTACGAGACCATCTATCGCCCGCTGCTGTCCATTATCCGAAACGGAAACCTGATTCATATGTTTCCCGATCGAACGCTGGATGATCTGTATGCCTATATTTCTTATCATCAGTGGGAGGCAGGCAAAAAACGAAAATACGGCATCGGCATCGACCGCCTGATCCCCAACGACATGGAGGCCTTTCGCAAAAAAATGAGCAACACATCAGAGTCCAACTATCCGGAAATGCTAAGGAAAATAACCGCATTCGTCTTGATGAAAGTCACCGGCAAAAACGAGCGGTCCATCATGGACCAGCTGTTTGCCCTAAAGGAGGTGCAGGAGTTGCATTCGATACACGGCGAAGCGGATATTCTGGTGAAAATCGTCCTGACCCGGGACCTGCTCTCATCGGATGCCGAGATCATCTCGGAATTCGTGCACGATCAGATGCGCCAAATCAAGGGCGTGCTCAGCACCCAGACCCTCATTCCCGGTCGTTCGCTGATTCGGGAGCGTACTTCCGAATCAGAATGAGATCGGCCGTCAAATCTGAAAGAAAGCCGTCGCCGGAACCACTATCTGGGCGGCGGCAAACGCCTGCGTACTTCCCTGCTCAAAATGCCCCCAACAAATATTCAATTTCAATCAAGATCATCAAACGGGTATTCAAAAGTTGTTTTTGTTTTTCCCGGGTTTCCACTTCGCGTGTTAATTTTTGACATAATTGGACGCTACCCAGCTATCCCAAAAATTTGAGGCTCTTTCCGAGCACGGCAATTTTCATTTAGCCAGTTGGCAATGGTTTTCATCATGTTATCTTCCCAAACCCTTGCACCTGTGGGACAGTTTTTAACACAAGCACAACAGCGAATGCACAGCTCGATTTCAGTTGCCACGCTCCCATTAATTGAAATGGCGGCAGTTGGACATACACCGGCACACGTGCCGCAAACGGTGCATGTGTCTTCTTTGGTCATCGGTGAAGCCGCCATTGATCGCGCTCCGTCTGCTTCATATGGAAATCTGCCGGGAATCTCCAAATCCATTTGGGCATCCGGTGATGGTAACGCTGCGACTTTAGCTTTAATTTTTGCTCCAAAATCCATTGCTATTTGAGCATCCAGGCTATCCGGACGCCCATTGGCGATGGGGACATCCTCTGTTGCAAAAGAGTGCTCCCCAATGAATGCACCACCCGCCACCGGAGTAAAGCCTAACGCAATTGCAAGATTTTTTAATTCCAACAATGCATCTTCAAAATCCCGGTTTCCATATACAACGATGAGAATCGCCAAGGTTTTGCCTGCTTTCAGCTGTTTGAATCGATTGATTGCGTCAACCGGCAGACGGCCGCCGTACACAGGCGCACCGATAATTACGAGTTCATCTGAAAAGGGAGGTATGGTTTGTTGAACTCCTTCCGGCAGGGTCAAATTCATATGCTCGACATCTTCAACAGCCATACCTCTGGCAATACTTTCCAACACTTTTTCAGTGGTTCCAGTGGGTGAAAAATAGATGAGTTTTACCTGTTTAACTTCCATTGTTATCTCCTTTTGATCATATTCAAGCAATTGTCGGGCCTTTTGGCAAATGCTTCATCTTTGCGGCTGTAGCTGATCAAGGCATCATCCGATTTATTTTACATCAATAGTTTGGGAGTAAACAATAATCTGAAGTACAACCCAATCCACGCATGGTATCTCCAGCCGCCTGCAGTTGCCTCGAAAATGAACGTGCTTTTAGAATTGACGAGAATTAGAAAAAGAAACAATGGCCTGATACCGAATTTATAGGGAAAACGCAACAATTTTAGATGTGGGTCGCTAGGTTCATCAAACGTCGTTTGATGAGCCCAAGGTATCCAACCAAATTCTCCCGAATGCGAAATTGCTTTCTACAATATCCTACCCTTTAAATATTGATTTGAAGAGTATGTGAGGCTGGTCACATCATTCCACAAATGAATGATGTAATTTCGCCATTGCTTATCTGCTTTGAACTGCAGGTAAAAATATCGCCTTGAATTTTGTGAAATAGAAAAAGTCAAGGAAAACAATAACATTAAAAGTGCCGCAGCTTTCCCGGAACTTTAAGGGGTGACAAGCCGGTTTTTCCATGTTAGAGCAAGGCACATTTCCAAAATCCTTAAAAGAGCATCTCAGGTTTGAACTGTTGCGCCGCCGGGCGCTGATTTAAATATGAAGCGGGACGTTGTCGGAAGGTGTATCGGATACAAAACAGACAGGCGCAAAGAAAAACCGATGTAAAGATTATCATTAACGAATCGTCATTTCTACACCCGACGCACAATCGATCCCACCTGGAAAGGTGACCGGCACGCGGAGACATCCGATCCGTACCGGACGACATAAGCCTGTCCCGCCCGACCAGAGGGCCCAGGGCAAGGCATTATAACAGCCCGTATACGGCACGGGAAAGCGCAAACACAGTTGTTTTCAAAGCCCGTTGATGCTGATTCACAAAAACTTGAGTAGAGGATTGCCCATGAAATCGACCCCTGTTCACCGAGCGCCACTATTGCTTCTTTTCTTCCTTTTACTTGGGCTGATTGCCGGCCCGCCGGCCTCGGCAGACACCACCGTCGGCGGCACCATCAGCACCGACACCACCTGGACAGTGGCCGACAGCCCTTACATCGTCACCTCCAACATCACCGTCAAGGGCACCGACGGCGCCGACGGCATCACCACCCTGACCATCGAACCGGGCGTTGTCGTCAGGCTCAACAGATATCGCAATATGGACATCGGCGCCTCATCCGGCGATCCCGGGGCGCTGTCGGCCGTGGGCACGGCGGCCAATCCCATCGCCTTCACCTCCAACCAGGCCACACCGGCCCCCGGCGACTGGTACAACATCCGCTTTTACAACACCGCAGACGATGCCACCACCATCATGGAGCACTGCGTTGTGGAATACGGCGGCTACAGCAACGGCTCCCTTTACGCCTACCAGTCCTCGCCCACCTTTCGCAACGTCACCGTCCAAAACAGCAAGACCTACGGCGCCTATCTCTATACCGCCGAGTCGACCATCGAAAACTGCACCTTCAGCGGCAATCAGAACTACGACCTGTACTACACCGGCACCGTGGGCGGATCGGTCACCGGCACCACCATCAACAGCGGCATCTATCTGCTGGCCACCGGCATTGTGAACTTTTCCGGCAACACCATCAACCAGAACAACGCCCTGCCCATCAAGACCTATGCGGACAACGTCGGCGAGATATCGGCCAGCACGTTCACCAATGTGGATACGGCCAGCTACCTGAACGTGGCCGGACAGACCG
>JASFER010000290.1:0-7794 GCA_050124755.1 Desulfobacteraceae bacterium
GATGTAGAAGGCGTTTAACGCTATCTGCTGCCCATGCTTGGGTATGTTGATTTTTAAAGAACGCGTGCCCCGGGATTCATTGTTGGCAAAGTTGTTCCGGAGCCGAAGGGATTGGCTTTGTTGCGCATGATCCGCCAGCGGCTCTCTTGCGGCTTGATGCGAAGTCCATTTTACATAATTTACCTGGGTGGTTTTGTGAAAGTCGCCTTCCGGCGCAATTACCTTCATCTTTTTGGGGATATAGATATTTGACGTCACCCTGGAGACCGGTACGTCGACCTGGGGATAGCGAAGCTTTAAAAAACTACCGGCTATACTTAAATCAATATCCGGATCTTCAAAAACCACATCCAACACAAAAGGCACCACAGACTGCCGTTTCAAGGGCAGCAGCAAGGTGCCTTTTTCATTGACGGAGGGCTTGACGCTTTTGCCGTCCAGGAAGGTACTGATGATACGGGACCCCTTGGGAAGGCTGAAGGTTAGATACTGCTTGCGGCTGTTACGAATCCATATTTGGGCCTGGGAAAGCAGCGTGCCCTGTGGCGAAATGACACGTGTGTAATCGATCCGGTCCGCTATGGCCGGATCCATTTGCAAGCCTTTGTGTTTACGAATGTTAAAACCAATCTTGTAAGGCCGTTCTATATACCGAAATGCATAGACAAAAGGGGCTTTGGCATCGGTGCGGATAATATCCGGTAGCTCGCGGATGTCAATTTGACGCGCCTTCTCAAGTTTTTCAATGGCGATTTCACCCCGTCCCTGCATCTCGATGCCGATATAACCGGTGTCCCTGGCCACCTCTTCCACAAGCAAGCAGGGAATGTTAAAAGCCTTGTTATCTGCAGGGGCGGCGGTTTCAAACCGCACGGACAAATCATAGCGGTCGGCCACCGGGTACATCACCTTTATGATATAGGCATTCATTCCTTCTTTATCCGGCTCAACCCGCCAGCCCTCCAGGTCCTCGCCCACAATTTCATGGACGATGACATCCTGCGGCAATTTGATGCGGAACTCGCGTACATGCTCATTTAATATCCGATACCTGATAGAGGAGTAGTAAGTGGCGATTTCATCTTCCAGGGAGACCAGCGTATAGGTAGTGGCATACCGTTTTTTGACGCGCTTGTCTTCTTCATCGGCAGCCTCTTTCCTGCGAATGAACGTGGCCAGCTCGCCCCTTAATTGCTGCGCGTTTCCCAAGGCAGCCCGGATGACCCTGTCCTCCCGTTTTTCCCAGGCGACATTGAATAATTTGACCGACTTAATGTCCGTTCCGAACCTTAGTTCAACCGCCCCGCCTTGCAGCAACGGCGATTGAACCATAAACTCCTTTACGCCCCCCTGCTCACGTACCGGAGAGGACAGATAGATCTCTAAAAGTCCCTCCCGATCAGTATCTTTGCCGGCTTCGAAGTAGATGTAGCTGTTTTCCCGGAAGAGCGACAATGATTTGTTGTTGTAAAGGGCTTTGGCAATCGGGGTGGTGACGGATGTGAGGGGAATCTTAACGTATTGTTCTGAAACAATGCGCAATGGCACGTCGATACGCAATGATGCATATTTTTCGGTAATATCACCGTCAATTTTTACTGTGCCGAAGAGGTATCCGGGCTTCGTCTCCTTTGCAAGGCGCTCTTCCCGCTCTTCAATAGTACGGAGCATATGCTCCACAGTGGGCCAGGCAAGGTTAACCTCGGTCTGTTGTTTCCGGGAGATTGCGCCATCACTGTCCTGATAGTCGTCTCCGGAGCCGCTGGCCCATGCTGCGGCCGGGCACACCATTACTATCGATAAAAAGATAACGGCAATACTGACAGCCTCTTTCTTTGCCTTTCTGCGTTTACTGAACCATTTAAGACCCCTGAAGCAGATCCCATGAAAGATAATGGAGGCGACACTGAAAAAGACAGCCACTGCCAACCAGCCGATCCATAGGGGTAGTACAACGCAAAAGATGAGAAAGGCCAGCAGCAGTTCAGGAAAGTAGGCGCGGATGCCGGAAACCCATTCATGAAATTTCCGGGATTCCTGCAGGTTTTGCCAAAATGCGAAGAGAAAGACACCGTATATCACGCCTTTGACCACATCGGCAAACACACCCAGTTTTAACACGGTTAGTAAAAGTCCGGAGAATAAGGCGACACCCAGCCCGATCCACCAATAATAGGTCTTGGGAACATAGGGCGTAAAGTCAGATCGGCTGATGACGCAGCCGATAATAGAAAAGGTGAAGATCAATGCCAAAATGGCATACCCAAATCCCACCATCCGATGAACAGTATCGCTCATGTAGAAAAAGGTTATCTCCGGTGTAAATCCTTTGACCAAATAGGATGAGAAGCGATAGCGGTTTCCCGTAACCGGAATCTGTACTTGCACCTGGGAACTTCTCAATCCGAAATCATAGTCGCTGTCTTTTAATTTCCTGCCCTTTTTAAACCGTTTTCTTACATTCTCAACATTGTATTTATAGCTTTTGGAGGGTGATCCACCGGCATATGCCGAAGGCACCTGTTCCGCCACCGCTTGTGAGATGGCGCTAAACAAAGCGGACCAGAATGGGCCGCCGGGTTTTTGGCGTTCAACATTACCACCGAAATAGAACATCTGGCACGCCTCGGGCGTATATAAACGCCAGGCCAGTTCATCAATGGACACAGGGCTGGACGGCAGAAGAATCGATCGCCGTCCCATGAATCCGAATTCGCCCATTTTGGAAAGCCAGGCAATCTCCACTGGAAACGATGCGGAGGTTGACTTGTCAAGGGGAACAAGAAGGGTGTCGCGATCCATAACCGGCTGGATCTCACGACCATTGGTAAATGCGCTCAGCAGTTTGGAACCGTCCGGCAATTTTAGCTTCAGGAACTGGGCCTGGTTGTTTTTAACACGATAGGTGGCCTTGGTCATCACCGTGCCGACTTCGGTGACGACGCTGTCTGCTTCGATACTTTCGATGCGTGTTTTGACGACGGTTGCCTTTTCATGGCTCTTAACGTCAAAAGACAATTTGAAATCATCACCCAACACCTTGTAGTAAAAAAGAGATCGCCCCTGGGCAAACGTTTGGATCTCTTCCGGCACAAAGCGGACGTCCCGACCCTCGGCGCGTTCAACCACCGATTCGGAGATTTCCACATTGGCTTCAGATCCCACTGCAGTCAGGTTTTCATATCGCTCTACCCCCTGGGGAATCAGATGCGGTAGCGTAAACTTATAGTTGGTGCGGGTTACCGTTCGTTCGCAATCCAGCCTCACGGCAAATTTGGTCTTATGGCGGTATGAGGCATAAATGTGGATCATACGGCCGTTTTCCGTATCCTGGGCATACCACTGTGATATTTTTTCATCTCCGTCAATGGCGGTCACATCCAATATATCGATGGTATTGGGAACCTGGATCTGAAAATAGTGGGTCTCGCCCTGGAGGATCTGAAAAGCAACTTCACTTTTGATATTAGCCCCATTTTCTGCCAAAGAGATATAGCTGTGAACCACCGCGCCCATCTTCAAAGGGATCATTTCCTGTTTCTGGCTGCGTTTGAGCCAGCGGATGGCGGTGTTTCTCACCGCGGGAACGATTCCCCGTATCCGGTCACCCTCTGTATTGCTGACGGTTTCGACGACCACGCCGGGATCAAATTTGGCTTCGATGTCTGCATCGGTTACATTGAGTTTAATTTCACTTTTGGCAATGGGTACCAGCGGCAGGTTAAAGTTTCGGGGCCATCTTTCGGCTTCCAGGGTGATGGTAAAAAAGGACTTAACGGTATGGAGCCCTTTTTTTTGCAGCACGACATAGTAATAGTCCGCTTTTTGGATATATCCGGTAGGGTTTGAATCCAGTAACATTTTCTCCGGGCTCAACTCAGCTGAAACGACGGGCACCAATATTCGATCATCGCTGAAAGTGTCAATTTGGATGGTCGCTTCAAATTTGAGGAAGTATTTATTCTTCTCAATGACTGCCTGCCCCTCATACACGGCGCCTTCATAAGCGAAGGCCCGGTTGCGCTTCATTTCAGGCTCCCTGTACTTCTCCCAAATCTCCATAAAATGCTTCCAGGGCATGGTCACCGATTCAGGTGCTGCTTCACCGCTGGGAAAATTGCTGGTTTGGGCGGAATATAGCAGTGTTGTAAATGGGGTCCGGCTTAGGATAAATAACACAATGAACAGATGGACAATGATTCTCATGGCCTGTCCACTCCAATCAGATTTCTGAGATTTCCGTGCATTCAATTTAAAACCCCTTTCAGCCATTGATTAAAAGGCCGCGTGTCGCGACTGGATTGTTTTGCTTCCCGGCAGGTAATGGTTTGGTCGGGTGTAAATCCGGATATATAAGGTACGGATTGCGCTGCTTCACAATCGTGTTCGTCAATTTTAAATCCGGTATGGGGATCGATTTCGACCCATTCTATGTTGGAAGACATTTTCGGTGCAAATGGAATGTGTGCTATGCGGGCCATTATTTCATCCCAAATGACAAAGGCACCCTGGGCGCCCGTCAGCATTGCAGGTTCATATTTATCTTTGCCCACCCATACCACGGTCAGTTTGTCGCCTGAAAAGCCGGCGAACCAGTTGTCTCTTAAATCATCGGTTGTTCCGGTTTTCCCGGCTGCATGCAGATTTCTAGTGCGTGTTTGGACGCGTGTATTGATGGTTCCTTCGGAAACCGCTTTTTGCAGGATGATATTCAGCAAATATACGGCATCTCGATTGAAACGGCGTTCTCTCGTTGCCTGCATCGTACGGGTTACGTTTTGATCACCGACATGCAATTTGCTAATCACACAAATCGGTGCATGTCGTCCACCCAATGCGAAGGTCTGGTAAATTTCCGCCACTTCCAGGGGAGACATGGACATGCTGCCCAGCAGGATGGCCGGATAAGGCTGAAGCCGGCGCTTAAATCCAAGTTTGTTGATAAAATCAATGCAATGATCCAATCCCAGAGCCACGCCCAGGCGTATGGAAGCGATGTTATAGGATTGGGATAAAGCCTTGTAAAGCGGCACCTCGCCTTGATGTCCTTCTGAATAATTCTTGGGCGTCCAGTGGTGCCCCGGCGCCAGTTCCAGATCAAGCGGAGAGTTGTCCAGCCGGGTCATTAAATTAAAAAATTCCGGCTGTTCCAATGCCGCCAGAAAATAGGCCGGTTTGATGAGCGACCCGATGGGCCGTCTGGCATCCATGGCCCGATTAAAACCGTCAAACCGAAAGTCTCTTCCGCCCACCACCGCCAGAACCTGGTTTGAGGTGAGCGATATGACCACCACTCCGGTTTCAAGCGTTTCAAGGCTGATATGGTGTCTCTTTTCGATCTTCCTGAAACCTTCCCTTATTCCTGCTTCAACTTTGAGCTGTATGATGGGGTCGCAGGTCGTCATGATACGAATATCTTGTTTATTGCCTGACGTTGGGTCTGTCCGGTCGGCATGATAATACTTTTTGTAATGACGCCTCGCCAAATCCACGAAAGCGGGAAATTTTATTTTTTCCTGTGGTGCATAGAGCCATACATCCTCATCAACGGCTGCCTTGGCCTGCTGGTACGAGACCAATTGCTGCCGGGACATGATTTGGAGTACAAGCTTACGACGACGTTTGGCCCGCTGTGGATATCTGATGGGGTTGTAGTATGAAGGCCCCTTTAACATTCCAACCAACAACGCGATTTCATTAAGGTCAAGATCACTGATCGATTTGCCGAAATAGTATTCACCCGCCGCGCTGAAACCTCTGATCGGCTGTTTTCCATCCTGTCCCAGATAGACTTCATTGATATAGGCTTCCATGATTTCCGTCTTGGACAACCGCAGTTCCAAAATCAATGCCGTAATGGTTTCATCGATTTTACGTTCAATGGTCTGTTCTCTTGAAAAAAAAAGATGCCGGGCAAGTTGTTGGGTGATTGTGCTGCCGCCTTGCGCCACATATCCTTTTTTCAGGTTAACCCATATCGCCCTTAAAACGGCTCTGAAATCAGCTCCGCGGTGTTTGTAAAAATTTTGATCTTCGACGGCGATAATGCTCTTTATCAAGAGCTGCGGTATCATATGAATACCGGCGAATTCATGCTGACGGACATTCGAATTCGACAACCGGGCGATCTTTAATGGCTCCAAACCGACTTGATTCAGATATTCTTCCGAAGAAAGATCAATGATCGAAGCCACCTGCTTCTGTGCAAACGATACACGAACCCTTTTGGGTTCAACGATGGATAGATCCGGTCGCGCCTTTTCAAATTTAAAGGCGCGTGTGTAAATTGTAAAATCATCGCCCCTGCGTACATAACTACCGGGTGTGTCGATCACGGGGCGTTTTCGATATCGCAAGAGTTTTAATTCCCATTCCAGATCGGCGGGTGCAAGGGGCGCTCCGGGCCGGATTTCCAGTGGTCTTGCATATATATTGGATGGCGCTCCCTGGTGAAGTGGAAACGCCCCATCGATCAATTTGTTTATCCCATAAAGATAAAATGAAAATTTAAAGACGGCAGCCATGACCAAAATCATTAAAAAGGCAATGCTGTAACGATTGATGATTCTGGTTGGAAACCTGATGTTCTTCATAAGCATCTTCCAAAGATAGGGGGCAAGTGATCGCGTTGTCAGAACAGTGTGAAATAATAATTTTCTCGTTCCCTAAACCGTCCCCTCTTTCACAGCACGCCAACAATCTATCCATTTGTTTAAAGACTGAAATTTGCTTTTTACGTCACCAAGTATTCCAAGTCAGCGCTTGTGTGTCAATAACTAAAGAAGTAAAGGGGTCAAGTCAATTCATGACTTTTTACGAAGGTAATGATAACTGATATGTTTATGGCCCGTCCACTACGAATAGAATATCCTGATGCCTGCTACCATGTCATGAACCGGGGAAGGCGAGGGTAGGACATTTTTTCAAAAGATGATGAGGTCAGTCAAAAACCCGGCGGTGTAAAATGGCCGGTGTGTTCAGGGCCCCAGACGTTCATTGACCGAATTAAGGAAAAATATGGTTCAGGGAAAATAAATAAGGAAATTCCTTGCATACCAACATCTTGTCTTTATGGATAGGTAGTATACGAGGTCAATTCATATAATTTACCACCACTGGTACCGGAGCCCTCATATCAAAGCTAAAATTAAAATAAATACGTAAATAGTATTGTTTTTTCGTAATACCTTATTTTGATCATGGGAATTTGCAAATTCTGCTGTTGTGCGGCAAAGGCGCTTAAAATTGACATTTTTACTGTGGGTATGGTACTTGTACGCTGCCGGCCCACAACGATTGACCACAACAGGTTAAGTTCCAATTCATGCGGTTTTTGTTACAGAGATTGGCAAGTTGTTTATATTGCCATTATACCAATCGTCTTTTTTTTATAAGGCTGATTAACCGTCTAAACCAGGAGAATAAGGGTATTATACGACCAATTAGACGTATAAAAGGAATTTCATCATGTTTCGAATCCTAAAAACCATGAATTTTCCGGGAAATCGGATCCTTAAACTATTTCTTTTGACTGTCGTATTGTTTATGACTTCCGTTTTCAGTGTTCAATGCGGTAAAAATACAACTATATACAATGACCAACAGCAGGCAAATCAGGGCTTTCATATTTTTGACAAAATCATTACCGGAAACTTTTTTAATTCGGCAGCGAAAAATGATGCCCTTTTAAAATTTGTGATCACTGATTTCAGCGAAACAGAGAAGATCTATTCTGTGGAACTCCTTTTTAAAAAAAAAGATCCTTATGAACATTATATCTGTTCAATCGGAGTT
>JASFER010000291.1:0-7709 GCA_050124755.1 Desulfobacteraceae bacterium
ATATTGAAACCCCTGTTGGTTTCGGGCCAGAGCAGCAGCAAGGGAACGGTGTTGATCGGCACGGTGAAGGGCGATCTGCACGACATCGGCAAGAACCTGGTGGCCATGATGATGGAAGGCGCCGGGTTCGAGGTGGTGGACATGGGCGTGGATGTTGACAGCGATGCATTCGTGAAAACGGCCGCGGAAAAGGAAGCCGACGTGATCGCCCTGTCGGCGCTGTTGACCACGACCATGCCGGCCATGGAGCAGACGGTCAAAGCGGTGAAAGAGGCGGGGATAACGGTGAAGACGATCATCGGCGGTGCGCCGGTGACCCAGACCTTTGCCGATCAGATCGGCGCGGACGGTTACAGCGCCGATGCACCAGGTGCGGTGAGACTGGTCAAACAAATAGTAGCGTAAGGACCGCTTAAAGACCGGAGGGAGCCATCGGGCAGGTGCGAATGCCTGCCGCGATCGATCCTGAGCGGGATCAACCTGCTCCAAACTCCGAACCCGGTAAACCGGGTTCCAAAACCAAAAAACATCGGGAGCAACGATCATGATCATTATTGGTGAATTAATCAACGCCAGCCGCAAGGTTATCAAGGCGGCCATCGAGGCGCAGGACGCGGCGGCGATCCAGCAGGTGGCCAAAGACCAGGCCGAGGCGGGCGCCGACTATATCGACGTCAACGCGGGCGTTTTCATGGGCAAAGAGCCTGAATACCTGAAATGGCTGGTGGAGACGGTGCAGGCTGCGGTGGACAAGCCCTGCGCTATCGACAGCCCGGACCCGGCGGCCGTGGAAGCCGCCCTGAGCGTGCACAAGGGAACCCCCATGATCAATTCCATCAGCCTGGAGAAAGAACGCTACGACAAGTTGATGCCGATCATCGCCGGCACGGACATGAAGGTCATCGCCCTGTGCATGAGCGACAAGGGCATGCCCAAAACCGTGGCCGACCGGATGCAGATCGCCCACGAGCTGGTCGACGGCCTGCTGAAAAACAACGTCAAGGTTGAGAACATCTTTGTGGACCCGCTGGTGCAGCCCATATCGGTGGAGAATACCTTCGGCGTGGAATTCATCAACGCCATCGAGAAAATTGTGGCCGCTTTCCCCGGGATTCATACGGCCTGCGGGCTGTCCAACATCAGCTACGGACTGCCGGCGCGCAAGTTCATGAATCAGACGTTCATGACCATGGCCATTGCCAAAGGCCTGGACGGAGCAATCATCAATCCGCTGGATCGCCGCATGATGGCCAACATCATCGCCGCCGAAGCCCTGGCCGGCAAGGACGGCTTCTGCGTGAACTACCTCAAGGCCTTCCGCGCCGGCATGTTCGAAGGTTGAATCAGCCACTGCCGAAACAAAAAAGCGTTCCATTTTATTAATAAAGGGGATCGTTGGCCTCCATGCGGCCACAAGGGCGGTTGCGCTCTTGCGGGTATACGTTTTGATGCAGTCCGCAGCTCTTCAGGACGAAAAGAATTTGGCACTAAATCGAAAATTATTTTTCTATTTTGTCGGTAATTTTTTTCATATTGTCGGCGCCGTCGCCGCAACAGCACCGCAACTAGGTGCGGCATGGTTGTCAATTATCTTTAATTACAGCAATACTTTTATTGCATCCGGCAGTTAGAAAAAATAGGGGGGGAGTGGTTTTAGGCGCCTATTTTGCATTAATAATTTTAGGAGGTTGTCTAAGCATTGGGATTTTCCCGGTTTTCAACAACCCTTTGGGTACCGTTTGGATACAGTCACCACTAGATGGAAATCCATTCAAATTCCAATACAACAACGGAGAATTTAATATATATAAAAACAATTGGTTATTATGTAAGAGGGCATATTCACGCGAATGTTCGTGGTACCTTGAATAGGTGCCATCGCAAGTGAGATCAATTTCAATGTCCGGGATATGCGCGTTCTTTGATGGTAGCGGCTCCTAACTGCGAAGAAAAATCGTTATGATCACCACAACCGTGGCCTATGACTTGTAACTTCAGGTGAAAGGAGACAGCGAGCGATGAAGATCGATACCAATTGCACCCAGTGCGGCAAGTTGAACAAGATTGATATTGGCGCAGTCCAAACAGAATATGTTAAATTCATGTGTTCGGATTGCCAGGCGCATACTACGCTGAAGAACCCGCAGTACCAAAACGTCATCTCGATCCCCAAACAAAAGGCTGAAAATTCGATCGGTCCGACTATCCGCAGGATATCCGGCCGAGCAAAGGTCATAGGACTTGTAGTGCTGCTCGTTGCTGGATTACTGATTATCGTCGGCGGCCGGACCGTTATTCCTCAGATTCTGTCAGCAATCGGTATTTCCCATCAGACCGTGCGCATCACCAGCGGAGAATGGGCGCCCTATTGTTCGGAAAATTTGGAACAATACGGTATGGCACTGCACATTATCACTGAGGCTTTTGCCCTGGAGGGGGTAAAAGTGGATTACAGCTTTTTCCCATGGGATCAGGCGATGGATAAAGCACAAACCAAAGATTGGGATGGAACGGCGGCCTGGTTTCGATCGCCGGAAAGGGAGGAAAATTATTATATCAGCGATCCTGTGGTAATGAGCGGCTATGTCTTTTTTTACATGAAGAGTTTGAATTTAAACTGGAAAACCATGGACGATTTAAAAAAGTATAAAATTGGTGCTACGAAGGGATACGATTATGGCAAAGCTTTTCAGGAAGCTGAAAAGCAGGGCATCATTCATGTGAAGCGCCTTGCCACGGACGAGATGAATTTCGACAACTTGCTCAACGGCAAGATCGATATTTTCCCCGAGGATATAGATGTGGGAATGAATTTGCTGTACCACCGATACCCCTACTATGAATACACCAACGTGACCGCGCACACCAAGCGGTTGCGCGAAGACCCGCTGCATTTGCTGTTGTCGAAAAGTAATCCGAAAAATCAAAAGCTTATGAAGCTATTCAACAAAGGGCTGAAAAAATTGATAGAAAGCGGCGACTACGATCGTTGCGTGCAAAAGTATCGCCATGGCGAAGAATAAATCAGCAAAGGCCCTTGCATGTCCTCCAAATCCGAGCGATAGCGGTCGCAATTGCTATCTGCCGAATCTGGAATTGACGGGGAACGTCCCGGGCGTGCTTCTGACCGGACCCCATGCCACGGATATGGTCACCGATGATGCCAGGGGGGAGCGGTGAGAAAAAAAATCTATGTGATTGCCTGTGCCGTGCTGGCCGTTGATCTGAAATTCCATGCCCGCAAGACGGGTATGGACCTTGAGTATAAATTCCTTGAAGCCGGGCTTCACAACAATCCCAACGTGTTGCAGGAAAAACTGCAGAAAGCCATCGACGACATCTCCGCCGGAAAAGATGCCTGCCGGATCATTATCGGATATGGTGTGTGCGGCAAGGGTACCATCGGCGTCCGGTCCGGGCGTATTCCCCTGGTGATCCCGAAGGTCCATGATTGCATTGCACTGTTTCTGGGTGGGGATAGGGCCTACCAGGAACAGTTCAATACCTGTCCCGGGACCTACTACTTCTCTGCCGGCTGGTGCGAGGAACATACTGAGCCAATGTCCCAGCGGATGCGGCAGACCTGGTTCGGATCCGAAAAAATTGAATATGATGACCTGGTCGAATCCCATGGCAGAGAAACGGCCGACACCACCTTTGCCTTTTTAAACTCCTGGCAGAAGAACTACCAGCGCGCCGCCTTTATTGATACCGGGGCCAAACAGTCCCCGAAATACGAAGCCAAAGCCAGGGAAATGGCTCAAACCTACGGTTGGGAGTATGCAACCATCCAGGGGAGCCATGAGCTGATCGGCAAAATGATGACCCTGGAAAAGTCCACGGACGACATCCTGGTGGTGCCGCCGGAACATGTGATCGTCTTTGATGCCATTCATTCCACCCTTGGCGCCAAGCCCATATGGTCCGACAAAAAGGGCGGTAAAAAAAATCATGACATTCAGGTCATCCGGGGTGAGGAGACAGAAACACAACCCTACATCAAAACCGGCCTTGGGATCGATGCCGGGGGCACCTATACCGATACCGTGATTTACAGCCTGGAAGACAAGACCACCCTTTGCAAGGCCAAATCCCTGACGACCAAATGGGACTTTACCATCGGCATCGGCAACGCCCTGAAAAAGCTGGACCAGGACCTGCTCGAATCCGTTGAACTGGTCGCCCTGTCCACCACCCTGGCCACCAACGCCATTGTGGAAAACGAGGGCCAGAACGTGGGGATGCTGCTCATGCTTCCCGCAGGGATGCGTGAGAATATTGCCTGCGAACCCAAGGCCATCATCCAGGGAGAACTGGATATTTCCGGAAGTGAACGGGTCGCAGTGGATCGGGAACAGATCCTGGCCGTTGCCGGGAAAATGATGCATCACCACGGGGTCACGGCCTTTGCCGTGTCAGGGTATGCCGGATCTATCAACCCGGTCCATGAATTGGCCGTCAAAGAGATCCTCAGGCAGGAAACCGGCCTCTTTGTCGGTTGCGGCCACGAGCTCTCGGACAGACTGAATTTCCAGACGCGGGCCATTACGGCAATGCTCAACGCAAGGATCATCCCCAGACTGGCCAACCTGCTTTTGGATTTGGAAAAGGTCATGGCCGAACGGTCCATCCGGGCGCCGGTCGTGGTGGTCAAAGGAGACGGCACGTTAATGGGCGTTGAAATGGCCAAGGAGCGGCCCGTGGAAACCATCCTGTCCGGTCCGGCGGCCAGCGTGGCCGGTGCCCGTCACCTTACCGGCATTGAAAACGCCATCATCGTGGACATGGGGGGCACCACCACCGATACGGCGGCGCTGGTGGACAACCAGGTCCGTATCCATGAGAGCGGCTCCAACGTCGGCGGTCACAGAACCCACGTCAAGGCCCTGAACATCCGTACCGCGGGCCTTGGGGGCGATAGCCAGATCTGCTACGAAAAGGGAGAATTTCTCATCGGACCGCGGCGGGTGGCACCCATCGCATGGCTGAACAAAACCCATCCGGAAGCGGCCCGGACCATTGCGGCCATGGGCCGCAACCTGAACCGCTATTCCGCCTCTACCAGAAAGATGCAGGTCCTCCTGTATACCGGTACGAAAAGAAATTTTGCCTTGACCCCGCCGGAGGAAACGGTTCTGACCGCACTTGCGGAGCGCCCCATGTCCATTGGGGAACTGGCGGCCTGCACCCAGGTTCCCTCTGCACACAGCCTGCCTCTGCTGCGGCTGGAGGAAAACGGCATGATTCAACGCTGCGGTTTCACTCCCACGGACCTGCTTCACATCACGGGACAATTTGTTCAATGGGATGCGGACATGGCCAGAATTTACGCCGGCATGCTGGCCTATCTGTCGGGCAGGGAACTGGAAGAGATGGTGGCCCATCTCCTGGGAAAAGCAACGCGGATGCTGACCCTTGAACTGCTCAAACGCCAGCTGGATGACGAGGTGGATCCCGAGTCCCTGGACACATGCCCGGTGTGCAGGACGCTGGTGGACAACCTCATGACCGGAGGCAGGTCCGACTATCAAGTGCGGATAAAACTGAAAAGGCCGGTGATCGGCATCGGCGCCCCTGTTCAGCACTTCCTGCCCCATGCGGTAAAACCATTGGAGACCGAGGTCATCCTGCCGGAAGATGCGGATGTGGCCAATGCCATCGGTGCCGTCACCTCCGAGGTGGTGGTTAAAAGGCAGCTGCGGTTGATTCCGGGGGAGGGCGGATTTGTCATTGAAGGGATCAAGGATAACCGGAAATTCAGGGATTTTACCCAGGCCGATGAATATGCCAAGGCTGAACTGACCCGAAGGATCAGGGCGCTGGCCCGCAAGGCCGGTACTTCATGCAATACCGTCACCCTAAAGGTTGAGGACCAGATGCCCCGGGCTGCATCGGGTCTTCCTATTTTTATCGGTAGAGTCATCAAGGGCAGTTTGTCCGGACGGCCGGACAGGCTGATCGTAAAGCCGTCCTGAAGCGATATGAAATAGGATTGCCGTCCCGAAAATAAAAATACACACGCGAAAGGAAAGACAAAATGGAAATTAAACGAAACGGAACACAGGCCTCTGTAAAAGGACCGGCTGACTGGTTTACCGGGAGCGTACGTATTGATCCTTTATTTCTCAAGGCAGACGATCCGTCTCGCACTACCGGGGCCAGTGTCACCTTTGAACCGGGTGCCAGGACAGCCTGGCATACCCACCCCCTGGGACAGACCCTGATTGTAACCACCGGACACGGCCTAGTACAGCAGGATGGCGGTCCGATCGAAGAAATTCGCCCCGGTGATGTGGTCTGGTTCCCACCGGGCGAAAAACACTGGCACGGAGCATCACCCAACACCGCCATGACCCACATCGCCATCCAGGAAACACTTGACGGCAAAAGTGTCGATTGGCTAGAACATGTCAGCGACGAGCAATACGGAGGATGACCATTAAAATATTTTTTAACTTTTAATCGTGTTTTCTCTGTTGGTTCCAGGTTCAGCAATCGGATGGACCGTTTTCTCATTCGGAAGCATCCAACTCATCGCAATCGTGAGCATGGCAATCAAAGCAATACTAACATAGATCCACATAAATGTCCCGAAAACGGATTTCGACCATCCTCCGATAAAGTTTCCCAGCATGCTTCCCAGGCCCTGGGTAACATTGCCGATTCCAAACACAACCGTTGACTGAGCCGGCGTGGTTGTTTTGGCGATATAAGCGGGTACCAGACCGTAAATGGCATAAAAGGCCATTCCAAAAGCAATAAAGGACGCCTGCGCCGCGCTTTCTCGACCAGACCTGACCGGAAGGGTGCGGCTTGGATCTCCCGAGGATTATACATCTCTGTTTTTGCCCCGGATATTGGCAGGATTTGCCGACGTCCATCCCAATGTGCAGGTGACGCTGATTTGTGAGCCGACGCCTCGTCTGGTTTCCTTGCTGACAAGGGGGAATTGGACATCGCCATTCTCACAGCGGCGGACGGCAACGACGGCCGGACCGTTCACCTTGAACAAGTTGTCTGGGTTGCATCCAAAGACGGCGCAGCCCTTAAAAGGGATCCTTTTTCGATTTCCTTTATTTGTAGTACTTTCAATTTTAAATCAAACCTTAAGCAAGGGGAGGATAAAATGGCCACTGCACCTGATACTCGTATTAACGCCACTGGTGGATGCCTTTGTGGAGCAGTTCGCTACGAAATAATTGGCGATCTGCGTGGTATCGTTAACTGCCATTGTTCCAAATGCCGACGATTTCACGGCAATTTTGGGGCTTACACCAGCATTAAATTAGAGAATTTGACCTTGGTTGAACAGCGAGGTCTTAAGTGGTTCCAATCTGTAACAGATGAAACTCCCAACGTTCATCGGGGATTCTGTGTCGAATGTGGTTCTTCGCTTTTCTGGCATCCTAGAGATCAAGAAAAAATTGCAGTTGCTGCAGGCTCCTTGGACGACCCCACCAAGCTTCAGACGATTGGCCATATCTGGACAAGCCAGAAAAGCGATTATTATGTAATTAGCGATGATCTTCCTCAGTTCGAGAAGGGATGGGCGGCGATGACCGGGAGCAAAGAAGAGTAAATTCAAATAAAGATAAGGTGCATTCAAAATGAATTCGGTGAATTCGTGAATTCGGTTATCCATAAAGCTCAAGTTGCATGTATCGGATTTTATGCCAGGCCGGCGCAGAGGCCGGCCCTACGCTAATCAC
>JASFER010000292.1:0-7702 GCA_050124755.1 Desulfobacteraceae bacterium
TGTAAAAATAGGACGTCCTTTGTCTGGTATGGCGTTATCATTGGTATTTCGCCAAAGGGATGGTCCCGGCAACTGTATCGCCATATGAAAGATATGGAAGGGGAACCATCCCCTTGGTGAATATCATGTGCAACAAAATCGCCGTTGCGTTAACCACCAATACGGCGGATCACGTCTTTGATACGTTTTTCGGTCTCTTTTTCAACAATCAGCATGCGGCGGGCGCTGGCCTCTTTGATTTTCTTCTCCAATGCCTCGATATCCGCCGGTTTTTCCAGAAAATCGGTAGCCCCCATTTTCATGGCTTCCACGCTCTTTTCGACAGTCGCGTGGCCGGTCAGCAATATGATCTGGGACTCGGGGTGCTTGGCTTTTATCTCTTTGAGGGCTTGAAACCCATCCATGCCGGGCATCATGAAGTCGAGGATGATGGCATCGAATGTTTTCGATTTGATCATTTTCACGGCATCTATCGCAGAAGCACAGGTGGTTACCTCCATGCCTCGTGCCTCCATCCGTTCGGACATGATTTCCAGGAAATCTTCTTCGTCATCCACTAGTAAAACTTTTTCGGTCATGCTCTGTTCCTCCTAAGCTTGGGCTAAAGCGGTATAGGCTTAATGGTTATTGGTTTATGGTTTGTCGTTTCTGGTTTCTAGTTTGGTTAGAGGGTTTGTCTTGATTTTTTTTAACCAGAAACCACAAACCAGAAACCCATTTGACGATTACTTGAATGTCAGCAACAAGTTCTTTTTTTTCGTATCTGCCGTCAGCCGGCCGTTAAGCGGTTGCAGCAGCACCTGCATTTGAGAAGAAGCGTCCAGCATTGACACCTTTTCTTCCTCCAAACGGGCCAGCGGGCCGTATTGCACCATCACCCCGCCGTTCTCTCTTTTTGATGCGATTTGAATGGTTTCTTCGGAATCGGTCGCCTCCATGGCGCATTGGAGGCATAACCACAGCAGATGCAATAATCTGAATGGTTGTACCGACAGTGTGATGGTCGGTGAAATAGGGATAATTTCGATGTCGATGTGGCGCTGGGTAGCAAACCGCATGGCCATGGATTTGATCAGTCTCAACGACCGCTCCAAATCGGCCGGGCCGTGTTCGAGGTCGACGCTGTGGGCGAACCGATTCGTGCTTTTGGCAATCTTGTCCGCGCGGGCCACCTGTTGTTTGATTTTACCGGCCAGCCGCTTCAGGCGTTCGGAGTCCAGAGCCACGCCTTTTTCCGAAAGGATCACAAGGTCCTCCAGTAAACCGGCATTTTCGTTGATAATGGCCAAGGCGTTCTTAATTTCATGGGCGTTGGCGGCGGACATATGGCTGAAAAAGCGAAGGCCGGTTTCATCCATGACAGGTTTCTTAAAATCCATGGTTCATCCTTCATTGGTTCTGTGCCTGTCGGCTTTGACTTTTTTGGTGGGCCAGCTTCAGCATCTCGCTCAATTTCTCAATATCCACCGGTTTGTTCAGGTACCCAAAAGCACCCAGTTGCATGCACTGCGCCTCATCGGCAACCGACCCATGGCCGGTTAAGATAATCACCTCGATCTCGGGCCGTGTCTCTTTAACCTTGCGCAGCACTTCGAGACCATTGATGCCCGGCATTTTCAGGTCGATAATCATCACCCCCGGATCGTCATCCCTGACCAGTTTAAGGGCTGATTCGCCGTCAAATGCCACTACCGATCCCATGTCGCGAATTTGAAGTCTTTCCGATAGGGTCTGCACCAAATCCCGCTCATCATCCACTATCAGGACCCGATCAGGCAAGCTGAAGTCATGTTTTCGGTAGATGTTGGCCTGATGATAGGTTTGGCTGGCTTTGACCAGCACCTCAGCCACACCAGGCACCCTTGAAGCAATGGTTCGCAATTCTTCTTCAAGTCGACTGAGCATGAGTACCTGCTTGTGAATGTGCAAGGTGACCACCGACCCTTCGGCCACCACATCCACATTATGCCCTTCTCGGATAAGGGCCACTTCCACTTCAGCCGCCAGCCGGAAATCATTCACTGCCATTTGGGACGCTTGCGTGGTTTGAACCACCGCTTTGAAGATGTTTTCTTCGATAAGCGCGCTGGCCTGTTCCACAGACGATTTGTTCATGGGAATGAAAAGGTCGTACATTTTGGGATCCCAGCAGTCTTTGGACTCACGGTGGAGAAATTCCATCCAGGCGGCGCAGTTGTCATCGTTGCTGCGAAGCCTTTTGAGGGCTTCTTTTTCTGAAAGCCCCCGGGTTTGGGTTGCCACCGAGAGTCGAAAGTTGACATCGCCGATCAGGGCCACGCGCAACACGTGAGAAATGGTCGTTGGAATGAGCTGCCCGGTAAATCCGTCGACGATCAGGTTGTCTTCGGCCAACAGGTTGGCCAGGAACAATCGAAGATAAGCCACCGAACTCTCTTTTTCATGGGTAAATTTATTGAACACCGACGTTTTAGCCGCAAAGGCACGCTGAATTTTATCGGCGGCAATGCCGGACAGTGCCTGGGCCGCAGATACGGCATCGGCATCCGACACAACCTTGAATCCCGTACTGTCGCGAACTTCATCCACAACCTGTTGGGCATTGCAGAATGCACCGCTGAAAATTGTGATTACGGACATGTTAGTTCTCCTTTTCCCGTTCATAGCCGGATGCTACGACCACGGTTTTCAAGGGGCAGTTTGGTTCGTCGCCTCCACGGTGGGCCTGGGCGTGGATGGTATTGACGGCACTGCTCATGTTGGGAAAGAAATGGTCCTCGCCGATTTTGGCCGCCAATTGGGTGCGCATCAGGGCAGCCATCACCGATTCGTTGGCGCCGCATAAGGAAATGTCGATGCCGGCCCGTCGCACGCGATCCACAATGAAAGAGAGCGCCTCCTGGCCGGATGCGTCGATGTCATTAATGCCGTTGGCCACAATAATGATATGTTTGAGCTGTCGCTTGGATTTGCGCCGATCACGGATCTGCTCTTCCATGTAGCTGGCATTGGCAAAAAAGAGCGGGCCGTCGAACCTGACCACATCGATGTAGCGGCATTGCGCCAGTCCGAAAGATACCGCATCATGAAGCGCGCGATCCACTCCCAGGGACAGATCCACAACCGTGGGACGCATGCTTTTATACAGAAATACCCCTAAAGAGAGGGCCACTCCGATGAGGATGCCGCGTTCCAGATGGGGCGCAAAAGCCAGGGTGCAAACAAATGTGATGATGGATATGGCCCCATCGTACCATTGGGCGCGCCAAGCGTGAATGAAGCCGTTGACGTTGATCAACCCCATCACCGCCATCATGATGATGGCCGCCAATACCGATTGGGGCAGGTGGTAGAACAGCGGGGTGAAAAAGAGCAGCATCGCCGCCACCACCAGGGAAGTGACCACACTGGAAAGCCCCGAATGGGCACCGGCTTTAAGATTGACGGCGGTTCTGGAAAAGGACCCCGAAACCGGGTATCCTTTGGTCATCGCTCCGAAGACGTTGGCCAGTCCTTGGCCCACCAACTCCTGGTTGGGGTCGATGCGTTGGCCGGTTTGGGCCGCTGCCACCCTGGCCACAGATATGGCCTCCATGAATCCGATCAAGGAGATGATGACGGAAAAGATCAATAGATGGCCGATGGCCTTGATTTCCAGCACGGGCATGGCGATTCCTGGAAGCCCGCGGGGTATGGCGCCCACTACTTTACCGCCGGCCGTGAGCGTAACCGCCTCCATATCGATGGGCCGGCGGTCCACCACAATCCGCCATGTGCGGCCGTCGCTTTCGGCATTGGCGGGCAGCGCTCCCTTTGGATAGAAGCCGGATATGCCGTCCGGGGCATAGGCCACCCCTTCCAAAAGGAAACTGCGGATCTTTTCCCTCAACATTCGGGCATTGGATTCAAGCCGCTTGATGTTGTAGTCGACCAGTTGGGACTGATGCTTTTCCTGCATGGCCGTTAAATTGTCGTTCCTTTCCATGGCCTTTACTTGTCGTCGAAAATGCCGGTTGCGCCGTTTGGATAGGATCTCACGTTCTTCCACCAGCGTATTGTAGTCTATCATTAAAGCGTAGGCCAAAGGTGCTGACAATGCCGCTGCCGGTACCTCGATCTTGCGTTCGAATCCGGTGAGCCAGGCGATCAGAGTGGTGGCCACCACGGCCACCAGCACGCTGGGGCTGTGGGGATAGAGGATCCGTAAGGCATACATGATGGCAAAGGCCGCCAACCCCATCAACAAGGTCGGCCAATGGATGTGGTGGAGCGCCGACCGAAAGACATTGGCCAGGGTTTCATAGTGATAGCCATCCGTCTCCACCTCGACGCCGAAGAGCTTGGCTAGTTGGGAGGAGGCGATGATAATGGCCGCCGCATTGGAGAAACCGTTGACCACCGGATGGGATAAAAAATTAACCAGCAGGCCCAGCCTAAAGATTCCCAATAAAAATTGAAACAGCCCCACCATCAGGGCCAGCAGGATGGCGTAACCGATATAACCCGAAGTACCGGCTTGAGCCAACGGTTCCAATGCCACGGCGGTGAGCAGTGAGACCACCGCCACCGGACCGGTGGCCAATTGGTGGCTGGAGCCGAACAGCGCAGCAGCCATGGGGGGCAAAAAGGAAGCATAAAGACCGTAGTAGGCCGGCAGACCAGCCAGTTGGGCATAGGCCATGGATTGGGGGATAAGGACCAGCGCTACTGTCAATCCGGCCATGGCATCCGCTTTGAATGTGGCGGAGCGGGTCTTGCCAAGCCATTCGATAAAAGGCAGCATGCGGCCGATCACGCTCATTATGCGTGTATTTGTTTCCATGAAACCGTTTTGCTCTCCATCAAGGAGCTAAAATCCGCCCGCAGCATTCCAGAACCTCATGGTAAAGGGTGCCGGCGTCATAAAGCCGGTAAGTGTTGAACCGAACAACGCCGTCCACCGTTGAAAACAGAATGAGGGCGGTTTTGCGGGCCTGCACCGGACCGATAGAGCCGTCCTCGCGGCCGGCCTTGATGGCCCGTTCGATAATATCCACCATACAATTGTAGATCGCCTCCAGGTGACTGCGACAGTCCGAATTGACCTCGGCCAGCTGATACGGGAAATGACGGTGCAGCAAAAGAAATTCATCTTCCATCTCTGCAGCCAGGCCCATATAATAAGTGATAGCTCCCTGTACCGCCTGGAGCCCGTTCTCAAAGTCGTGATCGCGTTCGTATTGGGCAAAACTTTGAGTGATGGCCTCTTTTACGCGGGTTAAAATCGCCAGCAGCAAATCTTCCTTGCTGGCAAAATGATAAAAGATCGTTGCGCTGGCCACGCCACTCAGCTGTGACACCTCCGCCATGGATGTTTCCCTGAATCCCTTGCGGGCAAACAGTGTTGTGGCGCGATGCAGAATTATATTTTTTTTTGACATGGCCTTGGCTATGGTGTTATAAAAAACTGACTGATTGATCAGTCAGTTTTAAAATGATATGAAGCCAATGTCAAATGGTAATTGGTTCATGGTTTATAGTTCATGGTTCATTGTTTGTAGACGATGATTAATGAAAAAGTTGTTGATTACCTAATTTTGGCGTAAGCTTGGCAACGTAAGGCGGAATATGTTTGAAATTCCGGAGTTGCACTGATTCGCGTTTATCGTAATGACACAATGAGTTGCGTTTCAACGTTTACCGGATTAGTTTCAACTAAGATGATAGTCAGGAACTCAGGGATCGAATGCTCAACGATAGACCATGAACCATGAACTCCGATTTTAGCGGTGGCTGCCCATGGATGTAAAAAAACCTGAAAAAGTAAGGCTCCTGGAAATTTTGAACGCCAACGGATTTAATGTGCCGTCGTTTATCTATCTGACGCCGGATGATTTCAAAAACAATCGTTTCGAGGACCTTGATGGTTTTTTGAACACCCATTGCGACGGCTTTAAGGTCATTGCGCGCAGCGCCCACATTGATGAGGAGTGTTTCAAGAGCGGGACATTTGATTCATTCGGCACCTACGCGGACGTGGGCGGCATCAAATATGCGCGCAAGAAGATGATCCGCAAGGCCGACACCACCAAGCGTTTGTCCATTCGACGCCAGCAG
This sequence comes from Desulfobacteraceae bacterium, assembly GCA_050124755.1. GTDB lineage: Bacteria > Desulfobacterota > Desulfobacteria > Desulfobacterales > Desulfosarcinaceae > JARRKU01. Next base: position 6,076 of record JASFER010000292.1, read on the forward strand.
CATTTCAACAATGCCCCGAAGGTTGACCTGGAACAGATGGGCGTAATGGTGATGCCTTTCATCGAGGGCACCGCTGTTATGGCCAAGACCATGGGGGACCGTTGGGAGTTCGGTTATTGCCGTGACCGCTCCAGGAAGATACAACGGGAACCTTACATCACCCAGATTCCCCATGACCGGCGCCTGGTGCAGCTGTCCAGGCAGATTGAAGAGACATTGGGATTTCGCTGCGAGATCGAGTACATCGTCTCCACTCCGGGAGATATTTTTGTGGTGCAGGCCAAGGATATCTCCCATATCGAGACCCTGGAACTAAAGGAGAGCGAACGCAGCATCAAGCTGGCCGGTATTCGCCGCATCCGCAAGCGCCGAAGCTACCGCGAAAGGCCGCTATATGTGCTGGACAACCGCTCATTTTACATTAATCTGATCAGCAAATGCGAAGACATGGTGCTGGGCTGTGAGGGACCCAAACCGCAGATCGAAGATCTTGTGGCCACGATTAAGGCGTATGAGGCGGATATGGAGAGATTCGCCTTGCGCAATCACCGCTATGCCGTGCTGGGGCTTTCCATCCAAGAAGCCGATGATCTCTACCAGATTGCCAGTCACTACCTGGACGAAACCCCGGAAATCCAGGCCCAGCTCTCCACGGCCCTGCACGACAACGTCTATCAGGTGGATATCTTTCTGGCCGAGGCCGACACGTTGATTGCCAAGGACAAAGTGCGCATCAACCTGGGCAGCCACGATGCCTACGGCATCGATACGGTTCGAAACCCGTTGTGGTCGGCGTACTGGCACCAGGAACAGCACGACGCCATGGTGGCCGAGTTCCGCCGGCTGGGTTTCAAAACCGGCGACACCGTCGGTATTGAAATCGACGGGGATGAAAAGCCAACCATCTATCGACTGTAGAGATGGGTTCACACCCATCCCGGGATATCATTTCTGTGAACTGATTCAAACATTAGCCGACGGCAAAGGCGGTGTAATGGAATATCGAACAAGGAACCGCAGAATGTCGAAGCAAGGCATTCTATCCTTAAAATCATAATGGCAGAGCGCAGCGATTCCACACTTGGACATTCCTTCGTTCTACATTCTGCGGTTAAACGCACAGTTGGTAAATTCATCCCCTGTGAAGGGTTGACTCCAACTTCACTAAAGCACTAAATAACATTTTGCTATTCGCTTGAACCTACTATTTCCTTGCCTTTAATAAAGGCGCCTCCTTTCATGACCATAGCCACATTATCCAATGCGCCGATATCTTTAAGAGGATTGCCTTCCACGGCAATAATATCCGCACATTTGCCTTTTTCGATCGTTCCAATTTTGTCTTGCATGTCAATAATACCGGCATTTACTGCTGTTGCCATGCGAAGGGTATCAAAGTTAGAAACACCAGCTGAGGTGATATGCCTTAATTCGTCATTGTAACGGCCGAACAAACCTCTAAATGTACCACTATCTGTTCCAATACCAATCCTTGCACCCTTGCTATTAAGTTTTTTGAGATTGCCTATTACGTTGGGAAACATCTCCTTAAAATACAGAGGATCAACGAGCAATTTTTTCTTCTCTTCCTCGCTCAATTCTCTTTTCTCCTGTGCCAATAATTCCC
>JASFER010000293.1:0-7667 GCA_050124755.1 Desulfobacteraceae bacterium
CAAGTTCAATATCCTCGGCCATCTCAATCAGTATTTCATAGGTTTTGGCCGGGATGATATAGGCGGTCGGTTTATTGCGATTCAACAGCGCGATGGCTTCGCCGTGGGCGTCATTGATGATGGCCTGTGGATTTCGTTTTAACTCGCTAATGCTGACCGAAAGGCCGGCGTGAATTTTTGTAAGCATGGTGGCACCTTTTAAATCTGTTTACGGACCATATTAATAATATTGTTTATAGGTCTTTTAATAGACCATTAAAAGGTGCTTGTCAAGGCCTCTTTATGTCCGGCAATCGGAACTTCGGTGTTATATCAAGCCAGGGCGGTTATCGTTTCCGGCTGCTGCAATTAGCCAAGCAGATTTGAATATAATGCTTAAGATAAAGAAATAAAAGAAAGCATTTGTGAAATAAAACAATCACAATGCCATAGCAAGTATTCGGTTTTGGGAAGATCATCATGGGTCATGGTTTCCTCAGGCGACTCTTAAAAGGCTTATATCTTGCAGGCTGTCAAGTGTGATTGTTTCGCATATGATATCGATATTGTCCCGCATGGCAGTCTTTCGGTGCGCACCCATGGGGTGGCCTTCGCCGACAGCTTTAACCATTACCGCCAAAAGCTTAACGCGTTGGAAGAAGATGTGGTCCAAATCCATGCCGCCGCAAGAAGGCGTGAAGTTGGGATGATCTTTGTTCAGCCCACCGAGATCGATGGACTCGGATTCCACGTGCCGGGCGTTTGCCGCCATGGCTTTGCGGCGGCAAGCGCCGAGCGGGGCATCATTGAGAACGGTCTCGTTGAAGGTGTCTTCGACCGCCCCGGCGATGGCCTGCATCGCCTTTTCAAGAAGCTGTTGTTTCTCGATGGAATTCATATGGCCAAGTCCTTTGCAAGCTGTTCAAGATCTTCAACGACGCCGACGCATAGCCCGTGCAGCTCGTCAAACCGCTCCATTTCGATACGTTGTTTTTCAGCCTCGTGCTCATCCCCTGCCATCTCAGCCCGCCTGATTTCGGCCTTGGTGATCATCCTGAGGGATTCATATTCAATGATCCTTTTGCTGTATTTTTCAAATAGTGTTTCCGGGTGGCTTTTTGCATTCATAAGATGCCTCTTTTCCCGCGCAATAAATGCAGTATGTAAAGAACCTTAGATCCTTGGCCTGTAACTCCGGGCTCTTGTGTGCTTTCCGGATTCCGGACGACATGGTCTTTTAAGACCCGGGCGATGCTGTCTTTGGGCTGTTCGTTAATTTAGATTTTTAACAATTATCAGTTTATGGACGTCGCTAACCTTAATTTTAGTTCCAATGATTGTCAAACCTCTTCTTTAAGCTGTCCTTGCCGCTATCTATTAAGATAATTACCGTCTGCAGTTTTAATTATTTCACAGAAAAAATCCACAACATCATTTGGCCTTGATACCAAGCCTCCAGCGGTTACAAAAGTGACGATTACTTTATACTTATTATATTTTACTTTTTGTATTACCACATTTAAAGGAGCCATTTTTTTGCTGTGGCTTACGGGCTGTAATGCAGATATAGAACCGGTTTTCTTATTGGAATAGTTGATATGTAGCCCCTCTTCTAAAATGTACTGATGAACCCTGTCGTATGCGCTATCTGCGTTTGCTGAATCAAAAAATCCTATGGTCTTATATGTTTTCGTTCCATAGCGATCCTCCTCGACCGTAAAATTGTCTCTACATTGATTTGCCTGACCTGAATAAGCGCTTTGAAGATTAATAATGAAAACTGCCAATAACAATGCTGAAAAAAACAAAGATGTTTTCCTCATGTTCATTCTCCCTCTTTTTGTTATCATCTGGAAAAGTTACCTTTCTTGGTCCGCCTTAACACTTCCGACGTATGTAAATTTGAGGCAGGGATAATCACAATACTAGCGCGACGGTTTTGCGCGTCGGAACCGATTGGTATGGCGGGACTTTCACCCGCTGGAAAGCGGCCTTGTCGGCCGTTACCGCTACGCTGCTTTTATCCCAATATACAGCCTATTGCCCTTTCTATCACCGACACGGGTGTAAAATGCGACATGGAATTTATCTTGCGGACACTTCTCGATGTTCACTACGCTTATCCTTTATAAACTGTATGCCAGCGCAAACAATCATCACCAAAAGAATAATAATTGCAGCGATACCCGTTGCAGGCGAAAGCAAAATCTCAAATATCTGGCCACCAAAATCTGCGGTCATGGTTTCCTCAAGCGACTTTTAAAAGGCTTATGTCTTGCAGGCTGTCAATTGTAATTGTTTCGCATATTTTATCGATATTTTCCCGCATGGCCATCTTTCGGTGCGCACCCATGGGGTGGCCTTCGCCGACAGCTTTAACCATAACGGCCAAAAGCTTAACGCGTTGAAAGAAGATGTGGTCCAAATCCATGCCGCCGCAAGAAGGCGTGAAGTTGGGATGATCTGTGTTCAGTCCGCCGAGATCGATGGACTCGGATTCCACGTGCCGGGCGTTTGCCGCCATGGCTTTGCGGCGGCAAACGCCGAGCGGGGCATCATTGAGAAATGCGTTTCCCATGATGATAAGCAGTTTTAAGCGTGAAATAAAAATATCGTCTAAGTCCATCTCACGGGTTTGGGCTGAATTGGAACCGAGTCTTATCATGGAGATACCCTCCTTTTTTAAACCAGGGGTTTGTTTAGATGTTGGGAAAAACCCAACGATCTTTTAAATATCTGCCTTTTTGATTTCTAAACGGCCGCAATTGCTGGTTGAATCAGTATGAATTCCAAGATTTGGGGTCCGGATGAGAGACAGGTTCTTAGCCTTTTGAGTCTGATAAGTTGATCAGGCAACTTATCACTTTATTTTGCGGCTTTTTTGACGCGTTCGCCTTTTTTTATTCATTCCTTTGAAATTCGGCCTCTTGAGAGCCGCTTTATCGCGTTTTTTTGCATGTTCCAATGGTATGACATGCTCTTTTTCCCTTTGCTTGTTCTTCGGCCTAGAGCTTTTAATATCATCCAATAGCAGTTCCATGCACATTTTTACGATGATGGTGGTATTATCCAAAACACCCTCTTTTTAAAGCAGTATGGAAGAAAAAGGGATAGAACCGTTTTTTTAAAGCCGTGCCCTGGGGCTTTGATTTTCTTGTTGCTGGCCCAAATTCTGCACGATCTGCCCCTTTAGGACCCGGTTGATAATATCGTTGGTGCTCTCGTTGATCGGTATGAAATAGCGTGTTTTAAAACTTACGATTTCCGTGAACACTCCCATATCCTTTAACCTTTGGGTGTCTGTGGCGTCGGGGCCGATAATTTCGAGGCGGTTTTCTCCGGACACCCTGCGTCTGGCAATCCGCCACTCATTGTCCAGTCTGATGGTTCGGCCCTCATCCAATCACTTTGGTTTGGATCGTCGCACCGCTCAGGGCCTGGGTTTGCCGTTTGGCGTTTAACCGGTCGAGGGTTTCGTCGATGCTTTGGTCGCTGACTTCCCGTCCGAGCAGTCTGTCTCCATCCGAGGTCTGCAGGCGCAATATCCGGTCGGGGCCTTTCAGATGAGACCATATCGGTAAAATCGAGCCGGTGAATATGTGCCGGCGCTCGGTGCTTTCCGATGGTGCCTGGTTGTACTGGGCCTGCCAGAAATTGCGGGCCTGTTGGTGCGATAGATTTACCCATTTATCGGGATCGCTGATGCCTTCGATGGCGATGTTTTGCCGGGTCCCGGTGGGTGAGATCAGGTTGCGGACTTCGATAATAGAGCCGTTGAGCTTGGTTTTTTGCCGGACATTGGATGCAGCCCAAATGCGTCCGCTTTGACGGTTTATACAGAACCCGCCGCCAAAAGCATAGCTTTTTTTTAGATTAATTTCCTCCCAGGACACCCGGTTTGATTCTTTGGCCACGTTGATCTGTATGTATCTGGCCTGGGCTCCGGTTTTTTCTTCGGTGAACACCACCTTGTCGTCTATTTTATCGATGCGCTTGGCCCTGAGGGTTTTGATACCGGTATCCAGGGTGCCGGCGGCGGCGTGGGCCTGGACGATTTCGTCCATCTGCTCTTCGAAGGCGGCAAAGGTGGTGTTTTGCTGGTCGATGTTCATGGAGAGCAGCCGGTTGAGGAACTGGTTGATGGGCGGCAGGTTGGCCTTGAGGGCGCCGATTTCGTCGGTGAGTGACAGACCGGTCTGGGCTTCGAATTGATCGAGCTTCAGTCCGGGGATCTTATCCAGGAAAAGCTCTTCGAAAAACCGTCTAAGGCCTTGCCGGGCGTAATCGTTTTCCAGGTTGTCGTTGGCTTCGAACATGCCCTGCCCGCCTGTCTGGCGCTGTCCCCGGGTCAGTGCGCCCAGCTGGTCCAGGCGGCGGGCGATGGAGGAGATGAAACGCTTTTGCCCTTTTAGATCGGTGGAGCACAGGAAGTAATGCGGCGGGTGGGCCTGGTTGGACCGGTGGGACCGGCCGATACCCTGGATGGCGTCGTAGGCGATCCATCCGGGCTGGACCAGGTAGTGTCTGCGAGGCCTTTTGTTCTTATAGGTCTTGTCGGAATGGAAAGACAGGCCTGTATTGCCGGACTTTGAAAAGACCAGGATTTGCTTTTCATCGTCTTTAAAAAGCTCCATATCGGCCATCACGTTATTTTTGGTCCGATTTTGTAAGATTTTGCGCTCTTTTTGTTCATCGTAGACGATGCGCTTGGACCGTCCGGTCACTTCTGCCACGTTTTCATGGCCGAAGCTGTTGATGATCATGTCAAGAGGCCCTAAGGGGACCTTGATGCCGCCGAGCTGCTCCAATAGGCGGTCTCTCATCTCCACAGCTTGTTGGTTGATGACCGGATTGCCTTCGGAGTCGAACACCGGCCTGACAATAATGTTGCCGTTGTCGTCTTCAAACTGCTCATACTGTCGTGTTGGAAATCCGTTTTGAATGTACTCCATGAGCTGGTCCCGGGGGGTGATGTCGATATCTTCATATTCATCGCCTTCTTGCATCCTGGCCCTGGCCCTGTTCAAAGAAGCTTCGTTGGTGTTGATCAGCTGAAAGATCACCGCATGGCCGTCTTCGAGGTCCTTTTGGGAAGCTTTGAGGATGGTCGGCATCTGCATGGATGTGATGACCTGGTTGAAAAAGCGCTGGTGAGCGCCCCAAAACCTTGAGTAGGCCGCCCCGCGTTCCCTGCCGCTCTCATAAATGCCGGTGATGCCCAGGGCCTCATTGATGTTGTTTAGAACAATCTGCCAGGCGTCGGCCAATTGATTATAGATGTCGGTCTGCTCTGGCGATAGCTCGTGCACCATGCGTTCGACCTCAACGCCCTGCCATGACAACGAGCGGGCATGATAGGCGCCCATGGCCTTCATGTTGGAAGCCAACAGCTCCATGGAGGCCATGCCGCCTGCGCCGATCTTGCCGATGAAATCATTTTTGCTTTTAAAGGCGGTCCCCTCCCCCCACAGGCCGAGCCGCTCCAGGTAGGCAAAATTGGATATCTCGGTGGCGGCGGTGGCCGAAACATACAATACTCGGGCATTGGGCAGCAGGTTTTGCAGCAGCACACCGGCCATGGCCTTTTGACTGGCTGCCGATTTGCCGAAGTCGGTCTCTTTTCCCTGGGCGTTGGCCATGTTATGACACTCATCAAACACGATAACGCCCTGAAAGTCATCTTCCAACCAGTCCACAATCTGGTTGAGCCTGACAGCCATGTTTTCCAGGGTCTCGGGCACATCGGGCTTGATATGCTTGAACTCCCTGGCCAGGAGGGCATAGGTGGCGAACATTAACCCTTCGGGCACTTCGATGCGGCGGCCGACTTTCTTTTGGCTGAGGCTGAAGAGCTTTTCGGCCCCTTCGGTCCATCCGACATCGATCAGGTCCCTTTGGGCGTCTTTGAAAAGGGTCGGCTTTTCGGTGATCCACAGCGCTTTTCTTCTGCCGTTGTGCCAGTTGTCCCACAGCACACCGGCAATTTCCCGGCCCTTGCCCACTCCGGTGCCGTCTCCGATCATATAGCCCCTGCGCACGGTGCCGCCGGGCAGCATGTCGCTGTGGGCCTGGCCGGCGTAAATGATCTGCTCGATCTGGGCATCAGAAAAAGCGCCGGATTCCACGGATTGTTTGAGTAGTTTAGGCTTATAGGTAGGCTGAGGCAGATCCACGGCGGCCATGGCGGCAGACTCCACCAACGGCGTGGGATGGGGCTGGGTGCCGATTATTTTGGTTTTGGGCTGATAGTGATCGTACAGGCTATCGGAAATCTCTTCATCGGCCCTTTGTTTATCGGCAATTTGGACATCTATCCCTGAAGGTTCGGGTAGCCTTCGGACGTCTCGGTCAGGTGCAGGTCCAGCGCTTCGAGCACCTGGCCGGCCAGGCTTGTCAGATCCGCTGTCTGTTCCATGCCTTCCAGTTCCAGTATCTGAGCGATATAATCCGGGTCCGGGCTGTCGTGCATCAGATCGAGCGCTTGTTGAAGCTGCGGATTCTTGATTGTGATCAGCCCCTTTTCGATTGCCAGCTGTGTCGCCTGGATGGCGTGTATCCAGTGGGCCAGTATCGGCTCTTTGTGTTGTGCGATCATCTTGTATGCGCTCTGGTTGACCGGCAACTGGTTTATCTTGTCGATGGTGTTCATGCGGTCTTGGTCGATCATTTTTCACTCCTTCCAAAAGGTCTAAAAGATCTTCGGCGGATTCGACTTGCCCGGCAATGGGATTATCCTTTGTCGGGCCGTTTTTATCAATGACGATAAGCTGATTGTCAAAGTTTGTGCCGTATCTTGCGTACTCTTTGCCGGGCATGCGCACGTTGGCCCGCAGGTTGTACTTGTCTTTGATTTCACTCCAAAACTGCCGGAAGGTAGGCTTTTCAAGGGCCATGCCCTTGCCCACGATGGCCACCAGCCGGCCGTTTTCCTGGAGCCTTAATAGGGCCTGTGTCAAATGGGCCTCGGCGTACTTGGTCTTGTTGCCTTTGCTTTTGATCCTTCCGGCCGATGTGGAAAAGGGCGGGTTCATCACGATGGCCGTAGGCCGTATGTTCGCCGGCAAGATGTTGTGCAGTTGTTCGGCGTTTTCTCCGTAACATCCGTCGAACTCCAGGTTTTGCAAAAGCGCCCTTCGCCTGGGGGCCAGCTCGTTGACGTACACGGTTGCGCCGGCGACTTTGGCAAAGACGGCCAGACCGCCGACGCCGGCCGAGGGCTCCAATACGATATCCTCTTTTTTTACCCCGCAGACCCAATTGGCGATGTAGCCCAGGTGCGGCGGTGTCGAAAACTGTTGGAGCTGTTGTTGCTCTTCGGTGCGCTTTGTCTGTGAGGGCAGAACGACCGTCATCGCACGTAGACCGATCACAATCTGCCAAGCGTGATCTATGCTGGCAAGGTCCTCTTCAGGGCGCATGATGTCAAGGTCCGAAAGCAGGTGCATGTTGACGCCGAGTTCCATGGCGTCGAAAGCGTCTCTGGATATCCAGGCGCCGCTTTTCTGCGTCCCGCCGAAGGCTTCATCGGCCCAGCTGAACAGTATGCCCCAATCGATGATTTGCCCATGGCCGTAACGGGCATACTTGTTGTTCAGTTGCCGCTCCGATAGGAATCGGGAAATTCTTTTTGCCAAAAGGATTGATGCTTCATCGTTTTTGGTTCTTTTGGGTGTTGTTTTATGTTTCGG
>JASFER010000294.1:0-7620 GCA_050124755.1 Desulfobacteraceae bacterium
GTATCGCTTTCTCATGGTGTTGACCATTGCAGCAACAGCTGGTCTGCAGATTTGGCGCACCCTGTTCAACAATTTTATGGCTGGTGGCTCTGCTCTACATCCTGGATCATCTGTTTATCAATTTCGCCATTGCCATTCGCACTTACTTTCAGAAGGTCGGCGATCCCAGGGATATCGCCCCGTCCATGGCCGTGGGATTTACCATTAATCATATTGCCGCAGTGGTGCTGCCGGCTGTGGGGGGATTGGTATGGATGATCGATTATCGCATCGTATTCATTTGCGGTGCGATCATGAGCTTGATTTCGCTCATTGCCGTGCAAAACATCAAAACAGAGGTTTGTCATGCCCGATAATCAACGCATTCTCATTGTCGGCGGCGTGGCGGGGGGCGCATCGTGCGCCGCCCGCGCACGCCGTTTGTCCGAATCCGCAGAAATCATCATGTTTGACCGCGGACCCTATGTTTCCTTTGCCAATTGCGGTTTGCCCTACTATGTAGGCAATGTCATCAAAAAAGAAGAACATCTGCTGGTAGCTACTCCGGAGCTGTTCAGAGACCGGTTCAACATTGAGGTCCGGTTGAAATCCGAAGTCATCCGAATCGATCGCAGCTCCCGTCGCATTGACATAAGAGATATTGAGCATCAGCGAATCTATTCCGAAGCATACGACATCTTGGTACTTGCGCCGGGCGCCGCTCCCATTCGGCCCGATTTGCCGGGCATGGATCTGCCGGGCATCTTCTCCTTGAGGACCATTCCCGACAGCCGGCAGATTCGCAATTGGATCGACCGGTATCAGGCCCGGGATGTGGTGATCGTCGGCGGCGGCTATATTGGCATGGAGATGACCGATAGCCTTCACAAGCGCGGTCTTGCCGTAACGGTGGTAGAAAAACAGCCCCAGGTCATGCCGTTGGTTGATGCGGAAATTGTGGCCCCGATCCATGACACGTTACAGAGAAGCGGGGTAAAGCTGCTGCTCAACGACAGCGTCACCGGTTTTCAAAACAGACAGGACCACAGATTGGACATCGGGTTGGAATCCGGTAAAAAGCTGACAACCGATCTGGTGATCCTTTGTATCGGCGTCCGGCCCGAAACAACCCTGGCCAAAGAGGCCGGTTTGGAGATCGGCGACAGCGGGGGGATTGTGGTGGATGCCGGCATGCACACCAGTGATCCACGTATTTTCGCGGTGGGCGATGCGGTGGAAGTGCAAGATGTTGTCACCGGAGAAAAGAGCGTCATCCCACTGGCAGGGCCGGCCAACCGGCAGGGACGCATCGCAGCCAATGTCATCACGGGTCGGCCATCGACGTTTCGCGGCACGCAGGGGACTTCGGTGGTGGGAATCATGGATCAGGTGGTTGCCTTTACCGGACCGGGTGAAAAACAACTCAAACGTCTCGGGCGTTGGGATCAAATGGAAAAGATCTACCTGCATCCCGGACACCACGCCAATTACTACCCGGGGGCCAGCCCCATCACATTGAAACTGATCTTTCAAAAGGAAGACGGTATGGTGATCGGCGCCCAGGCGGTGGGCAAAGCCGGCGTTGAAAAACGCATCGACGTGATCTCCATGGCCATTCAGAAAAAATCCACCGTCTATGACCTGGAAGAAGCAGAGCTTTGTTATGCCCCCCAATTCGGTTCGGCCAAAGACCCGGTGAACATCGCCGGCATGATCGCCGCCAATGTGGTTCGCAAAGATGCGGCCCTCGCCCACTGGGAAGATGTGGCTGAAACCGAAGCATTCATTATTGATGTCCGCTCGCCCGAAGAGTACCGCAGCGGTCATTTGGATGGAGCCCAAAATTTCCCATTGGACGACCTGCGGCGTCGGATGTCCGAACTACCTAAAGCAAAAGAGATCTGGGCCTATTGTTTCGTAGGCCAACGTTCGTACTATGCCGCCCGCGCCCTGAGCCAATACGGCTTCAAGGCCAAAAACATCAGCGGCGGCTACAAAACCTATCAGCTGCACCAGGCAAGTATGGCTATCTTTCCATAATCCATCGCCTGAGTTCTTCGATGGCGATATCTTCTATGACGGCTTGGCCGATCTCCTTGAGCAGCACGAATTTTATGTTGTCGCTTTCGCGTTTCTTGTCTTTTCCAAGGGCATCGACAACGGCCTGACGGTCGAAATCCACCTCCAGGGGCAGGTGCAGACGGGTCAGCAGGCTGCGGATGCGCTCGACCTCTTGGTGGGATATGAATCCCTTTTGCATTGAAAGCTCGGCGGCTAAAACCATACCCACGCTGACCGCCTCTCCGTGGGAGATGCCCAACGTCTTTTCCAACGCATGACCGAGGGTGTGCCCGTAGTTCAGTTTGCGCCGGACGCCGGCTTCTCTTTCATCCTGATTGACCACATCGGCTTTGATGACCACCGAGTCGTATACCAGCTTGCGCATCACCGCAGCATCCAGTCGTGCGATGGCGTCGCACTGGTTTTCAATCTCGCCGAAATAGGCCGCATCCATGATGCAGGCGTGCTTGACGATCTCCGCCAAACCGCAGGCAATCTCTTCAGGCGGCAAGGTTTTCAGCACATCGATATCGGCGATGACGAATTGGGGTTGGTTAAATACCCCCACCATATTTTTAAAGCCCTTGAAATTGACCCCGTTTTTGCCGCCCACGGTGGCATCCACCTGTGCCAGGAGAGTGGTGGGCACAAATCCGAACCTCACCCCCCGCATATAGGTGGAGGCTGCAAAACCGGTGATGTCGCCCACAATGCCGCCGCCGACGCCCACGATGAAGGTGGTGCGATCGGCCTCCAGGTTAATTAACTGGTCGAAAATATTTTCGATGGTGATCAATGTCTTGATTTTCTCGCCTAGTCCAATGGTAATCACATCGCAGTCCGGAAATTGATCCTGATAAAGTCGGGCCACATTTTCATCCGTGATGATAATGGTGCGCCCGGGGGGCAGATGGTTGGACAGGTTGGCCAGAGATTCCCCGACCATGATATGCGAGCGTCCGGTTTGGCCTTCAACAATAATCGATTGCATCATTCACCTTTTTCTAACGGCTAATCGTTTTACGAAAAACCCACCTTGTGTTTGGTGTTTCAATTACCTGGAATGTGCAGCGCGATCAAATATTAAATACAATAGAAGTGGTTTCAAAACCTCCCCTCGAACCCAAACTCGGTGTTGGGCGACAGATTTAAATCCTCGAAATAGTACACTATTCCTGCGGTTTAAATCTGCCGCCCGCCTTGATTTTGGGCTCGATTGAAGGCTTTGATACCACTTCTAAGGCTTTATCAGCTGATGCACTGAGTCCACCCATCGGACCAACTCTTTGAACTGATCCGGGTAAAGGGATTGGGCGCCATCGCTCAATGCCTCCTCCGGCGCATGATGCACCTCCACGATCAGGCCATGGGCCCCGACAGCCACCGATGCCCGGCTCAGTGGAATGACCTGATCCCGATAGCCTGCAGCGTGGCTGGGATCGATGATAATGGGCAAATGGCTCTCCCGCGTGACCACCGGAACGGCCGATAAATCCAAAGTGTTTCGGCTGTGGCGCACAAACGTGCGCACGCCGCGTTCACACAGCATCACGCGGGGGTTGCCTTCGGACATAATATACTCTGCAGCCATTAACCACTCATCCAATGTCGCCGACATGCCGCGTTTGAGCAGCACCGGCCGTTTGGATTGCCCGGCACGTTTGAGCAGGCTGTAATTTTGCATATTGCGCGTACCGATTTGCAGAATATCGGTGTAGGCCTCCACCAGGTCGAAAGTGTCGGTGTCCATTACTTCCGTCACCACCGGCATATCATACGTTTCCCTCACTTTGGCCAAAATCTTCAGACCCTCTTCTCCCAAACCTTGAAATGTGTAAGGCGATGTCCGTGGCTTGAATGCGCCGCCACGAAACACGTGGCCGCCGGCCTGCTTGACCTTTTCTGCAATGGTCATGGCCTGGAGCTCATTTTCAATGGCGCAGGGACCGGCCATCAATGTCATATGCCCGTTTCCGATGGTGACGTTGCGTACCTGAATCAGAGTATCTTCGGGCTTGACTTCCCGACTCACCAACTTGTAAGGCCGCGTCACCGGGATGGCTTCTTTGACACCCGGCAAGCCCAGAAAAAGCGCCGGATCCACCGGCCCCTTGTTGTTAAGGATACCGATGGAAATCCGATCGCCGCCTGGTATGGGGCGGGCGGTCATCTCCCTGGCTTCGATAATCCGGACCACCTTGTCGACCTGTTCCGATGTTGCGCTTCGATCCATTACCACCAGCATAATCACGCCTCCTTCAAAATGGGGTTCTATGGGCGCAGAACCCGTTTCTACAAATAAAAAACCGCGGGGCTTGATGGTGCCCGCGGTTTATGTCTACTGGATATGGTGGAGATACAATCAGCCGCCAGGCATTGACCCGCAAAAATACCACCACCCGTAACGGCTGACATGTTGCAGAAGTGCTGGATGATGCTGGGTCATGGCCTTTGTTCTCCTGATCTTTCTTTTCAAACCTATGAAAAATGCCGATCTTTTGTCAAGTAACAAATCTCAAGAGTTAATAAAAATACTTGACTGCAAGGCATTTTATCCATAAAGGTGGGACACCATGAAGGTAAAGGATCGGCATAATATCAATAATTGGTGGTGGTGGCGCCACTGGCGGCAGTGCGCCTATGGAGCCTGGCCATCTGATTGATTCCATACAGAATGTCTTAGGACCGTGGGTGCACAAACATCCACGGTCCTTTTTTTTAAAGGGTTGTGGTTGTTTAAACCACGACCCTTTTTGGTTTTGCATTCTGTTCATTTATTTTAAGCGAGCACTAATCATCTAAAGGAGCTGATTATGTTCATTCGTAAATTCCCGGACCGGGAGCAATTCGTTGAACTGGCGAAAGGCCACAATGTTATACCGGTTTGTGTGGAAATTCTGGCCGATATGGAAACACCTGTATCCCTGCTCACCAAGCTCTACCGAAACAGGGGCCCCATCTTCTTGCTTGAGAGTGTTGAAGGCGGTGAAAAGTGGGGACGTTTCAGTTTTTTAGGAACTTCCGCGCGCACCAGCGTGGAGGTTTTCCGGAAAACCGTAAATGTCAGCACCAACGGCGACACCGAAATCATCGCCCATGACAACGACCCGTTGAAAGTCCTCAAATCCATCCTGGATCGCTATCACGCCGCACAGCTGCCGGAACTGCCGCGTTTTTGGGGAGGACTGGTGGGTTACTTGACATATGAAATGGTCTCCTTTTTCGAACGCATTCCCAACCGGCTGCCGGATGACCAACCCATGGCCCATTTTGTTTTGCCTGAGGAGCTGCTGATTTTCGACAACATTCAAAACACCTTGATGTGTATCGCCGTTGGTTTTATGGACGATCCTGCTGAAGCCGCCCATGTCTATGATACGGCCTGCAGCCGTCTGGACGGCCTGTTGGCTTTGATCAACACCCCCCTGGCCGAAGGCCAAACCAACCTGGCCACCAGCGGGCATGAAGTCAAGTCCCCCATCAGCGAAGAAGCCTTTCGCAACCAGGTGGTCAAGGTTAAGGAGCATATCCGCAAGGGTGATATCATCCAGGCGGTGATTTCTCAGCCGTTTCGATGCCAGGCTCCGGATGATCTTCTGGCCCTCTATCGCGCCCAGCGATACATCAATCCGTCTCCCTATCTCTTCTTCATGCATTTGGGTAACACCGCCCTGGCCGGCTCCTCTCCCGAAACCATGGTGCGTTTGGAAAACAATGTGGCCACCCTGCGACCCATCGCGGGCACCCGGCCCAGAGGCGCCACCGAGCAGGAAGACCGCGAACTGGCGGACGAGATGCTGGGTGATGAAAAGGAGCGCGCCGAGCACCTCATGCTGGTGGATTTGGGTCGCAACGATCTGGGGCGCGTGGCCCGCACCGGCACGGTACAGGTCACCGACCTCATGGTGGTGGAGCGCTATTCTCACGTCATGCATTTGGTGTCCAACATCATCTGCGATCTCAGACCCGAACACGATGCCTGGGATCTATTGAGTGCCTCCTTTCCGGCGGGCACCCTCTCCGGAGCACCCAAAGTCCGTGCCATGGAGATCATTGACGAGATGGAGCAGTCTCCCCGGGGGCCTTACGGTGGCGCAGTGGGGTATATCTCTTTCACAGGCAACATGGATCTGGCCATTACCATCCGCACCGCCATCGTCGAAAACGGCCGACTCACCGTGCGGGCCGGGGCCGGTATCGTGGCCGACTCCGACCCGGAACGCGAACGCATGGAAACTGTCAACAAAGCCAAATCTGTTCAAAAGGCCCTGCAACTGGCCCAGATCGCACTTGACAAGGAGGGTGCATCATGATCCTGATGATCGACAATTACGATTCGTTCACCTATAATCTGGTTCAATATTTAGAGGAGATCGGCACGCCGGTCAAAGTGGTGCGCAATGATGTGATGACGGTGGCCGAACTGGAGGCTTTGAATCCCAGTGCCATGGTGATCTCCCCCGGACCCGGAGGACCCAAGGATGCCGGGGTTTCTCTAGAAGCGGTGACCCATTTCACCGGCCGGCTGCCCATATTGGGGGTCTGCCTGGGGCATCAGACCATTGCCGAGGCGTTTGGAGGCAGGATCATCGGGGCGCAACGCCTGATGCACGGCAAAACCTCCATGGTCCAAAACGACGGCCAAGGCATCTTCAAAGGGGTGAAAAAACCGTTTCAGGCCATGCGCTACCACTCACTGGCGGTTGAGCGGGAAAGCCTCCCCGATTGCCTGAAAATCACCGCGGAATCCGAAGATGGAGAAATCATGGGCCTGCGACACAAAACAGATGCGACAGAAGGGATCCAATTTCATCCCGAATCCATCATGACCACCATTGGCAAGCGTTTGCTGCGTAATTTCGTCAATATGATTGATGGCAGAAAAGGAGAAAAACATGTTCAGTGACTATCTGACCCAAATCATTCAGCGCAAGGACCTCTCCGAATCCCAAATGGCCGATATGATGAATACGGTGCTCACCGGAAATGCCACCGAAGCACAAATCGGCGCCATGATGGCAGCCCTGGCCACTAAAGGAGAAACCTTTGAAGAACTGGCCGGCGCGGCCAAGGCCATGCGCCGGAACGCACGCCGCATTCAAGCCGCGGGTTCGCCGGTGGTGGATACCTGCGGTACCGGCGGCGACAGCGCCCATACCTTTAACATCTCCACCACAACCGCTTTTGTTGTGGCCGGTGCAGGGGTGACCGTGGCCAAGCACGGCAACCGCAGTGTTTCCAGCAAATGCGGCAGCGCCGATGTACTGGAAGCCCTTGGCGTCAAACTGGATACCCCTCCGGAAATCGTGGAAGAGGCCATTCAGGAAATCGGCATCGGCTTTATGTTTGCGCCGCTCTATCACAGTGCCATGAAATATGCCGTTAAACCCCGCCAGGAACTGGGGGTGCGCTCAATCTTCAATATGTTGGGCCCTCTAACCAATCCGGCCTCGGCCGGATGCCAGTTGTTGGGCGTATTCGCGCCACAGCTGACGGAAATGTTCGCCCAGGCGCTTAAGCTGTTGGGCGGTCAATCGGCCATTGTGGTCCATGGCCATGACGGATTGGATGAAATCAGCG
>JASFER010000295.1:0-7587 GCA_050124755.1 Desulfobacteraceae bacterium
ATGTGTACTATACACACTTATAGGTTGGTTGTCAATGATGTAACAAGGGACTTTTGGCGAACCTGCAAATAACCGGTGCAAATGTAGCGCAGCGGAATTTGCATCCGAGTTAATTTGCCTTGTTATGTTCTCTTGTTTACCAATAAACAGGGTCATTGAATTCTTCAACGCAGTCGGAACGTTCTTTAATAGTTGGAATTGGTTCTCCCGTTAAAGATTGACCAAGCCAGCCAAAAGGCATTGAAAGTTTCAACGGAGCCTGAACTACATTTTCCGATAGTGCCTGAAATCCAACCTTTGAATAAAAGGATGGATCTCCATATGTGACAGCAACATTAACAGAGCGTTTTTTGAGTTCATTAAGACCATAATTGATTAGTGCCTGCCCGATGCCTTTTCCCTGATGTTCAGTGCTTATTGCAACCGGGGCAAGCATGTAAACCCGAATGGGCTTGCTAAACTTAAGGCGAGTGAAGAATATAGAACCTATGAGGGTTTCTTTCTCATATACGCCGAAACAGATTATTTCATTATCATCAATGTGCGATGCCAACTGCGAGGAAAGGTTACCAATCAGTTTCCCTTCCTTTTCACCCTCTGATGAGGTGAATACAGAAGTGAATAGTTCTTCCACCTCTTTTTGTTTTGATTTGTCCAGAATTCGGTGAATCATGCCTTACCTTTCAAGATTGCTGCGCTTATTGCTTTTGGAACATAACGCCTGCTTGAGGGGTTTTTGCGGAGCGGCAGCGTAGCAAAAATCCCTCTCCAAGCGGATGTTAGCCTCCAACATTCGATAGAATCGTTCCAATTATAAAAGATATTATTGCTGCTCCTAAGACCTTCCAGCGACTCTTCAACCCAAGAATTTGGAAAGTTCCGAAAAAAATTCCAGCTGCAAAGAGTAGATATCCCAAATTTGCGATACCATAGCCAATCACTTCAACGGGACTAGCGGGAGTAGCTGTGGCGATATAGATGGAGGCGCCAATTGGATACAGCAGGCATGCTGCGCTTTGCCAAGGGAAATTATGACCTTTGATCCCCATAAATTCTTGCATCTTCGGTTGATCATATGCACTGTATGCATAATTTAGGACTATGATGTTAAAAAGGTTGAATGCAGCTTCATCATGAGTTTCAAGTCCGAGCGGACGGAGAACATTCCGTGCATCAGCAATTATTTCATCAAATACATCAGACGTGTCACGCTGCCAAAAGTCTCGATCATAAATGTGGGAGTTCCACCGATCAATGAACCCCTCTGCAAGACCTTGTGCATTTTCAGGGAGCAGAGCGATGGTCCCTTTTAGACCGAGAATTCTCTTGCTTTGGCTTTGTTTGCGCAGGTGATGATTGATGAGTTCAAAGAATCGTGACCCTTTGATTTTTGCTCGGAAATCAGAAAGATTAATTTGTTCCATTAAATCCTTTATCCTTTGCGGCTAACGCCCCGGTCAGGAGCAGCCAGGGCTTCCACTGAACAGTAAAATATTTTATGGCCTTCAATCTGATACTACTGCTAAAATTCGCCCGGCTCTGGCTGTCACCTGCACTGGGTTGTTCGCCGAAGGCGACATTCTATAAATGTTAATTTCGGACTCCGAAAGGGAAAATTGCAGACAAATCCCAATTAAAAATCATAGCACCCACCAGCAACAGCAAATATAGCCAGAGGAAAATACCAATATAACCGAAAAATAACCCACCAATAGCCATTCGTTTATCTGTATTAGTAAAATTACCTTTATTGTGTTTTATTCTGTAAAGAGCCAAATGGCCACATACAACTGAAGGTAATGAAATACAGAAAAAGCCTAAAAGAACACTTGCAAGCGCAAGATTATTTGGTTTCTTTTCTGTTGTTTGTTGATTCATATTTTTTACGGCGAACGGTCCGCGTGACCGGCCGGGAAAGCAAACGCAGCATATGCAAATGTCACGTTAAATGATGCTTTTGTAAGATATAAAAATGCCATCGATTTCCCGGTCCGACGTCTACGCGGTGGTTAGCCATTCTCTTTAATTTTGCCTCCACTTCGAACATATTGAGGAGGTGTAGGCGGGCTATCATATAATCCATTGTCACCTTCAGCAATTACCCATTCGTATTTATAACTGCCGCCAAGCTCTGTTTCAATATGTGCAATTGCACCAAATGCAAAAAGCTTGTTCAGCACTTTTTCAAATTCGTTTAGCCAATCATCAATAAAGCCAGATAATTCAACCGTGCTTTCCTTATATGAATTACCAAAATGAATTACCTGAGACCTAAATCCGGATGGCGGCTGGACGCAATGAAAAATATCACGAAAAACATATCCGTACTTTTTATTTTCCCAAATTTCTTTCTTCGTAGGGAGATTTGAAATAGTATTTTGATTCAACTCATGGTGGGCATTATACACACCATCTATTTTGAATTCCCCCGCATCTATCATTCCATATATAAATAATTCGTGTGACATAATCTGTGGATGGCTAACCATTATTCACGAGCAAAAACGCTCGATATTCCTGAGTAAAAACCGAGCTATTCGCTCTGAATATGGCTATAATATAAACAGGTTAACATTAATTACCCGCCTGATATTGAAATCCAAAAAACGAGCAAAAATGCTCGGTTTTTCGGTCAATATCGAATATCCGAGCAAAAATGCTCGATATTCCAGTGGGCAACGGCATGGTTTTTTATTGCTATTTCCTTATTTATTGGTGCGTTAGCTGCAGATATTTTATGATATTGAAACAGGCAAAACGAGCGGTTTTGCTCGTTTTTGCAATCAATATCGAATATTGGAGTAAAAAAGCTCGATATCCCCGATCCGACCAGCCTTGTTTTTTTAAATAATCACTGTAATTACAATAGGATTGGATTAAACCGGCGTAATATTCAAATTGAAAAAACAAGCTCTTTAGCATCGTTTCTTTCTCAGGTTCTTAATGATCAGGAAAAAAAGAGTTGCAATTATTTTGTCATATGTGTAGTTAATATTTAACTTTACATATACCTTTACATTTTACGTGTGCTGACCCGTTTTCTCTTTACCGGTTCTTGCCGAAAATGCACTTGAGATATGATCCAGCTCCAAGCCGGTGGCTTTTATTCCCGGAGATGGACGATAATGTCATGTGTTGAGTTATTATCTAATACAAAACCTGTTGAAATACAAGGATAGTGGATATGTCACACCACCCGCCCGTGAAGCTATTGGACAAGGTCCGGCAACGCATCCGCTTAAAAGGGTATTCGATCCGGACTGAAAGATCCTATGCGCAATGGATCAAACGCTTCATTCTTTTTCACAACAAACGGCACCCAAGGGATATGGGCAAAATGGAGATCGAGGCTTTTTTGTCTGATTTGGCGATGAAACGCAATGTGGCGGCATCGACCCAAAACCAGGCCTTTAATGCGCTCTTATTTCTCTACAACCATGTGCTGGAAATGAAGATGCCGGACGATATCAACGCGATGCGATCGAAAAAACCCGTACGGGTGCCGACGGTTATGACCCGGGAGGAGACCAACCGTCTCATCTCTTGCATGAAGGGAACGAAAAAGCTGATGGCCGAGATCATGTACGGCTGCGGCTTGCGCGTAATCGAATGTATCCGACTGCGTGTAAAGGATGTGGACTTTGCCATGAACCAGATAGTGGTCCGTGATGGCAAGGGCAAAAAAGATCGGATCACCGTGCTGCCTCAGAGAATCAGGCCGTCGCTTCAGAGCCATTTATCCTATGTCCATCGCCTTCACCAAAAAGATCTGCGGGATGGATATGGACGCGTTTACTTGCCTTATGCACTGGCCAGAAAGTATCGAAATGCTGATAAATCATGGGCTTGGCAGTATGTTTTCCCTGCAAAAACCATTTCCGTCGACCCCCGATCCGGTGAGAAACGTCGGCACCACATCCACGAAACCGTTATCCGTAAAGCAATTAAAACAGCTGCGCAGACGGCAGGAATTGTCAAGCCGATCACATGCCACACGCTGCGGCACAGCTTTGCGACGGATTTGCTGATGGCTGGATATGACATCCGTACGGTGCAGGACTTGTTGGGGCACAAGGACGTCAGCTCGACGATGGTCTATACCCACGTGCTGAACCGCGGCGGAAAGGGTGTTGTCAGTCCTCTTGATACGGTTTAATTGGTAAAATTTAAGTGCAGATTGGGAACATTGTTTACAAATTGTACAAATTATCTGCTTCACAAGATTTGAGCAGCTTCCGGCAACTTCTGCAGTATTGCCTTCGATAGGTTTCAGCCGGTTGGGGAAAGAGGCCTTCAAAATTTTGTAGACCCGAGGGCAAAACATTATTTGCAGGAAATAGTCAACCCTTACGCGTTTTCAAAATAACGCCTTGACTCCGGCGGCCGTCGACCTTCAGGGTTACAGGCCGGGGATTCGCTAAGTGGAGGACATTTTCGGTTGCGGTTGCAACCGGCAGGGCCTCGATCCACCGCCGGTCCAGGAGATCGGACGGATGTTGGCCCACATTCATGTAGTTGATGCCCAGAGAAGTAATATTATGAAAAAAATGAGATCCTTGGGAAGGTTCTGCATGAATCCGGGGATGTGTGGTTTCCACAATGGCCCCAACCCCGCAAATATCATCCCAACCCACCGGAATGCCGAGCCAGGGATCTGCCGAGCCCCAGCGTCCGGGGCCGATGAGGATAAATTTCCGACCGCCGGCCGTCAACGCTGCATTGATTTTCGCAATTTGGCGGGCGACTTCGCGGCTCCCGGCCGGATCGAAGAGATCCGGTTTCACATAGACCACATCGCGCATTTGTGAGTTGACGGTATTGCCAAGGGCCTGGTGAGAGATGCAAAACGCCGTGGCTGTATCGCCGGATGTTATCTGCACCGGCGTTAACTCTTCCCTGGCACCCATGGGGCGAATCTGTAAAACGGCCAGACTGGGTTTTCGATCCTGTTTCGAAGGCAGGTCTATGCAGAACTCCATCTCCACCGGGCAGCCCATCCCTTGCTGCCCGAGGGCCAGCAGTCGCTCCAGAATCCCGGCCAGGGGGAACAGGTCGAACTTGAGTAGCGCGGCAAAGGTGAGGACCCTCAACCCCTGTGAACGGGACGATTCGCGAATGCGATGCTCATTGGCGTCGTAGGTGCCGGCCAATTGCATGACGGGATATTCATTGGCAGCGTCCATGATCTCGCGCTGCACCAGGGTGGTGCTGTCATCCGTTCCCAAACGGCAGACCGGCGCACCCATTTTCACTGCATAGAAGCGACGCTGGCAGTTTTGC
Organism: Desulfobacteraceae bacterium; assembly: GCA_050124755.1. Taxonomy (GTDB): domain Bacteria; phylum Desulfobacterota; class Desulfobacteria; order Desulfobacterales; family Desulfosarcinaceae; genus JARRKU01. Next base: position 5,281 of record JASFER010000295.1, read on the forward strand.
AATATGTCATCCACTGTCGAGCGTTGCGGCAGCAGGGAGGGATGGCGTGGTGAGAAACGGAGGCTTTGTCCCCCTTCCATGACAGCCTTGCCCAGCCCCAGTGCGATGGTGGCGATGCCGTCTTCGGGTGTCATCCTGGAAAAGGGGTAGTAATTATGGGACTGGGCCACGCCGGAAACGGCGGGATAGAAAAAATAACCCTGCCGGTCGCCTACGATCCGCTGGATGATAATCGCCATCTTCTCTTCCTCGATGCGATTGCCGACCCGCTTTGAAAATGACCTGGGAGCCTGGAAGTAGGTTGAAGCATACACCATCTTGATGGCATCGATCAATTGATCCAGGCGGCAACGCGGATCTTCGTGATCGTTGGCCAGCATAAATGTCTTATACAATCCGGCATAGGCTCTGAACTGGGCGTCTTCCAGCAGGCTTGAACTGCGAACGGCCAGCGGGTCGGTGGCGCTGGAAAGAAAGGCGCGCAGCTGCGCCCGGGTCCGCCGGGGAAACTTGGCCGATCTGAAGATCCGCGCAACCTCTTCATCCGGTATGGTTTCATTGACGACCTCCTCCAGGCGGTTGACGGCCATGAATTCCTCGAATACTTCCGTGGTAATAACCAGCGTCCTGGGAACGGCGATTTCGATTTGCGGGAAATCCTCCGTCAGGTCCGGCCGCCGATAGAGCCAGGCCGAGAAAAATGCCAACCCCCTGGCCTTGCCGCCCAGAGACCCGTTGCCGATTTTGAGGAGTTCGGAATCCGTATCAAAGGCCCGGGCATCGAAATTGACCACAATACCCTTTTGGCGGTCCAGGCGGCGCTTGTGGATCAGGTCGATCATATGCCGGCGGTGGCTTTCCACGTCTTCGAAGTCGGAATCCCTGACCGGCCGCAGGCGTTGAGCCAGTTCGATCTCCCCGCGTGCGAAAAGCCACCTGGAAAAATCGTTGCAGTTACAATGGTGGGCGAAGGATTCCGCAGGAATCTGGTGCAACTGCTTTTCCAGGGCCCTCAATGTTGCCGCCGTGGCGATCTTTTCTCCGTTGGGCATTAAAAAGCTGAAGGGGCCGAAGCCCAGATGATTCAGGAAAAAGGACCGGACCTCGGAAAGCAGGGTCGAAGCATTCTTGTCGATGAACACAGCGGGAATCCGGGCGGCCTTTTCCCGGTTGCGGGACTCGTTGCTGAGCAGAAGCAGCGGAATATCGAAGCGCTGCCGTTTAATATGTTTAAGCAGTTCGATTCCGGCGGTGGCGCACGGTTTGTCGGCCCGGGGATAGCGTACATCCGAAATGACGCCCAACACGTAGGGTTCATATCGTTGAAAGAGGGCAACGGCCTGTTCGTAGCAGTCGGCTATGAGAATCTTGGGACGGGCGCGCATGGCCAGCAGGCGATGATCTTCATTCAACCCTTCGCCGATCACCGCCTGGGTTTGTGCGACCAGCTCCCTGTAAAGCAGGGGCAGCAGAACAGACACGTACTCCGGTGAATCGTCGACGAAGATGATGACGCGTATGGCGGCGCAGCGGGTATCGTCATCCACATTATGGCGGTCTTCGACGCTTTTGATCAGCGCCAACAGCAGATTGGAATCGCCGTTCCAGACGAATGTGCGGTCAAAGGTCAGCTTGCCCTGCGTTCCGGAAAGCATATCGAAATGGGCCGGGGCGCGATGGCACAACCGTATAATCGGCAGGTGTGGCGCCGTCTGCCGGATCTTTGCAGCCAGAAGGGCCGACGACGGGTCCTCCGGCGTCTGGGGCATGATGATGACCAGATCGTAGGGGCGCTTTTTCAGAATCGATTCAGTTGCGGCCGTTGATGCGACCCAGTGCAGCCGGGGAGGCTGGCTAAGATTCAACCCCCTGTATTCATTGACGATGGCTTCCGACAGGCGACAGTCTTCCTCCATGATCCATGCATTATAGGGGCTCGATACCAGAAGGATTTCGCGCACCTTGTGCTTCATCAGCTCATGGAACTTCTTAAAACGCGGATCGAATTGATCCACTATGCGGTCAAATTCCGGTGACATGGTACTTTAACCCACCACCCTTGCAAAGCATCCGGGTCCAGAGGATCCGGCTTTGGAATAACCCCTTGGTTGAACCGCAGAATATCGAACAAGGAGTGTTGAATGTCGAAGTGTGGAATCGCTGCGCTCTGCCATTATTATTATCCCGGTTATCCATAAAGCTCAAGTTGCAGGTATCGGATTTTATGCCAGGCCGGCGCAGAGGCCGGCCCTACGCTAATCACTCCGACCCCTGGCGTTTTGAGGGTTCCCGGGTAGGGTCGGGCTC
>JASFER010000296.1:0-7551 GCA_050124755.1 Desulfobacteraceae bacterium
TTCGGAATATCACCCGGAAGCCGCGCAGGAGATCGACAGCCTGCTCGCCGACCTTCCCGTTGCACAAAAACAAGCTCTGGGAATCGACGACATCCTGGCGAAAGACAGGTTTGCGTATTGTCCGATCTCTCCCCGTATTATGGATCACAGCATCCTGCCGACGGTTGAGCCTCTGGCGCCGGTGGAAACGGTCGACGAATTGATCGCACTCGTATCGCACGCCGCGGAAATCGTGGAGAGCCCGGATATGATCGAACGGATCATCGATGGAATCAGCCGCCTGTGCCACGATAAATCAAAAGATTTCGAGGCCAAAGCGGCTCCTCTGCGCCACCGTCTGGAGCAGGGCGGTTCCGAGGGCAGCAAGGGGATTTTTCACACAGGCGGTTTGCAATACGCCCTGATAGACCTGCTGATGAGCTGGTTGACCGGAAAGCATTATCAAACCCCACTGGGGCAGTATGTGGTCACGGAAGGCTGTCTGGAACCAATGGTCGTCCACCTGCGCAGCATCATCAAGAGAGTGGCCGCGGGGAGATCCGCCCCGCTCTTGTCGACGCCGACCCACAACAGCGGTTGGATCGATCCGTTGGTCTGGGTGAAACGGATCCTGAGTGCGGAGAAAAATGGCATCCGTCATGAGCCGCTGGATTTGTGTTTCTCACTGCTACGGTTGATGCCGGACAACCGAGCCTCGGCCCTGGAGGAGGCCCAAAAGCTCAGCGGCGAATGGAAACGGCCGGTATGCTTTGCATTAGGAGGGGAGGAGCGACTGTCCATCAGGGACCGCATGCATTACGACCTGTGGATAACCGCTGCGCGGGCACGAGACCCCCGCGGCGACTGGTCCGACTTTCTAGCCCCCCTGAAACTGCTTGATCCCTGGCCGGACAGTTCCCGGCCGGCCCGCTATCGGTGGCGAGCCTACCTGAAAGAATCACGGCCCTATCAGAATCAGGTCTATAAAATGCCACAGCTCGAAATACGGGTGGAAACTGCCAACCAATCCAATCCGCCGGAACCGTCGGAGACATTCATCGGCAAGCTTCGCAATACACTGGTATCTGTTGTCCGGACCGACAGAAAGCGGCTGCCCACAGCCGCAATCCACAAACAGACCCGCACCAGGTATTACTGGGCCGGCGACCTCAACTCGATCTGGGTGACCCAGTGGCTGCCCCATCTCTGGCCCCTGTGTCCCAGCGGCGTATATGCCGCCGGTGTACGCGCGCTTGTGAGGCGGATCGATGACAACAGCAGCAATTGGACGCCCGGGTTTGGCCACCTGAGCGGTCTTTTCCAGAAGAAACGCCCCTGGGGCGAGATGGGGCATCTGGTCCTCTGCCTGGGACTGGCGGGCAAGGATGCCGATTGCAGGGGCCTTGCCATTGATGCGCTGATCGAGGGGGTGGATTCAGGACAATTGGTACCCGATCAGTTCGCCGGAGTACTGACCGATCTCGCTCGCGGCGAGTGGCTCAAACTGAACCGGCTGGGCGACAACCTGATGCAGGTCATCCAAACCTCTCCGCTGCATGCGTGGGTCATCAGCGACTGTCTCCAACGGTGGTTGATCGACACCGATCTGAAACAGCGCTATCTGTACCGAATCCTGGAGGTGCTGCTTGAAGCCCACGCCACCCTGGGCAGGAATCTCGATCAGAATATGCGTGCTCGCCTTGAAACCATCAAGGGCAGCAGCAAAGCTGCTAAAACCGCTTCTAAACTCCTGGAGCTCAGGAAAGAGAAGGCTTGGCTTCAAGACGAATTGAAGCACCTGGCTATCGCCGCAAGAAATTAGGGACGAGAAATTATAGATGTGGGCGTCCCCAACCGCTTTCAACCTTCTACACATGTATGCTTAGGAATTGATTTCTATTCTTTTCGGGATTGCTTTACATTGGACCAGAATGATTTGTACAGAAAACTGCTTTCGTCCAATCGGCAAAGTTGTTCAAACATGGGTTTTGTGACCGTAAAAGCGAGCGTGTCACGGTGTAGATAAGGCCGCATGGCGATATCCGTCCCACCGATTGTAGCTGCAGGCGTATCAAGATCAGCAAACACTGCGGCGAGCTGGCTGCAGCCGGAACCATATATTGCTGTTACGGGATGATGCGCGTTCGAGGCATTGCAATATTCTGCACCGGTGATCAAAAGGCTGAGCTGATCAGGATTAACATAGAAAGTTATGGTTTTAAGATATTCATATTGTTCCTTTCGAAGGGGTCCGATGACAATATACTCGTGGACCCTCTTATACGGTGGCTGATTCACCAGCCACTGACACATCAAAGCCGGTGAAGCTTTGAGGCCCTCCTGAACGGCAAGAAAGTTCGCGACGTCATCACTTGGCACCGTCGCCACATTGCAGTTCCAGTACCCGGCCCCCGGGCATTCGACGGTTTCCAGGTTTTGTTCTGACAGGCATGTGCTTTCACCCTGCATCCAACCCTGATAACAGGAAAAAATACACTGCCGTGCATCTATAAATGGCTCAAACAGACGTTTCTCCGGAGTATCATAGAATCCAATAAGGGGATTCGAGATTTCTGCAATGCTGAGCAGATTCGTGGGATCTGGTTGCATGGTGCCTCCTCTCTTGTGTGTTTGTATTATCGGCTTTTTGCCTGTTATACTTGCTAAAGGCAAATATCAAGCCAAATCATTTTTTCGTTTTAATTCAAATTGTTGAGAGATAAATAGCGAATTTGTTGTGGTATTTGAGAATAATGGTTGTTGTATTTAACAAAATTGAATAGAATTGTGAATAATCACAAATTAAACAAGCATAAGAAATCCAAGCAGGAACCATTTTTCTGGATGAGATCAGCGCACTGCTTTGAGGCTGTTAAATAAATGCGTTTTTTTGAACCTTTTTTTTGTTTGATGTTACTTATCAGCAGTTCGATAGAAAAAAGAATTTTTAATTTGCTTTAGAACTGACCGGAACAGGAGGATCCCCATGAAATTATTGACAGCTAAACGATCACTGATCATGCTAATTGTTGCAATTGCACTGCTTTCTTTTGGGACATCCGTGGCTGATCAAATAAAAATTGCAACACCGCGAACAAAGGTTTCCGGTGTTGCTAAAAAGCCCGGCACACTATCAACAACCTCAAAGACTTTAGACGCAAACAGGAAAAACACAAGAAAAGAACCCACTCTCGTTAAGCGGCTGCCGGATTTGGTTGTAAGGGCGATCAGTTTAACGAACAATTGTTCGATCAAATATACCATTCAGAATATTGGTAACGGCGGTGTGCCTCAAGCAGCTTACCTGAACCCTTCAAAGGGATTCCTTAAAATGTACGACGGAACCAAATCACTTGGTGGGATCAGCCTCAAAGATGCAGACCCTTACGGGCACTTGAAAACCCCGGGCGGTTCGGAATCTGGAGTGGCGTTACCGGGTAATTATTCCCCTGGTGGTAACCATTCCATCAGGATCGTGATTGATGAAATTAATATCGTAAAGGAGAGCAATGAAAAGAATAATAAACGCACACAAGCGCTATCCTGTGCGCCTCCGTTACAGATAAACAAGTTGAGCATTGGATCAGATGCTGCAGGCAATTGCTTTGTCCATATATTTTTAAATAAGGACGGCAATAAGAATTTGCCCTTAAGTGCCTCAAAAGTCTATTTTTCCAATCGTTCTCATTGGGATCAAATTAAATATGGAAATGCCCAATTTATTTCTCTCATGAGCGTTAAGAATTCAGTGTCCTATAATTCAACATGCGCCAGCTATCCTTGCACCATAAATGTGAATATCAACTCAACCTTTATTAAGGACATGGCCGGTGCTGCTTTGGATGGAGACTATGACGGCGTACCCGGCGGTAATTTCGTCCAGAGCATAACGGTTAGCAGTGCCGACTCCTGGGGAACTTTTAACCACTAACAAATCCGGAAGGCCGGAGGACTTCAGTCCCGGTGTTGTCCCGCAGGCGGCGGGATTCGCCGTCGGCGCCCCAGGCGGGACGGCTTCACCCCCGGCGCCTTGGCTCAGAAGCCCTCCGACTTTTGCAACAACAGGGAAAAGCAAAAAGAGATGATTTTTATTATTTTAGAGGGCAAGGACTGCCCTTGACTCTTGTAGATTTCTTTTAAGCGTCAAGAGCAGTCCTGACCCGTTTCCCTTATTCAAAAGAGTAAAACATAAATACTGTCATGACGACTCACTCGAGATATTGGCGGCGACGCTACTACGATATCTTTTCACTTTTTTATGACCGGTTCATCCAGATGCATGCTCGCAGAGATGAAACCGGCACACGCGCATTCATCGCAGACAACGCTGCGCTATCGCAGTTTGACGCGCCAACGGCTTTGGACATTTGCTGCGGTACCGGTGCCGTGGTGCTGGCACTGGCAGAACGCCACCCCCGGGGAATCTTCATCGGTTATGATTTTTCGCGTGGCATGCTGCGCGCGGCCCGGGGAAAGCATTCAAGCGGCTGCGTCGCTTTCGTTCAGGGAAATGCCGCCGCTTTGCCTTTTGCCGCCAATACCTTTCATGCGGTGAGCTGTTCCCATGCCTTATACGAACTTAAAGGGACGGATCGGTCCAAGGCGCTGACCGAAATGAAACGGGTGGTTCGCCCGGACGGTGTCGTCCTGATCATGGAACACGAAGCACCATCGTGCGCTTTGGCTGCTTTCATGTTTCGCCTGCGGCTCAAGGCCATGGGATCCGCCGATGCGCAGGAGTTTGTAAAATCCGGACTTAAGCCTTTTCGGAAGATCTTCCCATCGGTTGCATTGCGCCATACGCCCACAGGGAAAAGCAAGCTGATATGCTGCCGCAAAGGTTGACATTTTAATTTCTGGATGGATACCATCAAGAATGCAGTTATAGAAAGTTAAAAAGTTGGGAGCACCTCCTTAAGCTCCTGATTTGTAATCCGATCCAACATCAACGCACGTGATTGGAGTCGATAGATGATAAGCCGTCTTTATCAAGGCGGATGATATGCCGCGCACGTCCACTGGTAAAAGCTTGCACCGCAAGCTGCTTGAGAAGTTCAGATTGTTCCCCATTAATGGTTGACAATCAAATGGGGTTCTACTATTGGTTTACGAATCGTTCCAAAAGTCCCACCTTCGCAATATCTTGTTAGACACATTTGAAAACCCGAGTGCAAAGGAGTCTCTCATGGCGTTCGATGCCTTTTTGCATATCAGTTCCATTGAAGGGGAGAGCAGGGATGACCGTCACAAGGGATGGATTGAGGTGCTTAAATATGGGTTGGGAGCAAGGCAGGGCATCACCAAGGCCCCCAGCAGTTGCGGCGGGGCCTGTGCCGGAAAAGCCGATTTCCTCAATCTGGTTTTTAAAAAGGAAATCGACGTCTCCACCCCCCTTTTATTGCTGGCATGCGCCCAGGGCCGGCACTTTGACGAAGTGGTACTGGACATTTGCAGGGCCGGCGGTGACAAAATGTGCTTCATGCAATACCGCTTTCACAATTGCATCATCCGTCTGGTGCAAACCTTGGGCAATCCATATCAAAGCCTGGATCTGGTGTGGATCGATTACGGGACAGTCCACTGGGACTATACCCTGCAGAACCGCACCACTGGCGGCCCCATGGGCCACATCTTAGCGGGCTGGAATCGGCAAACCAATTCAAAAGCGTAGCCGGCGGCCGGAAAAAGGATAGCGATTATGGAAAAAATCGATGTCATTGGTGAATTTTTTTATGGCGGCAACGAGTATGCTATAAGACATTTTTCCGAAACGGATTATTGCGATGATGAAGTCATGCATTTTGAAAACAAGGCATCTTTAAGGACCTACCTGTTGAACCTGCAAAAAAATCCGACAACATGGACCGTCTTGAATAACGTGGCCCGGAATTTCGGCCTTGAGGCGTGCCGGACAACCATCGATAGATGCGACGAGGAAAATCTGGAGTATCTCTGCGAAAAAATCTATAGTGAAGAATGGGTCCTGATTATACGCAAATATCATGGCATAAAGAGCGTAAAGCTTGAGCAGTGTTGTATTGACATAACGTTATGGATAAATCGAAATATAACTAACAGCGCGATTACTTCAGCCATTTTAATTGCCTTGCCCTTTTTTAAAGCCTTTTTTTATCCTTACCCGGAAAAAGTTGCGAGCATGGCATCGTCGGTAATGAGCGTTGCAACCGAAGACTGGAAACAATTGGCAGAAGCGATCAAGGGTGTAAATACCGCCACACGCAAAAGCGTTAGTAAAGCAGCGGGCGAGCATTCTTTTGCCCATCATAAGAATCGAAAATTGAAGCAGTTGTGGGAGGAGATATCTAATGCTTTTGCTTAAATTAAAAAAGCGCAATGTTCTTTTGGCTGTACAACTGGTTTTGATGTCAATCTGCTTTATAGCGGACGCTGCATTTTCAAAAGAGGAAAAAAGCTCGAATTTTCATCAAGCATTTTCAAATCTCATAGAATCAGCCTCCAAAGAGAACAAGTATCTTTTGGATGGTTGGAATGAGTATATCATTAAAGTCTTGGGTTATTCCAATGCCGAACATTTAAAGGTCATTGAACAATTAACCCTCGATTATGCCGGAACTTACAACGCAATTAACGAGAAATATGAAAGAGAGCATGAAAAAGACAAAATCCAATACACTTCCAAATGGTTGGACGAATTGGTTGCGCAATTCGGCCAGGATTTCGTTTGCAACAATGAAAGAGCTATCATGCTGAATCTGATGATGGCTTTTGATAGAGGTGACGCAAAGAAATATGATCAGAATGCCAAAGAAATCATCAGCAAAGAGTTGATTCTGTACCTTGCTTATGAAAGATATCTTGGTGTATTTATGGATTATTACAATCAATTAAGCGATAAAGACCGGAAAAAAATGATTGCCTGGAAAGAGGTGGCGGAAAAGTATCTGTCTATCACCAAAACATCCCATTTTGCTTTTACATATTACAGCAGGCACATGGAAAATAGAGTTCGTAATAATGCGCTGCTAAAGGAGAATAAAGAGCTTTATATGTATTTTAAAAATGCGGATCTTCCTTTTGGCAGCGGGGCGTTATCCCAAGCCATGAAAGATATGAATATATTTATTGAGATGTGTAAGAATTCAAAGCCAAAAACATCCTGGGAATAAACAAAACTTGATGAGCGGATGAATAGATGAAAAGCATACGGTCAATTTTTTCTTTGTCGATTTTAATCATCACTCTTTGCGGATGCACAGGCCTGATGAACAGTTATCACAGGAACAGCTATGATTTTATGCTTTTCTCGTTAAGCTATTGATAAACGGATGTTCAGGAAGGACCGGCTTATTTTTAACACCCGACAATCAATAGGTGTCAATAGCGGATTTTTCAAGTTTCGCTAATGCTACCTTCTGAACCGGTCGGGACAGAGCCCGCCCCTACCCGGGAACCCTCAAAACGCCAGCGACTGGAGGAATTAGCGTAGGGCCGGCCTCCGCGCCGGCCGGGTATAAAAACCCATATCTTGCATAGAGATTGGCTTATCATTATTCTTAATTAAAGGTTTTAAGATAACCGCGTACAAAACTC
>JASFER010000297.1:0-7548 GCA_050124755.1 Desulfobacteraceae bacterium
AAAGCCATGTTGCCGCTTTGGCTTAACAAGGCGATATGGCCTTTGGGGGCGTCTTGAATGCCGACCAGATTGAGGTTGGTGTGCAAATTCATCATGCCCGATGTGTTTGGACCAATAATACGGATACTGTATTTTGAGGCGACTGACAGCATCTGCTCTTCAAGCGCTTTGCCTTGACCGCCGATTTCCCGAAACCCACCGGCTAGAATGACTGCGCCGCCCACATCCTTTTTCCCGCACTCCTCTAAAATCGAGGGGGTGGTGATTGCCGGGGTTGCTATCAGCGCGAGGTCAACCGTGTTTTCTATATCACGCACGCTCTTGTAGCATGGGATTCCAAGAATTTGATTTTCTTTGGGATTAACAGGGTAAATGGCACCTTCGTATTTATTGGCCAATAAGGTTTGAATGGACTGGAACCCTCTTTTGGTTTCGTTCTTGGAAGCGCCAATGACCGCCACGGAGCGGGGCCGCATTACCCTTTCTAAAGTCATGATAGATCTTCCTTGCTTATTTCGGTTGACCGCATTGATGAGGTGGTCCGCTTTCCCGGTTAGCCCTTTAATCTTTTCGTTTTTCAAAACGATCCAAAGCCTTGCGCCTCGAACGGGTCGACACGCACGCCAAGCACGCTTCAATTTCAAAATCCATTAAAGCGGCCAAGCTGACCTCCCCCTGAGCCATTCGAAGACCCTTTTTTATCATTTTTAAGGAAAACAGATCATTTTGAGCTATTTTTTCAGCCATTAAAAGGGCTTGATCCATTAATTGGTCCAGCGGCAGCGCTTTATTGACCAGGCCAATACGCTCGGCTTCACGGCCATCGATGGATTCTGCCGTAAAAAGCAGCTCCTTGGCTTTGCCGGGACCGATCAGATCTTGAATCAAGCGAAAGGCGCCGCCCGTTACGGAGGAGGAAACCCGCGCTTCGGGCGAGCCGATTTGGGCATCTTCAGCGGCAATCCGGATATCGCAAGCCAGAGCCAATTCATATCCGGACCCCAGGGCATATCCATTGATGGCGGCAATGGTCGGCTTGGGATAACGAATGATGGTCCTGGATACCTCTTGAAGAGACTCCAAATAGGTTCGGTATTGTTCTTGGGTGCGTGTTTTGGACTCTTTTAAATCGGCGCCGGTTGAAAATGCGCGTCCGCTTCCGGTCAGCACCACTACTTTTATTTGCGGATCCTGTTCGGCATCTTCCAGGGAAGCTTGAAGATCGTCCCATAATTGTTTGTTCATTGCGTTGAGTACTTCGGGCCGATCAAGGGTGACAAGGGCCCTGCCCTTGGATTTGGTGTAGCGGATTGTTTTGAATTCCATTGATATTTCTTTCTTATCAAGGGGGGCATGATATGGACATGGTTTAATAACCGTGCATACGAGTGGCAATCTGAACCACTTTCCATACAAGGCACTAGCCGGATGGATAATTATCAGCGTCCATCACAAAGCTGTCAAAATCTCTTTCGGCCAAGAATCGGCTGATCATGGCGCTGACGTAATCGGCAGTGTCCACGTGATAATTGCCATTGGCGTCTTTGGGGGCTGTTAGTTTAGCGTTGGCGACGATAGATTGAAGGGCGACAGCGGTTATCTCAACGTTCACTTGAACGATAAGTTTGTCGTTAGTCGGTTCCGACATAATTGGATCCCCTGTTCTTTGTGTATACCAACCGACGATGCATGCAGCATCCATCCGCCGGCAAATGGGGTAAAAAGGTTTGAACACCGTCTCAATTGACCAATATCAGTCAGTGGTTCCAAGGTCAAGTGAGCTCTGAACAGCGTTGCATAACGGACCGTTATCTGATATTGATGACCGTACCGTGTGCCGAATGCGGCAAGGGGCAACCCTGCCGATGTTTCAATTGCTATGGTATATGTCATAGCCATCCCATGGGGAATGGATGAAAAAAGACTTTCCTATCCTGGTTGTGGACGATGATGTTGTTTCCCGCACGGTGGTCGAGATGCATCTCCTAAAGGCCGGCTTCACCGTTTTGACAGCTGCCAACGGCAGCAATGCCTTAGAACAATTTGATCAACAATTCTTTCCCATCGTCCTTACGGATTGGATGATGCCCGAAATAGACGGCCCCCAACTTTGCCGATTAATTCGGGAGAAGAAAACGGATGGTTACGTATTCATCATCCTGATAACGGCTCGGGACTCCAAAACGGATATCGTATCAGGACTGGAGTCGGGTGCTGACGATTATCTGACCAAGCCGATCCATTCAGCCGAGCTGATCGCCCGAATTAATACGGGTATTCGAATACTCAAGCTTGAACAATCACTTAAAAAAGCCAATGAAGAGATCCGACTGCTCTCCATCACCGATCCGCTGACGGGCTGCTATAACCGCAGTTATCTCAATGAACACTTGCCCCATGAGCTTCGGCGCGCTCAAAGATATTCACATCAGCTTTCCGTCATATTAGCCGATATCGATCACTTTAAAAAGGTGAATGACACCTACGGCCACCAGGCTGGAGACGATGTCCTGAAAGCCTTTTCGCGGTGCATTGGCCGGCAGGTTCGCAAAAAAATTGATTGGGTGGTGCGCTATGGTGGTGAAGAATTTATGATTGTCTTGCCTGAAACCAATTGTTTCGGTGCAGATAGTATGGCCAACAGGTTACGGTGTGCCGTTGAGAAAAAAAAAATAAGCTTTGGAGATGCCGCCATCCAAATAACCGCCAGTTTTGGCGGAACGTGTGTTGCCTTTGAAGATAAAAGCATGGATGATGTTACCATGGACCAGCTCATCTACAGGGCTGATGAGAAGCTGTATCAGTCGAAGGAAAACGGCCGCAACCAAGTCAACATTGTTGAATTTACGTCGGGCTCATGAAGGCATGCCCGCCTCCAAATCAAAGATCTGCGTAATCGGAAGCAGATCCAACGATTCGTCATGCGCCGGCTTCGATGCCGTTGCGCCAAATATATCTTTCATACGCGCAAACCCATTTCGAATGTACCTGTGATGACCGGGACTTTCGTGCCGCTGAATACCAAATCTCAGACGTTTAAGTTTTTCAAGAGGTATTCTATCGATCATTGCTTTGGTTGCCCAGATTTCACCGCTTTTGGCAAGCCGGGATATGGTCGTTACCATTTGCGTGCCGGCACCGAAGCTTGTCAATAAATCACCTGCCGACGTGGTGAGTGTGCCGATATAATCCTCTTCCCAGTGCAGTCCCATATTCAATTCGATATCATGAAACCAATCTTTCCTGATTTTCCACGCTCGCCCCAACTCCATTATACGGGCTTTCATTTCAAGGCAGCAATCGATGACTCCCAATGGATCAGGCACATCACCCCTATCTGAAATGAAACAGGCCAAAAAGCCGCTTTCGTTCAGTTTGACGAAAACACCGCCATAAGACTCTATGGTCTGAAGACACCTTTGACTCAATCCGTTCATCAGTTTCCAGTATTCGTCCGACAGCATCTCCATGCGCAGTGTTGAGGCATCATTTAGCCGGGCTGCCAACAAAAGATAGGATTTCCGAACTGGATTGGCATGGTGATTTATCCGCACAAATCGGCGTCCTGCCTTTTCCGCCCGTTGAACTTGTGCCATATTTCCATCTTCAGTCCTGGATTGGAATATTAAAAGACGGCCTTCTCTGAAATTGGCCGCCATTACATCGAAAGTGATTTTTCTACCATTTATTAATGTTTGGCGATAGCTACAACTTGAGATCGTGCTGTTTGCCTCAGTCCAATCCCGTTGGCCGAGCAGCGACAGAATCGGATCTTTTCTTTCATCCTCCATTTGATGGACATGGTTTCGCAACTGGTCTTCGGGCAACACGGCGCAGAGTTGATTTAAGAAAAATTCCAGACAATTCGAGAAATTCGCAACCTTGCGCTTAAAGATGGGATTAAATAGCAGGTCAAAAAGATGGGGGGATGTCGATCCGCTATTGGCGGAGCCGGCATTATGCCATATCTGGTTAACAGCCATTCTGTTTTGCCAGGCAATCTTCAACTTGGAATTGATCAGCAGGGCAGGGCGATCAATGCCGGATAAATCAATTGCAGTCGGCCGTGACGCCTCTTGATCGATTAGCTCAATTGATTTGGGCCTTTTGGGCTTGTCTTCGGCATCGTTGTCAATGGCCGTGTGACCGGATGGCCCGAACGACTTGTTACCGGATATCATTTTTTCCAAAGGGTGTTGAGAAGAATCCATGAGCGCTAACGTTTCCTTACTTTTATCATTTGTCAAGTTAAATTCATCTTCTCATAAAATCCTTGTGGTTTACCTGCGAGTTGTGTCAAGAATTTCGATAATCTTGAAAAGATGATGGATGCCATGAATTCATACCAGGAAGAACAACTTGAGGCTTTGATCCAGGTGCGCGAACAATTGATGCGAATGGATCCTTCTACCTGCAGCCGGTTAAAAAATGAAATTCAACCCTACTTGGATTTTCGTCTCCGATTGGAGGGTTTTTTACGAGATCATTTGGGAAAATATTGCTCCCAGGCCTGCTTTAAAAGCCAAACGAGCGCCTGCTGTTCAAAGGATGGCATTATCACGTTTTGGGCTGACGTGGTGATCAATGCCGTCTGCTGCGATGAAATAGATTTTGCAGCGCTAGAAGCGGCCATTAAAAAACCTGTATATCAAAACAAGTGTATTTACTTGGCTGACAAAGGTTGCCTTTGGAAGGTGAGGCCCTTGGTATGCGCCATGTTTGTCTGCGAAAAGGTTCAAATGGAGGTGATCAACCAAAATGCCGTGGTAAAAGAGTCCTGGGAAATGCACCGCAAATGCGCAAAATCCTTTCGCTGGCCTGATAAACCCGTTCTGTTTGATCGACTTGAAACGATTTTTATGGACCTGGGATGTCAATCCCCTTTGATGTACATCAATAACAGCCCAGGCCTTCTGCGGGTCAAACAAAAGGCCGGTCTGACAAGCACCTCTTGATATGTGTAATATGGGTATGGCTGCATGCTGACCGATTCAGATCTAGGCCGCTTTAAAGGCATTGATCAAGCCGGGGTCCATGATCGCTTCATATCCCTTGAGCTGAGCCACGACCTTTTTGCCGGAATCGAGAAATGTGAAATCTCCAATCATTTTTCGATTGCGGCACTTGTGAATTTCCAAAATTGCGGTTACGCCATTTTCCGGGAAACGTCGGCAATACTGCCGGTAGGAGGCGGCATAACTGGGCAGGCAGACCAGCCCGTGATGTTTGTGACACCAAACAATGGCCATCTGAAACGCGCTGTCCAGGATCAATGGATCGGCAAGCCATCGGCTGCGCAGCGGATCGTTGATCCACTGGGCAGGGGGAGGAGCTGAAGCCAATATGGCACTCATGCCCTCATTGGAGATGCGAACGATCTCTTTGATGCCGCGCAGATCCCGGCCATGAAACAGCACGCGTTCGTAGATGTCTTCGAGGGAATCCATCGAAGTTGTCGGTTTGAAGTGGCCGTTTCCTTGAAAAACCGGCGGGGCCGGAAGGCGCTCGGATAAAATCGCTTTGGCGCTGGAATGGGCGCGAGCCGGGCCTTCCAGCCGATCCTCCCGAATTTCAACGTCCACCTCAAAGATTTGGCCCTTTCGCGTGGCTTTGCCTGCCATCATGTGGATGAGCCGGCTCTGTTGATCGAGAGTTATTCCGTTGAGCAGCCTGAGATTGTCCATGCCATGCAGGACCAAGCCCGGATGGGCATGCAGAGCGCTATGGGCCAACCATTCGGTAATGAGTGCCAGCGGAACCACCGGACGGCCGTCCAACTGGTGCGATACCAGTACAGGATAGCGTTCAAGGCTGACATCACGTTTGCATGTTAAGGTCAATTCAGCCGGTTTCGGTGCCGCCGACGGTCGGTTCACACGCCCTAACAAAGCTCCGCCGATGACAACTTCAACAGGGCCTTTAAGGGGCTGTGCCATTTCATCAACCATGGCCTGTGCGCCGAGATCCAATGGGATAAGCGCAATATCGTGTTTGAGAAAATTTCGTTTCAGACTGGGGGTTACCATACCCCCGTTCCAGGGACCCCAATTTATGGAGACCACTTTGCACTCCGGGCGAATAGCGTGTTGCTGCTGGGCGATTTTATTCAGAACCTCGTTGGCCATCGCATAATCAGCCTGGCCCGGGTTGCCCTGCCGCGCACTGACTGAAGAAAAAAAGACCATGTACTTAAGATCATCTTCAACGGTGGCATTCAGAAGGGATTTAATGCCTTCCACTTTTGTTTCGTATACCGTGTCGAACTGGTCTGCCTGTTTATCGACGATCAAGCGATCTTCAAGGACGCCTGCACCGTGAACAATGGCGCCAATTTCACCAACGGTTCCCCGAATTCGTTCCAACAGAGAAGCGATGGCTTGCTCGTCGCGAATGTCGGCTGAAAAGTAACGGGCTGTTGCGCCCATGCGCTCCAAGTTATTCAGGGTCGTCAGTACCTGGCGATTGGCCATCCATTGGCGGTACCTTTTTTCAATCTTTTTAGGCGCCGGAGTGTCCCCTTCAGTCCAGTTATCGAGAATGCCTCTCTTGATTTCACCCTCATCCGTCAAGCCGGCAAG
This sequence comes from Desulfobacteraceae bacterium, assembly GCA_050124755.1. Classification (GTDB taxonomy): domain Bacteria; phylum Desulfobacterota; class Desulfobacteria; order Desulfobacterales; family Desulfosarcinaceae; genus JARRKU01. Next base: position 6,579 of record JASFER010000297.1, read on the forward strand.
CCACGGTGGTTCGGGCTGAGGGGCAGGCGAGCGGCCGATGAGCACCAGCGTGCAGGGCGTTTGAGACACCAGTGTCTGGGCGGCGGCCGCCGTGACGCCCCTTGCACCACCGGTTACGATAACCACGTCTTGGGGGTTGAGGTCTAGATGGCCGTTGGGTTCCGGGGAAACATCTTCCAGGTCCAAACCCACCGGTCCGTCGGGACCGATACCGATTTCAATGCGCTCTCTGCTTTGGGCAAAGAAGATCTCATCACGCAATGCATTGGCAGCGGCTGGAATATCATTCCATTGGGGATCGATATCGACGGCTAAACAGCGTACTTCGGGCCATTCGATGGCGGCGGTTTTAACCAGTCCGGCCAATCCGCCTTGAAAGGGATCGGATATTTGTCCATCGTTGAAACCAAAGGCGCCGTCTATCGCAGACACCGTGGCGAACCAGGCGTTGGAACGCAATGGGGCATTTTTTTGTATGGATGCAAAGGTTTGGGCCCATTTAAACGCCTCATTGGCTTCCATGGGCGCGATCAGCACCAAACCGGCAAGGTGCAGGTCGGCAGAAATTTCTTTGCGATGCTGGAATTGACGTGCGCCAAATCCTTTCCGGATCAGTGACGCCGCCAGTTCGCCGGCTAAACCGTCCCGATCTCCTGCCACGCCGATAACAGCACCCTCTGGAATTGAAAAGGAATGGGATTTGGGCTTTTCCAAATGGACGAGCTTGATTATCTTGCGTTCAACCCGGTGGTTTTCGGGGGTTTGCACCACGTGGATGTGGGGTTTTGCCGGTATCTGCGATGACGTCGCGTCTGTTGGAATAGATGGTTTGGACAGGTATTGGGTGATCTGCCCCAGCGTCTTCAGCGTACCCATCATGTCGGGGGTCACCTTGGGCAGGTCGGGCATGCGCTCTTCAAGGGCCGAGAGAATCTCCACCCGTTTGATGGAATCGATGCCCAGATCCGAC
>JASFER010000298.1:0-7530 GCA_050124755.1 Desulfobacteraceae bacterium
CGACCCCTGGCGTTTTGAGGGTTCCCGGGTAGGGTCGGGCTCTGTCCCGACCGGTGGGGATAAACCCCGCCCGCTTAATCTTTTAAGATAACCGCGTTAGAAAATCCTTGAACCTGCGTCTGCTGTGGTGAATGGCATTCAGTTAGAATTGCTGGTGTCATTTTTGGGCGCTTGCGGCAGCGGTTTAGCGTGTTTTAAGAATACACAGGCCTTGAACGCACGGGCAGCCATGATTATGATGGAGGTCGTTTTGTGTATAATGTTTGCCCTTAGGTCAGGGTTTAATCGACGTCATCGCCCTTTTCGAAAGTGTAATGACCATGGCCCTTTTAGAAGCCCGTCGGCTCAGCAAAACCTATGAGGTGGACCACCGCACCATTACGGTCCTCGATGAGATCGACCTGACGGTGGACGCCGGCACATTTCTGGTGATCAGCGGCAGCTCGGGCAGCGGCAAGACCACCCTGCTCACCCTGCTTTCCGGTCTGGACCGGCCCACTTCCGGCCGGGTGCTGATCAACGACCGGGATATATCCAGGGCTTCCGAAGAAGAGCTGGCTCCCCTGCGCAACAAGACCATCGGTTTCGTGTTTCAATCCTTCCACCTGGTTCCGTCCATGACCGCTCTTGAAAACATCATGTTTCCGGCGGAATTGCTGGGGGACCGGCAAGCCGCCGAACGCGCCGCACAGCTGCTGGCGCGCGTGGGCCTGGCCCGGCGGCGCGACAATCTGCCCAGCCAGCTCTCCGGCGGGGAAAAACAGCGCATTGCCCTGTGCCGGGCCATGATCAACCGGCCAAAACTGCTCTTTGCGGACGAACCCACCGGCAACCTCGATTCGGAAAACGGCAAATTAGTGCTGGAGCAACTCATCGACCTTAAAAACGAACATGCGGCCACGCTCGTCCTGGTGACCCACAATCCCCAAATCGCCCGGGCGGCCGACCGTGTGGTCACGCTCCAAGACGGCCGACTGGCAGGGTAGGAGACGCACCATGGGCCAATTATCATGGGTTATGCGTCAGACACGCAGGTCCTCCAAACAGGCCTTGCTGTTTGTGCTATGTGTCGCACTCTCGCTGACCACCCTTACCGCTTTCAGCGGTTTTGCCGCCAGCGTGGGCCGATCGCTGCTCGATGATTCCCGCGCCTTGCATGCCGCCGATGTTATCATCAAGTCCTACGATCCCATTTCCGCCCCTTTAAACCGGGCCGTGGATCGTTTGGTGGCCGAGAAGCAGGTGGTTCGCGCCGATATCCATCAGTTCTTCAGCGTGGTACGTGCCATGGATGAAGGTGCATCCATACTGGCCGGGCTAAAAGTGGTCAGCCCGGGCTACCCTTTTTACGGCCGGGTCGGTTTGGCTTCGGGCCGTCCGTTTCAGCAGGCGCTCACACCCGGTCACTGCATCGTGGGCCAGACCCTGCTGGACCGTACCGGCATGGCGGTGGGCGACGTGCTGAAGGTGGGCTATACGACCTTAACCATTGCAGATGTGGTGACATCGGAACCGGATCGCCCGGTCAATTTCTTTTCCTTTGGTCCGCGGGTCTTTGTTCATGCGGATGACCTGGATGCGCTGGGGCTGGTCGAAAAGGGCGGCCGCATCCGGCGCGGCGTCCTGCTCAAAGTTCCGGCACAGGACCGCGCCGATGCCATTGCCGCACAACTCAAGCGCATCGCCGTATCGGATCAGGAGCAAGTGGATACCTTTCAAACCGCCGGCTCGCGCATCAAGCGTTTCATGGATAATTTTTTCTTCTTCTTGAAGCTGGTGGGCCTGTTTATTCTGCTCATGGCCGGGCTGGGTATCCAGGGGACCTTGACAGCCTTGCTGAAAGAAAAACAGCATACCATCGCCATCATGAAGACCGTGGGAGCTACCAACGGCTATATCTTTCGCCATTTTATCGGCATGGTGGGATTACTGGGTGGTGCCGGCACCGTGATGGGCATCCTGTCCGGCGTGTGGGTGCAAAAGGGCCTGGGATGGGTGATGGCAGCCTACCTGCCTCCCGATCTGAACCTCTCCGTTTCGTGGGCCGGTGTGGTGGAGGGTGTGTTGCTCGGCTTCGTGGTGGTCATGGTCTTTTCATTTTTGCCGCTTTACCACATTAAAGCCATGCGGCCCATGATTATTTTCAGAAAGCAATTCGACCCGGCGATTCAAAAAGGTCCATACTACTTCTCCGGTGCCCTGATTCTACTCTTTTTCTTCGGCCTGGTGATAAGGCATATGCAGGAGATCCGCTTCGGTCTCTACTACGTCGGCGGCATCACCGCCCTGGTCCTGGCGGCGGCCCTGCTGACCCAATTACTGCTGTGGGCCATGAGAGGACGATCCATCGGCAATCTGGTGTTGCGCCAGGCCGTCAAAGGGCTTTTTCGCAAAGGCAGCGCCACCCGGTCGGTTATCATCACCCTCACCGCCTCGCTTGCGGTGATTTTTGCCAACTATCTCATCGAGCGGAACATGGATGCCGCTTTTGTGCAATCCTACCCTGAAGAGGCGCCCAACGCCTTTTTCGTGGATATCCAGCCGGATCAAAAGGATGGGTTTATCCGCGAGGTGGGAAGCGGCACCGAGCTTTATCCCATTGTCCGGGCACGGGTGACGGCCATCAACGACAAGACTATCAATCGTGAGACCGAACGCAGAAAAAGACGGGACAATTTTTCACGCGTGTTCAATTTGACCTACCGCCGCCATTTGCTGGAAGATGAAACCATGCTGAAAGGTAAAGACCTCTTTCGTGCAGACTGGCCCGATCTGCAGGTCTCCATCCTCGATACCGTGGCCCAAATGCATCCCATGGATGTGGGAGATGTGATCAGCTTCAAGATCCAGGGTGTTCCGCTAAAGGCCAGGATCTCCAGTTCGTACCCGCACCCGCTCTTCCTTCAGCCCTTTTTTCTACTTCGTTTTTCAGGAAAGCACCTTAAAGCAGGCACCCCAAACCTTTTTTGCCGCCCTGAAGGTGCCTTCCGCTCAATTGGGCCCCTTGCAAAGCCGCATCGTCTCCCGATTCCCCAACATCAGTGTGCTGGATATCTCCCAGACCATCGGCGTTTTCACCCGCCTGATGAATCAGCTTTCCAGGATCATCCGCGGATTCAGTTTTTTCAGCATCGCCGCAGGGCTGCTGATTCTCATCAGTGCCGTCTATGCCACCCGTGCCGAGCGCATGGTGGAGTCGGTATACTATAAAATCCTGGGGGCCGGGAAGCGGTTTGTGTTCAAAGTATTTGCCCTGGAGAATCTGCTCATTGGTTTTCTCAGCAGCCTGTTGGCGCTTGTTATGGCCCAGGCCGGCGCTTTCTGGGTCTGCACAGTCAAGCTGGACATGGATTACCGCCCCTTTCTGCTTCCGTCGGGGGGCATGGTGGCGGTCACCCTGTTGCTGGTGGTGGTGGTGGGCCTGGCCGCCTCCCGATCCATTATGGAGAAACGGCCGGTGACCTATTTGAGGGAGCAAACCTATGGATAGCCGGAGGCGAAAGGTCGTCCGCGGTCCATGCTTTATCGGACCGGCCGTCCTCTATGTTTTGTTATTCGGGGTTTGGTTATGCGGGGTTTTGTTGCTCGGCATTGTCTGGTTGACGGGCTGCAATTCCGAGCCGACGACGACATCAAAGCGCGCCCAGGCAGCACCGGTAGAGCAGGTGGCGGAGGGCACTATTGTGGCGGTTGGCGACAGCCTCACTGCCGGCCTAGGGGTGGCGGAGGATTTGGCCTACCCGGCCCAACTGGCGCGAAAGCTCAAAGCCGATGGCTTCAGCTATGCAGTGGTCAACGCCGGCGTGAGCGGCGAGACTTCCAGCGGGGCGCGCTCGCGCATCGAATGGGTGATCTCCGCCCTCAATCCCGACATCGTCATTCTGGAAACCGGAGCCAATGACGGCCTGCGCGGTATCGACCCCAAGCTTTTGGAAACCAACCTGGATCAGATCTGCGCCATATTGAAAGCCAACAATATACAGGTGATTTTAACCGGCATGCTCATGCTGCCCAATTTGGGCCCGGAGTACACCCGGGCATTCAGCACCATTTATCCGCGTGTGGCTCAAAAGCACCAGGTGATCTTCATGCCCTTTTTCTTAAAAGACGTGGCCGGTGAACCCCGACTCAACCAGCCCGATCGCATTCACCCTACCGAGCAGGGCTATGCCCGAATCACGGACAACATCTACCCCTATGTACTAAAAGCCATTGAGCGACACCGCCTTTTGCAACATTAGGGTAACACCCAGGTAAAACGATATAATTGAAGCCGGTTTTGTTCGATGGCGTATAGCCGTTGACCTTCGATAAGATAATAAAAATATGGATCAAATAGCAAATGAAGGAAAAACACTTATGGCAAAGAAATTTATTTTTTTTATAATAGTGATTAGTTTAAACTGCTACAATACGCTTTCTAAAGCAGAAAATTAAGTTGTATGGAATATGGCCGTTTTAAAGAGAGTAGTGGAGGGGTGAGGATTAAAACAAGCAAAGGTATTGGATATGGTAGTAGTATTTCCAGTGTTTACGATTCATATGGAACTTCTCCCGTAATTGTTCGCAGTCGAGACCCAATGATGAATTATGTTGATTTAGAATATCCATTCGTGCTTGAGGAGACAGGACAAAAAGGAAAACTTATATTCACTTTACACTACAAGCCTGGAGATTCTGAGAAAACGGCTACGGTCATAAAATTAAAATGGCTTATTATTTTATAGATACGATGTTTAGCACCGGGATAGTGTTGACGGAAAGAGCCCGAACCACTTCTGCCATAATCAGCTGCCTCTTCCAATCGGACACGCCATTTCACACCGCCGGCAATATTTCACTTGTCGTACAACAGCCTCTTTCTTTTCACTATCAACTGTTTCCACATTGGCCTCGTCGATCAACATCTGTTCGTTGCAACGAAAGCGGTCGTAAACCCCGGTGCGTCCCGGGAGTGTTTCAAGGCCATAGACCGCCTGCGAGTATACGGGCCGTTTAAAAGCTTGTTGCGGACACACCTTGCGGCAGGGCATGTCGCAGCCGTTGCAGGGGTCGAAATCCATCGAACCGGTAGAGGGAAGCACCGCATTCACCAGCATGACCCGGATACGCTGGCGGGGTCCGAACTGTGGTGTGATCACCAGGTTGTTCATGCCGATGCAACCGATCCCGGCCAACACGGCGGCATCCTTGAGATAGATGCCGCCTTTCTCGATATTGTAAGGCAGCTTAAAACAGCGCATGTCCGTTTTATGCTCAAGCCAATCGGCGAGTTTACCTGTCACATCCATCAGTCGCCGGTTGCCCGCGGTGTTTCCTTTACCGTTGGTACTATCGACCCACCAATCCAGTTCCGGCCGACTGCGCGGATGGGAAATGGCAATAACGATAGCGCTCTTAGCCCCTTCCGGCCACTGTACGATCCCGCGTTTTTTGCGATCGGACGGATGCGTGCCCACGCCTTCGAAGTCCGGCATGATATTACTGATCCAGTGCGATGGCGAATCCTTAAGATCCGCCACCCGCGCAATACCGGCTAGATCTGCGCCGAAATCCTTGGCTTGTGCGATGATTTTTTCATTCGTTACTCGGTCATTGCCGGTCATATTCATTTCTTTTCACCTGTCGTCTTTCGTTCATTGACTTTAAGAAGCAGGCCTTTTTCTTCCATAAAGCGCACGACCCGGGTGGTTTCACCAGCCCCCATGGTTCCGCCCAGGGAAATTGCCACAGAGCATGCCTCCAATACCTCTTCCACTGTTGCACCGGCTGCAAGGGATTTTTCGGTCTGAAAGAGAATGCAGGCCCTGCACCCATGGACCAGTGCGCCGGTCAAGGCCATCAGGCGCTTGATCTTTCCCGGCAAGGCGCCGTCCCGGTACACTTCCATGGGAAGCTCGTCATAAGCGCGGGCCACCCCTGGAAGACATTTTTTGTACACATCCCATGCATTGCCGATTTGTTCATGAAGGTTTTTCTGGCTTTCCAAAATAGCGCCTCCTTTTCTATATGGGTTGATTTGAGGATTAAGATACGATAAATAAAATGAATTGAAAAACAAATAAAATTGATTAAAACGATCAATAATCTAGATGGTTATAAATGCAATTCCCTGTAGACCTTTTACAAACCTTTGTAGTGCTGGAAAAAACAAAAAATTTCACAGCAGCCGGCAAACAGATCCACCGGTCCCAATCTGCTGTAAGCATGCAAATAAAGCGGTTGACCGAAATTGTAGGAAGCCCCTTGCTTGACACGGCTGGAAAACGGATATTTTTAACTCCCATGGGAGAGCTGGTTCTGGAACATGCAAAGAAAATCCTGAAAGCCCATGAAGCAGCCGCAACCGCCATCAGCCGGTCCGGGCTGAAAGGAAAAATCCGGTTCGGGGCTCCCGAAGATTATGCCTCCATGTTCATCCCCCGGATCCTGGCCGGATTTGCGCAGGAATACCCGGATATCCGGGTGGACGTCCATTGTCTGCCCAGCCGGCAGCTCTATTTCCACCTGTTGGAGAACAAACTCGATCTGGCAATCTGTACGGCGCTGGACATGGAGGGGGAGGAGTTGTGCAGGGAGCCTGTGGTCTGGATCACAAACATGGATGCCGGAAGCCTTGCTTCAGGCTCGGTCCCGCTGGCGGTTTACGGTCATGACTGCATTTACCGTAGATGGGCCATTGAAGCATTGGAAACCGAAACCCGCTCTTTCCATATCGCCTACATGAGTCCCAGCATCGCCGGTATCCTGGCCGCCGTGCGGTCCGGCCTGGCAGTGGCGCCGGTTGGAAGACATGTTGTGCCGGATGATGTCCGGATCATCGGGCCTTCCGAAGGATTTCCGTCTTTACCGGAGGCCGGTGTGTGTCTACACAGGGCCGCCAATGCAAAGGATGTGATCATCCATAAGCTGGCCGCTCATGTGCGGAACTCGTTTATGGCAACGCTTCTTTAAATCAGGCCGATGGCGCCGTTTTCAACCCACCCTATTTTGTCTTTTGAAAAGCGGATCTGAACGTGATCCTTCATCTCTTTGACCACCAGGACCTTGGCGCCGGCGTGAAGGATGAAGAGCTGGGTGGAGGTAGGTTCCAGGCCGGAGCGGACCGGTGCTTTTTCGGTAATCACGACGGCCTGCCGCTGATGGGCGGATTCGTAGTAGTTGAAGGCGGCCGTGAGAATGAAGAGGATTGCAGGTATCATGGCGGCGGCGGCCGCGTAGCGCAAACCGCGGCGTCCGGTGAGGCGGTAAGCGAGCAGCAGGCACCAGAAAACCAGGTTGGCGGCAATGGCCGCAAAGACGATGGTACGGCCGCTGAGTTCATATTTCCAGAAAAAGAGGATGCGCTCTATGGAAACGGCCTCCTCCTCGAGGGCATCCAGGGTCAGGGAGCGGGCGTAGTCGTAGTTGAACCGCAGATCGGGATCGTTGGGCAGCAGCGTCAGGGCGCGTTCATACCACAAAATGGCGCGGCCCAGATCGTTGTTTTTCAAGTGGGCGTTGCCCAGATTATAGAAGAGTTCGCCGTTG
>JASFER010000299.1:0-7523 GCA_050124755.1 Desulfobacteraceae bacterium
TGTCTCCGGCTATGCAAAGGCGATGTCGATAGTTCATGTCACGCCGATCAAGGGTCGCCCACACGTTTTTTGCAACATGGTAGGCATCGGTGACACCGGCCGGATAGGGACACTCGGGAGCCCGTCTATATTCGACAGAAACGACGATGTGTCCGGTCGCAAGGGCCAGTTTGCGGCAAATCGGATCGTAAACGGTAACACTGCCGGCCATATGGCCACCGCCGTGATAGTATACCAGGACCGGCCGTCTGTCATCGGGAGCCGGATGATAAATTCTTACCGGTACGGCATAGTGCGGCGCGGGTACCAGATCATCTTGAATCCATGAGATTTCCGGGATTTCGGTCACCAGTCCCAGTGTCAGGTTTGCCAGCCCCTCCCTGGCGTTGGTGGGCGTCTGCTTAAACCCTTTTTCCAAAAGCGTTTCCATTAATTGGTTGAAATTATCCAACCATTGCTGGAGTTCCGGTGATACTTGGCGCATAATACTCCTCCATTTGCTTCAGGTTATTTTTCCCGGTTTCTGCCGGCCGAAAAGAGGCCGCCCGGCCACCGGCCACCGGCCACAGCCGTGGAGAAAAAATGATCAAAGAAAACAGTCCCTGGAAGTGGAGAATGATAAAAAAAGCAAAATCCGTTTTACAGGGGTGAGAGGTTCAAATCAAAAGTTGAATCCGGGTTTAAAAGACAGGAAATTGCTTTTATGCATATCGATATACCATTGGGTCAATTGTATTTCAATCATTCAGTGCCTGTTTGTACGCATTGCCGCGCCCGTGGCCGGATCAAGCGACATGATACCAAAGCGCACCGCCGACACACCCTTTAGGCCTGCCCACGGGGTCTGCAGAATCAGGCCGTCAGACGTCCGCTGGTGCAGCAGCGCCAGCGCCTGACAGAAACCCGCCGGGTCCAGCAGCGCTGCAAGCTGCCCAGGCCCCGCCCGGCGCAAGCCGTAAACCGGCACCGTTCCCAACCGCAGGAGAAGCGGGTGGGCAGCCTGAAAGTAACGCCGGAACCGCTCCCGCCGGTTGTGCGCCCGCTCTTGTGTTGACCGCGTCCTCACGGCCGGGGCCGGTTTCAGCACGTGCAGGTGCCGACGCCGGTCGCGCCGAAGGGCAGGCAGCAGATGTTTCAACTCCCGGCCGTACTGTAGTGCGATAACAAATTGCGGATTAAGCAACTCGATGGTCCACTCCTGCAACGCCCCGCCGCCGGCATTTTCCGCTACCAGCCCGGTAGTATCGACCACTACAGTGTCTGATCCGGACCGCAGCGCCAGATCCCGCAGCAGGCGAAAACCGGTCACGTGCGGCAGCATGCACCCTTTGGGCGAGGTCGCACCGACGAAAAAGGCGGCGGACGGTTCCGGCAGTTGTTCCGCCGGATGCTCCCCCAGTGCCAAGGTCATGGTGGTCGGCAGCCCCAGGGTCGATTGGCCGATATCTCCGTCCAGCCAACCCACCTGGCTGCCGCGGGACGTCAGCCGCCTCATCAGCCAGCGTACCAGGGTGGTCTTCCCCCGGTCGGAGGCCCCAATCACCAGGATCGTCCCCTTCATCCGTTCGAGCGGCAGATCGTTCCAATCACTGGGGATATGCCGTCCCTCTTCCTGCATCATGGCTCCATCCCTTCCAACAGTTGCAGGAAGCGCGGGGCCTCTTCCTTCATGGAAGGCTTTTATTTGCAAGCCGGGAGTTTATGTTTGCAGGCCCTAACAAATAGCGCTTCAGCCGGTCTTTTATCTGCCGGTCGATGGACTTTTTGAGGCTTTCGGGCGCCATATTTGGATAACGTTTTGCAATGGCTTGTTGGTTGAACAGCGTTTGACAGGAAAGGCTGTCCGGCACATAGGTCCCGTTTTTCACTTCATACTCGAACGTAACGCGGATCGGAATCGTTACCCGTTCAAACCCGAGATCGATTAGATGGTAAAGTACTTTTTTTTCGATCATCCAAACCATGGTACAAAGCTTCTCTGTCTACCTGCCTCTTGAAAGTCTATCGGCAATCGCGGCAACATGTCCAGCTCAAAAAATTTTAAAAAGAACCCATCAAGCGGCTCATTTGGCAATACGGCACTATTCAGGCAACCGGGATTTGGTTTTTGACAGATTCGCATCTTTTGGTGTAAATATTTCATATCTGTAATTTGCACATTAAATCGAATACTTGTTTTTTTGATAGGGTAGCGCAAATGGTAAAATTCCTGTGCGGAAAAGACACCGTTGATTTAACATTGCCTGAATCGGTGAGGGTTTTGGAGATGAAACCGGCAAAACCCCTTTCCGATCCGGAGGGTGCCATACGTCAGGCCTTGACCGACCCCATTGAGAGTCCGCCGTTAAAGGAACTTGCAAAGGGGAAAAAAGACGCCTGCATTGTGATTTCCGATATCACGCGGCCGGTACCCAACCGGATCATTCTACCGCCGATGCTCAACATCCTTGAAGAGAGCGGGATCAAAAGAGAAGACATTACGATCCTGATCGCCACCGGTATGCATCGGCCCAATCTGGGTGAAGAGCTGGCATCCATGGTGGGCCGCGAGATCATGGGCAACTACAAGATCGTAAACCATTACTGTAGAAAGGCCGAAGGGTACCGCAAAATTGACGAGATCGAGGGTGCGCCTATCGAACTTAACAAGCACTATCTGGATGCGGATCTGAAAATATTGACCGGTTTAATCGAGCCCCATTTTTATGCCGGTTATTCCGGCGGACGCAAGGCGCTCCTACCGGGGATCTCCAGTTACGAGACCATGAAATTCATGCACTCTTTTAAACTCATCGACCACCCCAGGGTAAAAAACTGCCTTTTGGACGGAAACCCCTTTCACGAATATGGCATCCGGGTGACGCAGTTGGCGGGTGTCGATTTTATTCTCAACGTGGTCATCAACAAACAACGGGCGATTACCGGCGTCTATGCAGGGCATTACAACCATGCGCATGTGGCCGGTTGCGAAATGGTTAAACACCATTGCACGGTCCAGGTGAATGAGCGGGTGGATATGGTCATCACTTCCGGCGGCGGGTATCCTCTGGATTCGACATTTTATCAAATCAGCAAGGCCATGATCGCGGCCAGGGATATTCTCAAAAAGGGAGGAACCATCGTAGTGGCGTGCGAGTGCCTCGAGGGTCTGGGAAGTCCTGAATTTTGCGGCATCATGACGTCGGTCTGCAGCCCGCGGGAGTTCTTTGCCGGCTACTGTGATCCCAAGGATTTCGTCATAGACCAGTGGTGCGCCCAGAGCATTTATCAGGCTTTAGATCATGCCGGTCGGGTTTATGTTTATTCACCGGGCCTTTCACGGGCCGATTTGGAGAAAACCGGGTGCATCAAGATCGAAAATGTGCAGGAAACAGTCGACCAATTGTTGGAAAGCCACGCAAATATAGTGGCTGTCCCTGACGGGCCTTACATGGTGGGTATCTGCAATATGGACTCTACTGCCCGGTGAAAACTGGTTTATATCTACAATTTTCACATATGCCATATCCTCCCAAATAGTTCTCGAAAATCTTCAAAAATGAGGAAGGTATTTCTTCTTTATGGATGCCATCATCTGCTTACATGGCACCGGTGATCTTGTTTAATACCTCCAACCAAGTACACGTAATTCTATCCTGTCATCTGTTGTTCCGACATAAGCATAAATTTGTTGTGCCGAATCTATAAATATTTCATTTTGTGTTATGAATTGCACATGGTCAATGCTCCCCTCGCCCTGTGGGGTCCCTGCCACCATCATCCACTGATTATGCCACGGGCCGTTTGAAGTCGGGCCCACAAATATATTTGAAATAGAGTGCCCACCAATTGTTGTCAAACCTGACAACTCTAAAATTACTGAGATTGCGGTTGATGGAACTGAAGCGGATAAATCAACCATAGTTGGATTAGTTGATAATGACGTCATGGACAAAGGACATGTTTTTTCTGCCCACGCCAATTTATTATTCTGAAAATATGAGTTAAAAAAGTCGTCCTGATTGTTATATACCGCCCCCACATACGCTTTAAACGGATATCCTTTGGGCAACTTCGGGTTCGATGCGGATTCGGAGAAAAGACCCTTTGCAGCGCCTCTCAAACTTGAAATTATCCAGATATGATACCAGGTACTGGGAGACTTTGTGCCGGAATCCAGGCCATTAACCCCCAACGCGGTGGCGTCAATTGTAACGTCGACACTAGTGGCATTGTGTGGCACGCCCCTGCGATTTTGCAAAATTATTTCATCGGCAGTTACATGTATTTTATGTGTGTTAACATAGGATATTTGATCGCCGGTAACAGGATCAACCCTTTGGCCATGCGACAAGATGCTCCTTGCTCTTAGATTTCTTGATAGATCTCTAATCATAGCAGTTACCTCCTTACATTTTTAATGATATTTATGAAATTCTGAAAAGGTGCGCAGTCATATGATCGACTTGTATTTTTGTTAAACTCATCACAATGGCCAGCAAAGGCGAATGGATAGATGATAAATTTAATCAATTATGGACCAAATGAAAATCTGCAAAAATTTAGATTTACCAATTCCAAAATTGGTAAAAGAAAAACACCGATTATAGATAGTGCATAGAAAATAAATTGGAGCTGCGGCTTTTGCAGCACATTAAAGCTTGTTTCGATAATTTTTGGCCATATTAGAAAATGGTACTGATTTGGTGATCGCGTGGTACCCTACTATACTCCGCTGAATAATCAACCCAAAATATGTGTGTGATGACAAATTTCCACATTTTTTTGCAGGTAAGAAGAATAGGTCGCTTAAAATTGCAGATAGATGTTACATATATTAAATTTGACATGGTCTTTGACAGTGGTATCGTGTGAATTGATCAGACTGATCTTCCTGGTATATTCGTTAGCGACATATGCATCCCAACATAGAAACCTTTAAGGTGAACTTATGGAACTATCTACCTGGTTATTCTTTTTAAGCATCGCTCTTGTTGCCATCATCAGCCCTGGTCCGGCGGTTCTTCTATCAGTCACAAATAGTCTCACCCATGGATTCACAAAATCGGTCTTTTCATCACTTGGGAATATTACAGGTATTTTTGTTGTTTCCAGTGCAGCCGCTTTAGGCTTGGGGGCAGTGCTTCAAACATCGATCCTGTTGTTTACGACCTTGAAAATATTTGGAGCTATCTATCTGATCTACTTGGGAATTCGCCAATGGAGATCCAAACATAACCTTTTTGAAAAAGCGATTGAAACATCTAAATCCAATCAAGGCATACGCAAATCGTTTGTTCAAGGTCTTTTAGTTGCAATTTCTAATCCTAAAGCCATTTTGTTTTTTACAGCACTTTTTCCGCAATTCATCGACTTATCGAAACCTATTTTGGTTCAGTTTATAATCTTGACGACAACATTTATGCTCTTTTCTTTTATCATTTTAGTAGGCTATGCAATAAGTGCCCATTCGGCCAAAGGTTGGTTTGCAAAAAGAAACAGAGCCACTTGGCTAAACCGCATTTCAGGCACCATTTTTATATCCTTTGGTTTGGGAATACTTCGCTTGAGAAACAGAAGTGTCTAAAAATAATTTTTATTTCAACCAGTATCAATGACTGGGTTCCCTTTGAAAAATGCGTTACGCGGTTATCTTATTGAGCTTTATAGAAAACCGCAATTAAGAATAATAAGGCAATCTCTATGCAGGATATCGGATTTTATACCCGGCCGGTACGGAGCCCGGCCCTACGCTAATCACTCCGGTCCCTGGCGTTTTGAGGTTTTTCGTAGGGTCGGGCTCTGCCCCGACCGTTTCGGAAGACGGCTTTTTCAACCAACTTGGGTTTTATGGATAACCGGGATGCGTTATATGCCTTTTCTACAAGGAATAGACATATGACAGTGGAAAAGCGTTACAAAGAAAGCATCAAACGCAATGATGACCGATACCCATTGGGACCTTCTGATTACGGGTGGGCTCGTTCTGAGCCTCGATAACGGCGTCGGAACCTTTGAAAGCGGCGCGGTGGCCGTCACCGGAGACCGAATCGCCGCCGTCGGACCGGCCCGGGACTTGCCGCGGGCTTGTGCCGGCCGGGTTCTGGATGCCGGGGGCGGCATCATCATGCCGGGCCTGGTAAACACCCACACCCATGCGGCCATGACCCTGTTCCGGGGGCTTGCCGATGACCTTCCCCTCATGAACTGGCTCAATGACCATATCTTCCCGGCCGAGGCGCAACTCACCGACGAGGCTGTCTACTGGGGAAGCCTGCTGGCCTGCGCCGAGATGATCCGCTCCGGCACCACCTGCTTCTGCGATATGTATCTTTTCGAAGATGCCGTGGCCCGGGCCGCCGCCGATGCCGGCATGCGGGCAGTGGTGGGGGAAGTTCTCTTCGACGCCCCCTCCCCCAATTACGGTCCCCTTGAAAAGGGCTTTGCCTATACCGAATCGCTCATAGAAAAATGGGCGGGGCATCCGCTCGTCACCATAGCGGTGGAGCCCCACTCGCCCTACCTGTGCGCACCGGAGCTGTTGAAAGAGGCGGCTGCCCTGGCCAAACGGCACCATCTTCCCCTGGTGATGCATCTTTCGGAAACCAGAAACGAGGTGGACCAAGTCAAGGCAAAATACGGGAAAACCCCTGTGCAGCACCTGGCGGACCTGGAAGTACTTTCCGGAAACCTGGTGGCGGATCACTGCGTGGTGCTCACCGACAAGGACATGGATCTTCTTAAAAAATTTAACGTAAAGATCTCTCATAATCCCGAAAGCAACATGAAACTCGCCTCGGGCATCGCACCGGTGCCTGCGCTTCTGAAAAGAGGTGTCTGTGTGGGACTCGGCACCGACGGATGCGCCAGCAACAACGATCTGGACCTCTTCTGCGAAATGGATACGGCGGCGAAACTCCATAAGGTCGCTTCCCTCGATCCCACAGCCGTCGATGCCGACACGGTGCTGGGCATGGCCACCTCATCCGGGGGACGGGTGCTGGGCATGGGGGGTGCCATCGGCTCGCTGAAACCGGGAAAGAAGGCGGACCTGATTGTCATCGACACCAACAAACCGCACCTGACGCCCATTTATAATCCCGTATCCCACCTGGTGTACGCGGCCCGGGGAAACGATGTCACGGCCACGGTGATCGGCGGCCGGGTGGTGATGGAAGCAGGCCGCCTATGCACCATCGACCTGGACCGGGTGATTGAAAATGTCGCCGCCATCACCGCAGGCATCGCGGGAGGCCGCCCTTGAACTCCGATTTTCTCGTTTACGGCGGCACCGTCGTCACCGATAACCCTATTCATCAATAATACCGGGCTTCTATTTTTTTAAAAACCGTTTAAAGCCTTTTGGTTTGTGTCGGTCTAATTTTGGAACCACCACATCGCATTGGAGTTTGATCAAGGAAGGCACAGCATAGATTTCGGTCCATATCAGAAGGTAGCCTGTTTTCGTTTTGCGAATATACATGCGTGTATCGTCGAAAAGGATGTCAACCTCCGGCACCTCTTCCAAGGCCTTTGCAAAGGAA